>JAQYNQ010000032.1 GCA_028727785.1 Eubacteriaceae bacterium | reverse complement strand
GGCGGCCTCACCTACAGGCTGCTCCAGTCCCGGCTTGGTCACTCGTCCCACGCCTTCACCGCCGTCAATGGTAATATCACTTTTCTGCTTGCTAACCTTCGCATAGACAATCAGTCCACTAGTCACATCAGGGTCGTCACCGCCGTCCTTCATTATGCCGCATTGCACCCAGGCCTGACTATCATCGCTTCTGGCTTCGCCAGCGCCAGTCACGCTACCGCCCTTGGAAACGTCCAAAACCTCCAAGTTAAGGTCTATCCCCTTAGGCGTGTGCAACAGGACAGAGACCACCTGGTCCTCCGTCCCATGACCCAAGAGCATTCTGGCTGAAGCCTTTGTCGCTGCTGCAGCGCAGCTTCCTGTCGTATAGCCAAAACGCATTTTCTTATTATCCTTGATGATATAGTAGTCTTCTATACCAGTCTTAAAACCTGTCTGTTTCTCTTTCTTGAATTGTCCACTATTATTAGTATTCTTCAAGCTTTCCCTCTTTTCTCGCCTCTTCAACAAGGTCAAGGATTTCCTTATTATACGTGCCTATATCAGCTCCTGCGTAAATTACGCGGTCGCACCGCTTCATTGCGGCTCTCGCCTTTTCCATAGCCGATTCACTAATGCCACAGAAAGGCTTTTCTTCTATTATTTCTGTTGCCAGAAGCCTTGCCAGCTGATAATCCGTATCTCCCGGATATAGAATGCCTGCTATGAAAGGAGTATTTTCCTTTTGGAGCATTCTGTAAGTTTTGATACCCTTGCCGCTTGAGGAAATTACCATTGTCTTTGGCTCACCCTCAGGTCTAGGCAGCTCAATGCTTCCGTACAGCGGGTCGAAGAAACCGTTGTCGATTTCATAAAGCCCCCTGATAGTCTCTTCATCGAAGATTTCCTCCGGCTTGCCGTAACGGTAAATTCTATCGCCTTTGACACAGACGATTTTGTCGGAAATTTTCTGAGCTAGGTCAATTTCATGAAGGCTCATAATTACGGTAATATTGTTTTCCTTTGCCATACCTCTCAGTATGGAAAGAAGTTCTAACTTATATTTTACATCCAGGAAGGATGTAGGCTCGTCAAGGATTATGGCATCCGGTTCCTGGCAAATTGCTCTTGCTAGTAGAACTCTCTGCCTCTGGCCATCGCTGATGGCGCTGAAATCCCTGCCTCCCAGCTCAGTTGCATGAACTGCAGCTAGAGCCGCCTCAACCTTTTCCTGATCCTCGTAGCTCAGGATTCCCAGTCTTCCTGTGTATGGATATCGGCCTGTTGCCACAATGTCATAGCATGTCATCAGCTCAGTTTTGATTCTTTCTGTAAGAACCACCGCCATTTTTACGGCCAGTTCTTTGAAGGATAAATCCTTAAGATTCCCTCCATCTAGAACCACATTTCCATTTATGATTTCAAGCTGTCTGGTTATGCTCTTTAGAATTGTGGACTTTCCTGCTCCGTTTGGTCCTATAAGGGTTACGATTTCGCCCCTCTTTATGTCGAAGCAGATATCTTCAATTAACGCTTTCTTGTTGTATCCAACTGAAAGCTTATTTATTTCGAAAAAATTCTCACTCATATTCTGCTACGCTTTCTTATCATCATGTAAATTACAATAGGCGCTCCGAATATTGATGTAACTGTACTGATACTCAGCTCTACCGGCGCAAATGCGGTTCTCGCTATAAGGTCACATAACATACAGAATACTGCTCCGCAAATAAAGGCTCCTGGTATTACAACCAGTGGCTTAGATGTTCCTAGGCTGCCCTTTGCAATAAACGGCACTGCAATTCCAACGAAGGAAATCGGACCTGCAAATGCTGTTACGCAGGCTGACAGCATGCTGGACAGCAAAATTAACAAGACTCTAAAAATCTTTATATTCACACCCATACTCTGTGCGTAGGCTTCACCTAGCTGAAACGCCCCTATTGGTTTTGACATTGCCATGGTTAAGATAGTTGTAATGCCAACAACGATGATGCCCACCTGAACATTGCTCCAACTCATGCCGGAGAAGCTTCCCAGGGACCAGTTGTGCAGGTTGACGATGTCGGAGTCGCTGGCGAAGGTAACTGTGAAATCTGTTACCGCTGAGCAGATGTATCCAATCATGATACCTGCAACTAACAAAGCCGCCATATTCTTAATTCGCCTTGCAACCAAGAGTATGAAACCCGTTGATAGCAGTGAGCCTACAAAGGCTGCTATAATAAGGGAATATGATGACAGGGTATACGCATACTTAAGTCCGACTATCATTACCAGTGCAACCACCATCTTTGCTCCTGAAGAAATTCCGAGAACATAAGGTCCTGCAATAGGATTCTCGAAAAATGTCTGAAGCAAAAAACCAGAAAGTGACAGTGCTCCTCCGAGCACTGCCGCCATTATAATTCTCGGCAGTCTTATATGCCAGATAATGTCCATTTCCCTCTCAGTTCCCTCTCTCAGGAAAAGTGCCTTGAAGATGTTGGGCACAGGCATATTGACGCTTCCGGTATTAATATTCAAAACAGTGATGGTGAAGAAAGCAACAATGAGTATGGCAAAAACAAGCATGTATCTGCATCTTCTCCGAAAAACCTCATTGCGAAAGCCCAAATGGTTATCTTTACTCATTCACTCCTCCATCTTTACTTCATCTTAGTAAGGAATTCCATGTCTCCTGGATTTTCCTTTGTTAAAATCTTATTGAAATCCATAATCATATTGCTGATTACATCAGTACGCTGATACATAGAATTTCCAGTCATATAGCAGTGTCCTTCCTTAACAGCCTTGAACTTCTTGAAGATTTCATCCTTTGCATAAAGGTCCTTCAGGCTCTTAACCGTGTTATCGATACTGCCGTTGTATACAATGTAATCTGCATCCACAGCCGCCTCATAGAAGCTTTCCATAGTCATTGAAACTGAAGCCTTTCCAGACTCGTCCTCAATGCCCTCGAAAGCATACTTTCCGCCGGCCATCTTGATCATTGTGGAAACATAGTCATGGCTGCTTCTTACAACAACCTTTCCGTCAGTTGTCACATAGAAGAAGGCAACTGTCTTCCCTGTGTTTTCCATATCATCAAGCTGCTTGATTACCTTCTTCTGCTTTTCGAAGAACTCATTAGCTTCCTTTTCCTTACCGGTCAAAACCCCATAAGCCTTAATCCACTCTGTTCTTCCCAGCGGATTGCTCTCATAGCTGGAACGGTCAACAAATACAGGAAGTCCCAGTTCCTCAAACATTTCCTTAACTTCAGGATTATGGTAAATCATTGTAGACTCAACTACTAGCTCGCAGTTATTATCCAGAATCATCTCATAATCCGGCTCGTTATACTTGCCCGCATATTGCATCTTTCCGGACTTCAAAGCCTTCACAGCCGCATCCACGGACCATCCATTAGCATTAACGGATGTCATAGTCACGTGGTCCATTGCCCCCATTGCATCAAATAGCGACATAGACGCAGTGGCTGCCAGATAAATATTATCCGCCGGCTCGTTTACAACAACCAGTGAATCGTCCAGATTCTCCGGCACGTCTTTGCCTTTCGGAACCAGAAGGAATTTCTTATCTTCGTGAGTGTCTATAACTGCGTAGCCGTCCTCATACTTAAAGATGTCGAACTCCTGCGCATAGTCTAAATCTACCCGCTCGGTGAAAGTCAGCCCGTCTATCTTTGGCGCTTCGGCCTTCTTTGTATCTTCTGTACTTCCCCCGTCTCCAGAGCCGCCGCATGCGGTGCACATTAGCATGGCCGTCATACACAGTACTATCAAAACCAGCAGGGGCAAACGTCTCTTATTTCTCATTCTTATCTGCTTCCTCTTTATCTAACTTCTGTTCTATCTCTTTTGCTTCGTCACTATAGACTTCTTTAGCCTTCTTCTGACAGCCGTAAACTGCTCCGTAAACCTTGACCCATTCAGCCTTTCCAAGTTCATCTTTTTCAGCTGCTGATCTGTCAATGATTAGGGGAATTCCTAGGGTTGCAAATCTCTTTTCTACCTTTTCCAGTTCTGCCTTCAGTTCCTTGACTTCCTTCTTATCGCAATCTTTTTCTGGAATCATCTTCCCTGAGAAGAACGCAAGGTTAATCTTATTCTTAATGATTTCCTTATAGTCTGTCTCCTCATGCTTACCCTTTGCTGCGATTTTCTTGGAAATATCTAGGTCCTCAATAAAATTTACGGCAGCTTTTGAAGCTGTGTAGGTTTTGTTCACTGGCCTCTGAATGATGACCATTTCTTTTTCCAAACCTGCAGGAACTTCTACTCCCTTTGGAACTATCAGGTAATTGACAACCTTGCTGTGATAAAGTTCCTCTGTGATTTCTCCTGCTGACTTAGCAATTGGCTTGCCGTCATCATCGTATTCAACTTTTTCGGCTTCATCCTTATCCTTCTTCTTATATTTCAACGCTGAGTTCTTTGTCATTGAAATCTGAATAAGTGTAACACCTTTTTCATAGTTGAAAATCTTGAAATTCTTAGCATTCTTGACCTTTGTTGTTGATACATATTTTAGACCGGCAATTTCAGGTGCTTTCTTTGTAAGTTTGTTATTGCTTACTGTGCTCATTGCCTTGCCGTCAGTTGCTTTTCCATCTTTGCTGATAGTCTTTGCATTGCCTGTGTCAGCGATATATGGATAAATTGTATAGCTTATCCAGTGTGGCTGTGACATTGCAACGGTTCTACCAACAATGGTGTTATTTGCATTAAGCTGTACCGGAATTGTGAATGTAGACATTCCGCTTCCACTCTTTGAGTAAACTCTTCCGTTGGCCTTAAGCAGGTCGTAGCTTGAGCTTCCAAACTCTATAGTTGCATAAGCCTGCCCGCCAGAAACAGTCAGCTTGGTGCACTGAATGTATGCCAGTCTTCCGCTGCCGCCTGACCAGCTGAAGCTATCAAGAGCGTAAACGCCGTCCTTTAATCCTGTTGAGCTATTAACTGCGGAAGTCTCTCTATTAGTATCCTTGTGGGACTTTGAAGGTTTCTCCACTTTGTTGTCTTTTGGCTTTGATGGCTTGTTGTTAACGTTAGGAATTGTCGGAATGCTTGGCTTGGACGGATTGTATGACTCTGCTGGAACAGCCGAAGTACCTTCCTTAACCTTTATAGCTTCAGCGCTCTTAAAGATAACCGTATGCTGATACCATCTGTCACGGGCACTTGAATGTGCTGCCATCTGTAGCTCTGTGTCAAGGGTCGGAATTTCAAAGGTGTAAACATAATGCTTTTGGTCCACGCTGTACTTAATCCACTTGTCCTTAGATGCCTTGTCAGCCTCTTCTATGGTGCCTAGGTAAAGGGCATCGTAACCTGTGCCTGTAAGGGCCATGGTAATCTGAAGCTTGCCGTTCTTCTTTTTTAGGATTGTGTACTTCTTTCCTTTTGCGTCTAATGGAATGTAGAACATTCTGTTATCTGTATCGGAAATTACCTTATAGGTTCCATCTGCCAGCTTATCCTGAGTTGTATCCTGTGGCTTATCGCCAGGTTTTTCGGACGGATCCTTGTCACTGCCAGTGCCTTCCCCCGGAAGCTGGAAGCTTTCATCGGACTTTTCAGAGTTAGCTGTCCATGTCGCCTTAATTACATATTCGATGTCGTGAGGCTCGCTCATTGCATAAGTTGTTGCAACAATAGTATTGTCTTCATTGACTTTAATTGGAATGATAAAGGTTGAAGTCTTTGCCCCTTCATTAACTGAAGCCTGGTACTCCACGCCATTTACCGCCATCTTTTTATAGTATTTACTGCTAAAAACGACTTTGGCTAAAAATCCATCTTTACTGTTCTTTACGGCAGGACAAGTGATTTTTACCTTTCCTGTGCCCCCTGTAACCGTGAAGCTGTCTGGCTTATATACGCCATACGCTTCTGCAGCCGCATCGCCCTTGTTGTCTGAGTCTGCACCAGTACTGGTATCAGTATTTGTGTCAGGCTTAGTTGTTGCACCTGTTACAGTCTCGACTCCGGATGATGCATTCTGGTCTTCTGCTGTTTTATTTTCTGTTGTAACAGAGTCCCCATTTGCTTTTTCTGCATCTAACTGGCTACCATTTTCAGAAACGACGCTCTCTTCGCTTGCTTTGACTGTCGCATCGCCAACTAGCGATTCGTTGTCACCAAGGGCAAGTGCCGGGATAGCCTGAGTTCCTGCAAGGCAAAATGCCAATGCCAGTGCAATAAATTTCTTTTTCAAATCTTTCATCCCTCTTTATCTATTTAACTTTTACGCTCTTAGCTGCTGACCATGCAGAAGTGTATTTTGTTTTTCCAATCTGCTGGTAAGTTCTAACCTTAACGTAATATTTCTTTCCACTCTTAAGCTTTGTCTGTTTGTATGAAGTTACTGTGTTCTTCTTTACTGTAACTGTCTTTGCACCCTTGAAATTTCTTTTAGTGCTGTACATAATCTGATATCCTGTTACATCTGCTGTTTTCTTAGCCCATGTAACCTTAAGTGTCTTCTTCGCAGGTGAAGTTACTGATTTAAGAGTTGTTTTTGCAACCTTTGATAATGTAGTAACTGTCTTTACCCGGCTCCAATCAGAGAAGTTCTGTGACATGGAATCACCAAATGGATTGATTTCAGCCTTAACTCTCAGATAAACCTTTTCTCCTGAATCTAGCCCCTTAACTAGGCAAGAGCTAGCCTTTGTTTCAATTGTTCTCCATTCATCTGGTTCATCAACATTTCCTGTAGTGCCTACATATAGCTGATATCCTGTAGCGTGGTCAGGCTTGTTTGTCCACTTAACTTCAATTGATTTAGTTCCTCTTGTTACTTTTGTGATTTCAGGAGTTTCATGTCCTGTCATATAGAATATGATTTTACGGTCGTACCATCTGTCTCTGCTCTTGCTATATGCTGCTAAATCAAATACCTTGCCAAATTCCTCTAATGGAACTTCGTATGTGCTTCTTCCATCTTTGTCTACAACTTCAGGAATTTCCTTTGTTGCGTCCTCGTTAGCCTC
>JAQYNQ010000031.1 GCA_028727785.1 Eubacteriaceae bacterium | reverse complement strand
CTCCGGCATCTTCAATCTTCAGCTTTGACAGCATCTGACTTACGATTACTTCGACGTGCTTATCGTTGATATCTACACCCTGGTTCTTATATACACGCTGTACTTCCTTCAGCAGGTACTGATATACTCCTCCGACACCGTTAATTCTTAAGATGTCATGTGGGTTAAGAGGTCCGCTTGTGATATTGTGACCTGCCTGAACAAAGTCACCCTTCTTATGTGCAAGTCTTGCTCCGTAAGGCACAACGTAGACTCTGTCTCCGGTTTCATCATTTCTTACAGTAACTTCAGTCTTGTTATCTGTTCTCGGCTGAATGTCGATGATTACACCGTCTTCTTCGCAGATCTCGGCAAGTCCCTTAGGCTTTCTTGCTTCGAAAAGTTCTTCTACTCTTGGAAGACCGTGAGTGATATCGCTTCCTGCTACACCACCTGTATGGAAAGTTCTCATTGTCAGCTGTGTACCCGGTTCACCGATTGACTGTGCCGCGATGATACCAACAGCCTCACCGATGTTAACGCTTTCTCCTGTTGCAAGATTTCTTCCGTAACACTTAGCACAGATACCAACTTTGCTGCGACAAGTCATTGCTGATCTGATAGCAACGGATTCGATTCCAGCTGCTACAATTGCATCAGCCTGATCATCGCTGATTTCTGTTCCGGCTTCAACGATAATTTCTCCTGTCTTAGGGTTAACTACATCTGTAAGTGCAGTTCTTCCCGCAATTCTCTGGTTAAGAGGTTCGATTGTTTCTACACCGTCTGTAAAGGCTCTAACTTCTACACCTTCATCTGTTCCACAGTCGATTTCTCTAACAATCATATTGTGAGATACGTCTACAAGTCTTCTTGTCAGATATCCTGAGTCGGCTGTACGAAGAGCTGTATCGGCAAGACCCTTTCTGGCACCATTTGATGAAATGAAGTATTCCAGGATGGACAGACCTTCACGGAAGTTAGCTTTGATAGGGATTTCTACAGTTTTACCTGTAGCGTTTGCCATCAGACCACGCATACCTCCGACCTGTCTGATCTGGTTCTTACTACCTCTGGCTCCGGATGTTGCCATGATATTCAGGTTGTTCTGTGGTTCAAGTGAATCCATCAGAGCATCTGCAACATCATCTGTAGTCTTGTTCCAGATTTCGATTACCTTTTCATATCTTTCAGCATTGGATATAAGACCCATTCTATAAGCTTTTTCGTATTTATCTACCTGCTTCTGGGATTCAGCAACGATATCCCACTTGTTTTCAGGAATTGTCATATCTTCTACACCGATAGTTACTGCTGCCTTTGTAGAGTAGTGATATCCCATGCTCTTGATATAGTCAAGCAGGATAACAGTTCCGGTATTTCCATGTGCCTTGTAGCACTTGTCGATGATTGCACCCAGTTTTTTCTTGTCGCACAGGAAGTCAACTTCAAGTGAGTATTCATCCTTAGTTCTATCGATAAAGCCTAGGTCCTGAGGAATCTGTTCATTATAGATAAATCTACCAACGGTTGATTCAACCAGGTGACCTCTCTTATCGTCTGCGTCTTTGTACATTCTTACCTTAACCTTGGCATGAATGTCGCAAACACCGTCCTGATATGCCATCAGCATTTCATTGATGTCAGTGAAGATTTTGCCGTCTCCCTTTTCCGGAACACGTTCAAAACCTCTTGCATCCAGGTCTTCTCTTACTTTTTTATCATTAAATTCATCTGTTGCGTATGAAATTTTTTCCTTGCCATCTACGATTTCAATCTTCTTACGTGTTCCCGGATATGTCAGGTAATATGCACCCAGAATCATATCCTGTGTAGGAGTTGTAATAGGTGATCCATCCTTTGGAGCAAGGATATTGTTTACTGAAAGCATCAGGAATCTTGCTTCAGCCTGTGCTTCAACTGAAAGTGGCAGATGAACCGCCATCTGGTCTCCGTCAAAGTCAGCATTAAATGCTGTACATACCAGTGGATGCAGCTTAATTGCCTTACCTTCAACCAGTACCGGTTCGAATGCCTGGATACCAAGTCTGTGAAGAGTAGGTGCACGGTTAAGCATTACAGGGTGTTCTTTAATAACGCCTTCTAATACGTCCCATACTTCAGGTCTTACCTTTTCAACCATTCTCTTTGCATTCTTAATGTTGTGTGCGTATCCCTGTTCAACAAGTTCTTTCATAATGAAAGGTTTGAACAGTTCAAGGGCCATCTTCTTAGGAAGACCGCACTGGTAGAATTTAAGCTCAGGTCCTACTACGATTACGGAACGTCCTGAATAGTCAACACGCTTACCCAGCAGGTTCTGTCTGAATCTACCCTGTTTACCCTTTAACATATCTGACAGTGACTTAAGTGGTCTGGAACCGGGACCTGTTACAGGTCTGCCTCTTCTGCCATTGTCGATTAGAGAGTCAACTGCTTCCTGAAGCATTCTCTTTTCGTTTCTGACAATGATGTCTGGTGCACCCAGTTCAAGAAGTCTGTTAAGTCTGTTATTTCTGTTAATAACTCTTCTGTATAAGTCATTCAGGTCAGAAGTTGCAAATCTTCCTCCATCCAGCTGGACCATAGGTCTAAGATCGGGTGGAATTACAGGAATTACTTCCAGTACCATCCATTCAGGTCTGTTTCCTGATGCTCTCAATGCTTCTACAACTTCCAGACGTCTTACGATTCTGATTTTCTTCTGTCCTGTTGCATCCTTAAGTCCTTCGCGAAGCTTAGCCGACAATTCATCTAGGTCAATCTGTGCAAGAAGCTCTCTAACTGCTTCTGCGCCCATAGCTGCCTTAAATGCATCACCATACTGTTCTCTGGCTTCTCTGTACTGAACTTCTGTAAGGATTTCTTTATATCCAAGGCTTGTTTCTCCCGGATCTGTTACGATGTATGCTGCAAAGTAAAGAACCTTTTCCAGATTTCTTGGTGTAACATCAAGAAGTAATCCCATTCTTGAAGGAATACCCTTGAAGTACCAGATGTGAGACACAGGCGCAGCCAGCTTAATGTGTCCCATTCTCTCTCTTCTAACCTTTGCCTTAGTAACTTCTACTCCGCAACGATCGCAGACAATGCCTTTATATCTGATTCTTTTATATTTACCGCAGTGGCACTCCCAGTCCTTAGTCGGTCCAAAAATCTGTTCACAGAATAAACCCTCTTTTTCTGGCTTAAGTGTTCTGTAGTTAATAGTCTCAGGCTTGGTTACCTCGCCGTGTGACCATTCCAGAATTTTTTCTGTGGAAGCCAATTTGATCTGTAAAGATTCGAAATTATTTAATTCGAAATTATTTGTGCTTTTTACATTCTCAGTCAAAGTTTTCCTCCCCTTTCTTATAGCTCAGTTGGGTTATCATCTTCTGGTGTATCTTCAGTAAAACCTTCTGCGAAAAGTTCTTCTTCACTTTCCAGTTCAGTATTTACTGACATGATTTCGTCGATGCCGTTTGATTCTTCATATGAAGACTCCTTGATTTCAATTTCAGTGTTGTCCTCTGACAGCACTCTTACGTCAAGGCCTAAGCTCTGCATTTCCTTAATCAGAACCTTAAATGATTCAGGGATTCCAGGTTCAGGAATATTTTCGCCCTTAACGATTGCTTCATATGTCTGAACTCTTCCTACGATATCGTCGGATTTTACAGTTAGGATTTCCTGTAATGTGTATGCTGCACCGTAAGCTTCCAGTGCCCATACTTCCATTTCTCCGAAACGCTGTCCACCAAACTGAGCTTTACCGCCAAGAGGCTGCTGGGTTACCAGTGAGTAAGGACCTGTACTTCTTGCGTGAATCTTGTCATCTACCAGATGGTGAAGTTTCAGCATGTACATGTAACCTACAGTTACAGGATTATCGAACCATTCTCCGGTTCTACCGTCTCTAAGTCTTAACTTACCTGTTTCGGAATATCCGCAGTCTACAAGCATTTCGCGGATATCCTTTTCGTTAGCTCCGTCGAATACAGGAGTAGCAATATACCATCCCTTCTTCTTGGCCGCTAATCCAAGGTGAACTTCCAGCACCTGTCCAACGTTCATACGTGAAGGTACACCCAGTGGGTTCAGCATTACCTGAAGTGGTTCACCGTTTTCCATAAATGGCATATCTTCTTCCGGAAGAATTCTGGAAACAACACCCTTATTACCGTGTCTTCCGGCCATCTTGTCTCCAACGTTCATCTTTCTCTTTGTTGCGATGTAACATCTGACAAGCTTATTTACTCCCGGAGGAAGTTCGTCTCCATTTTCTCTTGTAAATATTTTAACGTCTACTACGATACCTGTTTCGCCGTGAGGTACTCTTAATGATGTATCTCTTACTTCTCTGGCCTTTTCACCAAAGATGGCTCTTAACAGCTTTTCTTCAGCGCTAAGGTCATTCTCACCCTTAGGAGTAACCTTACCAACCAGGATATCTGTAGAACTTACTTCTGCTCCGATTCTGATGATACCTTCTTCATCAAGATCTTTTAGCGCATCTTCTCCAACGTTAGGAATGTCTCTTGTGATTTCTTCAGGTCCAAGCTTGGTGTCTCTTGCTTCTGATTCGTACTCAACGATGTGAAGTGATGTCAGAACGTCATTCATAAGAAGTCTTTCATTAAGAATGATAGCGTCCTCGTAGTTATATCCTTCCCATGTCATGAATCCGATCAGAAGGTTCTTGCCTAATGCAATTTCACCAAGGTCAGTTGAAGGTCCGTCAGCAATAACTTCTCCTTCTTCAATGTGTTCACCGTGATTTACAATCGGTCTCTGGTTGATACAAGTTCCCTGGTTGGATCTCTTGAACTTTAACAGAGTATATTCGTCTTTCTCATTGTTGTCATCTCTTCTGATAACAATCTTTTCGGCATCTACAAACTCAACTGTACCTGCATGTTTTGCAAGAATAACTACACCTGAGTCTCTGGCTGCCTTATACTCCATACCTGTTCCAACGTACGGAGCTTCTGTAACAAGTAGAGGTACAGCCTGACGCTGCATGTTTGAACCCATCAGGGCACGGTTAGCGTCGTCGTTTTCCAGGAACGGAATCATTGCTGTAGCAACAGATACTACCTGCTTAGGTGAGATATCCATCATGTCTACAACTTCTCTTGGGAACATGGCGATTTCACCGCCTACTCCTCTGGCTGCAACCTTTGCATTAACGAAGTGACCTTCTTCATCCAAAGGCTCGTTTGCCTGTGCAACAATCAGAAGCTCTTCTTCGTCAGCAGTTATATATTTTACTTCATCTGTAACGATGCCTGTTTCCTTATCTACGATTCTATATGGTGTTTCAATGAAACCGTATTCGTCAATGACACCAAAAGTTGTCAGCGAACCAATCAGACCGATGTTCGGACCTTCAGGAGTCTCGATAGGACACATTCTTCCATAGTGGGAGTGGTGTACGTCTCTAACTTCGAAACCGGCTCTTTCTCTTGACAGACCACCAGGTCCCAGTGCAGAAAGTCTTCTCTTGTGAGTAAGCTCTGACAGAGGATTGTTCTGGTCCATAAACTGTGATAACTGAGAACTACCGAAAAATTCCTTGATAGCTGCAGTTACAGGTCTGATATTCATAAGAGTCTGAGGAGTTGTCATTTCCATGTCCTGAATAGTCATTCTTTCCTTAACTACTCTTTCCATTCTTGCCAGACCAATTCTAAACTGGTTCTGAAGCAGTTCTCCTACAGTTCTTAATCTTCTGTTTCCCAGATGGTCGATATCGTCAGTGTTTCCTAATCCGTAGTTCAGGTTCAGGATGTAGCTCACTGATGCAATTATATCTTCCATAATAATGTGCTTAGGTGACAGGTCATTTTTTCTGGCAACTAACTGTTCTCTAACTTCATCTGCATTTTCACACTGCTGAAGTATTTCCATCAGAACCGGATAGAATACTCTCTTTGCAATCTTTAAATCAGATGTGTCAAATTCCACGTACTGTTCCAGATCAACGAACCTGTTACCGATTACTTTTGTAGTTTTTGATTCGTCATCCTTGCCAAAAACAACAACATATTCCACGCCTGCATTTTCAATCTGTCTTGCCAGTACTGTATCAATTTTACCGCCTGCTTCAACAAGGATTTCACCTGTGTTAGGATCAATTACATCCTCAGCCGCAACAGTGTCTACCAGTCTGTTGAACAGACCCAGCTTCTGGTTGTACTTATATCTGCCAACCTTAGCAAGATCATATCTCTTAGCATCAAAAAATAGGGAATTAAGCAGAGACTTTGCACTTTCCACAGTTGGCGGTTCGCCAGGTCTCAGCTTCTTATATATTTCTTTTAATCCGCTTTCTTCGTCTGTAGTAGGATCCTTTTCCAGTGTCTTTAACAGTCTGGGATCCTCACCGAACATTTCAATGATTTCCGCATTGCTTCCGATACCAAAAGCACGAAGCAATGTTGTAAGCGGCTGCTTTCTGGTTCTGTCTACTCTAACAGAGATAATTTCATTGGAGTCAGTTTCATACTCTAACCAGGCTCCTCTGTTAGGAATTATCTGAGTTGAATATAGCTTTCTGTTTGATTTATCAGTTTCAACGCCATAGTAAGGTCCAGGGGAACGAACCAGCTGAGTTACGATAACTCTTTCCGCACCGTTGTAGATAAATGTTCCCTTCTCTGTCATTAGAGGGAAATTACCCATGAACACTTCCTGTTCCTTTACTTCGCCTGTTTCCTTGTTAACTAGTCTAACCTTTACTCTTAAAGGAGCTTCGTATGTTACGTCTCTCTCCTTACATTCTTCCTGATCATATTTAGGTTCTTCACTAAGTGAATAATCCAGGAATTCTAATATTAAATTATCTGCATAATCCTTTATTGGGGAGATATCTTCGAATACTTCTCTCAGGCCTTCATCCAGGAACCACTGGTATGATTTTGTCTGAATATCAATCAAATTCGGCATAGTGCCTACTTCATTGATTTTTGAGAATGTCATACGTTCTTTTCTACCTACTTTTATAGGCTTTGGCATATTCATCACTCCTTATTTCTTAACAGTTTACATTTGCGTGGCAGTCTAGTATGATATCATGCTTTTGTCAATATGTCAATAGATACAGAAAAATTCCTAGAATTTTTTGTATCAAAACCCATATATACACAAAAGACCGTCCTTGCGGACGGCCTTTTGGAAATCTCTTTTTTCAGCTATGCAGAAATTACTTTAATTCTACAGTTGCTCCAACTTCTTCTAACTGAGCCTTGATTGCTTCAGCTTCAGCCTTTTCGATTCCTTCCTTAACGTTTGAAGGAGCTCCGTCTACTAGAGCCTTAGCTTCCTTTAGACCTAGGCCAGTAATTTCTCTAACTGCCTTGATAACCTTGATCTTTTCAGCACCTGCTGCTGCAAGAACTACTGTGAATTCAGTCTGTTCTTCTTCTGCTGCACCTGCAACTGCACCTGCAACTGCTACTGGAGCTGCTGCTGATACGCCGAATTCTTCTTCGCAAGCTTTAACTAATTCGTTTAATTCTAAAACTGTCATCGCTTTGATAGCTTCAATGATCTGATTCTTATCCATTTTATTTTCTCCTTTTTTTATTTTCTTAATTTCAAATCTTATTTATATGGCTTATGCCATGTTAAAAATTATTTTATGCTTCCTTTTCATCAGCAATTGCCTGAAGAGTTCTAACGAACTTGCTAACAGGTGACTGGATGCTTCCCATGAACTTAGCAATAAGAACTTCTCTTGATGGAATTTCAGCAATCTGTTCGATTCCTGCCTTGTCATAGAATTCGCCTTCTACGACACCTGCTTTGAATTCCATTTTCTTGAAGTCCTTGATGATTTCATTAAGAACTCTAGCCGGAGCTGTAGCATCTTCAGCGCTGATAGCGATAGCACTTGGACCATCAAGAACGTCTGCTAGAGGAGCGTATACTGTTCCTTCGATAGCTCTCTTCATTAAAGTATTCTTATATACTGTGTAATCAACGTTTGCTTCTCTAAGCTTTTTTCTCATTGCATCAGCCTGTTCAACAGTGATTCCCATGTAGTCGATAACTACTGCAGACTGAGCATTTTCTAATTTAGCTTTGATTTCGTCGATAATAACTTGTTTCTGCTGTTTTGCTTCTACTGACATTAAATTGATCTCCTTTCTGTAGAGTTAATGTCACTCTACGAATGTGGTACTCAATAAAACAACCCTGCCGGTAGACAGGGTCAATATCTATATATTGTACCTCGGCGGGAAATTAAGCCTTGCGGCACCCGCTGTCTACGGTTAAATTTCTAAATTGTGTATCGGACTAGCCAATAACTGCAGGGTTAACTTTTACCCCAGGTCCCATAGTTGATGCAACTGTTACGCTCTTCAGATACTGACCTTTTGCAGTAGCCGGTTTAGCCTTAACGATTGCTTCCATAAGAGCCTTGAAGTTTTCTTCAAGCTTTTCAGGGCCGAATGAAGCCTTTCCGATTGGTGTGTGGATGATGTTCTGCTTGTCAAGACGGTATTCAACTTTACCAGCTTTGATTTCAGCAAGAGCCTTTTCAACATCCATAGTTACTGTGCCTGATTTAGGGTTAGGCATCAATCCCTTAGGTCCCAGAATCTTACCAAGACGACCAACGACACCCATCATGTCCGGAGTTGCTACTACAACGTCGAAATCGAACCAGTTTTCTGACTGGATCTTCTGAGCCATATCCTCAGCTCCAACGTAATCTGCACCAGCTCTTTCAGCTTCTTCAGCCTTAGGTCCCTTAGCAAATACTAATACCTTTACACTCTTACCAGTTCCGTTAGGAAGTACGATTGCACCTCTTACCTGCTGGTCAGCGTGTCTTCCGTCTACGCCAAGTCTAGCGTGAACTTCGATAGTTTCATCAAACTTTGCTCTTGAAGTTTCACAAGCCAGTTTCATAGCTTCGCTTACTTCGTATAGCTGTGACTTGTCAAACTTTTCTACTACAGCTTTGTAGGTTTTACCTCTTTTAGGCATGTTCTTTTACCTCCTTGTGGTGTTAGCGACAAGATCTGCAGTGCAAATCTCAGTCTCCCATCTAATTAGTCTTCAACAACGATTCCCATACTTCTTGCAGTTCCCTTGATCATGTCTGTAGCTGCTTCAAGGCTTGCTGCATTTAAGTCTGGCATTTTAGTTTTAGCGATTTCTTCAACCTGTGCATAAGTCAGAGTGGCAACCTTCTTCTTGTTAGGTTCACCTGATGCTGAATCAATACCAGCTGCCTTCTTTAGCAGTACTGCTGCAGGTGGAGTCTTTGTAACAAACGTGAATGATCTGTCAGAGTAAACAGTGATTACTACTGGAATAATCATTCCTGGCTGATCCTGTGTTCTAGCATTAAACTGCTTACAGAAATCCATAATGTTAACACCCTTCTGACCTAGTGCAGGACCTACTGGAGGTGCTGGAGTAGCATTTCCGGCTGCAATCTGAAGTTTGATATATCCTTCAACTTTCTTAGCCATTTTTTTCTCCTTTCTCTATAGTTAATCCTATAGTTGTTTGTCTACCTGTGCGAATTCTAATTCTACAGGTGTATCTCTTCCGAACATTGAAACCTTAACTGTCAGTACCTGCTTCTCAGGGCTGATTTCAAGAACTTCACCGGTGAAGCCCTCAAACGGACCACTGATAACTCGCACTACATCTCCGGCTTCAACATCCAGATCGATGTAAACTTTTTCTATTCCCATTCTGGCGACTTCTTCGTCAGTTAGAGGAATAGGGTCGGAGCCATGTCCCACAAATCCGGTAACACCCTGTGTGTTTCTGACAAGGTACCAGGATTCGTTAGTAACAATCATCTTTATTATTACATAACTAGGAAACATTTTCCTTGTTCTGATTTTGCGTTTGCCGTCTTTAATTTCAACACGGTCTTCTGTAGGTACGATGATATCTAGAATTAAATCCTGCATACCACGGTTCTCGACCATTTTTTCGATATTCACTTTTACTTTGTTTTCGTGACCCGAATAAGTGTGCACTACGTACCACTTAGCTTGGCCATCGCCTCTGATGCCTTCTCCCTGAATTGGAGAAGCTGTGTTTCTGTTTTCGATATCAGACATTTTAGTACCTTCTCTTTATATCAGTTTAGAGCAATTAGTTCAGGGTAATTCCCAAAACAAATTTCAGCGCTGCTAATACACCAGTATCAATTGCCCAAAATCCCAGGGCGAAAACAGCACAAGTAGCGATTACTACCCCAGTAAAAGTGCCTAATTCCTTTTTTGTAGGCCATACAACCTTGCTCATTTCAATTCTGACACCCTTTAGATAATCCTTCAGGCCGCCTTTCTTTGCATTGGTTGCATTTTTCTTTGTCTGGTCTTTACTTGCCATAATCGTTTCTCCTTATTTGGTCTCTTTGTGAAGAGTTTCCTTTTTGCAGAACTTGCAATACTTTCTTAATTCGATACGATCTGGATCGTTCTTCTTGTTTTTCATTGTATTGTAGTTTCTCTGCTTGCACTCTGTGCATGCTAATGTAACCTTTACTCTCATTCGGTAATCCTCCGTTTTCAACTCAAAATTCAGACCCAGATTTTTCTAGCTCTGTCTATAGAAATCATAAAGTTGCTTAATAAGTATACGATATTGAAATGTCAATGTCAACAGCTTTTTTACTTTTATTCGTAACTTTATTTGCAATACAGGGCGCCGGATATAATCATCGGCGCCCTGTAACAGTTTATTATTCAGTTATGCTTTTACCGCTCTGTCCAGGAGGCCTCTTCAGTGAATAAGACAAATTTGTCTCTGATTTCCACATAGCCGCCCTTAATTGACAGTGTCTTTCTGACTCCGTCTTTTTCTCTTATGCGTGCCTTGCCTTTATCACCAAGAAGCTTGCAGCACCATAGCCTGCCCGGAAGAAAACCTTCCTCTCCGTCTGTAGTAGTGCATACCAGTGACTCAATCTCCCCATCATAGAATAGTTCTGATGGCGTAATTATTTCTAATCCAACAGTTGCGCTCATACTATTCACCTGCTGATTCCTTTACGGCAGCCTTATATTTCTCCACAACCTCATCAATTCCTCCTGCAAACAGGAACATTGATTCCGGAATATCATCATGAAGACCATCTAAGATTTCCTTAAAGCCCCTTACTGTTTCCTTAATCGGCACATATCTTCCTTCCATTCCGGTAAACTGTTCTGCAACGCTAAACGGCTGTGACAGGAATCTCTGAATCTTACGCGCACGTGCAACAGTCAGCTTGTCTTCTTCAGACAGCTCATCCATACCTAAAATAGCAATGATATCCTGAAGGTCTTTGTACTTCTGAAGAACCTCCTGCACTCTTCGCGCTGTTTCGTAATGCTCTTCTCCTACAACGAGAGGATCCAGAATTCTTGAAGATGATTCAAGAGGGTCAACCGCAGGATAAATTCCCAGCTCTGTTATTGCTCTGGACAGTACTGTAGTCGCATCCAGATGAGCAAATGTAGTAGCCGGAGCCGGGTCGGTCAGGTCATCTGCAGGCACATAAACAGCCTGTACCGATGTAATTGATCCATCCTTGGTAGATGTGATTCTTTCCTGGAGTGCTCCCATCTCCGTTGCAAGTGTCGGCTGATATCCTACTGCAGACGGTACACGGCCAAGCAATGCAGATACTTCAGAACCTGCCTGAGTAAATCTGAAAATATTGTCGATGAACAGAAGTACATCCTGTTTTTCTTTATCTCTGAAGTGTTCGGCCATTGTAAGACCTGTAAGAGCAACCCTCATTCTTGCTCCCGGCGGTTCATTCATCTGACCGAATACCATAGCGGTCTTCTTAAGAACTCCTGAATCTGTCATTTCGTTATACAGGTCATTGCCTTCTCTTGTTCTTTCACCTACACCTGCAAATACGGAAATACCTCCGTGTTCAGTTGCAATATTATTAATCAGTTCCTGTATCAGTACAGTCTTTCCTACACCTGCACCGCCAAACAGACCGACTTTACCACCCTTGGTATACGGTGCAATCAGGTCAATAACCTTGATACCTGTCTCGAATATCTGTGAATTTGTATCCTGATCTTCAAACTTGGGTGCTTCCTTGTGGATTGAGCAGAAGTCTTTAGCTTCAACCGGGCCTTTTTCATCAATTGGTTCACCCAGTACGTTGAAAAGCCTTCCCAGTACTTCCTGGCCTACCGGTACTGTTATTGGAGCTCCGGTGTCCAGAGCCTCCATACCTCTGGAGATTCCGTCTGTTGAAGAAAGGGCTACACATCTGACCTGATCGTCTCCTATGTGCTGCGCTACTTCTGCAACAATTGTCCTTCCGTCCATTTGGATATGAATGGCATTAAGAAGTTCCGGCAATTCTTCTGGTTCAAATTTAACGTCTATTACAGGTCCGATAATCTGATGTATTATTCCTTTATTCAATTATCTATACCTCTTTTCTATTATCTCTGTGCCTCAGAACCGGCAACAATTTCTATTATTTCATCTGTGATTTCCGCCTGTCTCGCTCTGTTGTAATGTATCTGCAGTGCGGATAGCATATCTCTCGCATTATCATTTGCGTTTTCCATAGCAGAGCGTCTTGCCGCGTGTTCACATGTCGCTGATTCGATTGCCGCGCTATACAGCTGCAGCTCAATATATCTTGGAACCATATAGTGAAACACTTCCAGCGGTGACGGATCATATTCCATCTCATGAACCATATGGTCCAGGCTGGCTGCCGCATGGAAATCCTCCAGATGGAAAGGCAGCAGCTTCTTTATGACCACCTCTTGCTTAAGTGTATTAATATATGATGTATAGCATAGGTCTATTTCATCAATAATTCCCGCATCATACATTTCAATCAGTGGTGCCACAACCTTCTTGGCTTCTTCAAAAGTAATGGAATCTGCCGGATCGTCATGGACAACGGCAATATTATATCCCCGTCGTTCAAAATAGTCCTTTCCTTTAGTTCCAATGGTGGCCAGTTTCACACCGGCATTCTCCGTCTGAAGATGCTCCTCCAGAGCTTTGATAATGGTTGTGTTAAAGCCTCCGCAAAGACCATTGCTGCTTGTAATCAGAACATAGCACTTGTTCTTTACCTCTTTCTCGCTGTCAACATATTCCCGTGGCACGCGCTCCGCAAAAACCAGAGCATCAGCCATAGATTGAAAAATATCGGCGAGAAAGCCCTGTGAGTGTTCATACACATTTTTCGATCTTCGAAGTTTTGATGCTGAGACAAGCTTCATAGCATTAGTAATACGTTCTGTACTGCTAACACTCTTAATTCTTCTCTTTATATCCTGCATCTGCTCAGCCATTTACATAACCTGCTTTCTTGAATTCGGCAATGGCCTCAGTAAGAAGCTGCTCTGTTTCTTTGGTCATATCTCCTGTTGAATGAATTTCCTCACTGATTTCAGGATAATGATCGTCAACATATGCAAAAAGCTGTTTTTCAAAATGCTTAATCTTATCTACCGGTATATCTGTAAGCAGGTTGTTGACTGCGGCAAAAATTATCATCACCTGATGAGCTACATCCAGTGGTGAGTACTGCCCCTGCTTGATTATTTCCATCAGGATGCGTCCGTGATCCAGACGTCTCTTTGTGTCAGCGTCCACGTCAGAACCAAACTGTGAGAAGCTCTGAAGTTCTCTGTACTGGGCTAACATAAGCTTAATCTTGCCGGCTACACGCTTCATTGCCTTGATTTGTGCACTTCCTCCCACTCGGGATACTGAGATACCTGCATTAACTGCCGGTCTCTGTCCTGAAAAGAACAGTTCTGTTTCCAGGAATATCTGACCGTCTGTAATTGAAATTACATTAGTGGGAATGTATGCGGAAACGTCCCCTGCCTGTGTTTCGATAATTGGCAGTGCAGTGATTGAGCCTCCTCCAAGTTCATCTGACAGTTTTGCGGCACGTTCAAGCAGTCTGCTGTGCAGATAGAATACGTCACCCGGGAAAGCTTCACGTCCCGGTGGTCTTCTCAGCAGCAGGGACATTGCACGATATGCCACCGCATGTTTTGATAAATCATCGTAAACTATCAGAACATCTTTGCCCTGATACATGAAATGCTCTGCCATAGCACAACCGGCATATGGAGCAATATACTGAAGTGGTGCAACATCACTTGCAGTAGCACTGACTACAATTGTATAATCCATTGCATCCTTGTTTTCAAGCACCTGTACCAGCTGTGCAACTGTAGATTTTTTCTGACCGATAGCAACGTAGATACATATTACATCCTTTCCCTTCTGGTTAAGAATTGTGTCTACTGCAATAGCAGTCTTTCCTGTCTGTCTGTCTCCAATGATAAGCTCTCTCTGACCCTTGCCGATTGGAATCATTGCGTCAATAGCTTTGATACCGGTCTGAAGAGGTTCATCGACCGATTTTCTCTGTAATACTCCGGGGGCAGGATTTTCAATTGGTCGGGACTGCTTCGTCTCAATTGCTCCTTTGCCGTCAATAGGCTGACCCAGTGGATTTACCACACGTCCGATCAAAGCTTCTCCAACGGGAACATTTACAACAGAACCTGTCGGCTTTACAATGTCACCTTCTCTTATTTCTCTGTCAGATCCAAGAATTACGGTACCCACATTATCTGCCTCAAGATTCAGTGCCATCCCATATGTTCCATCGGGAAATTCCAGAAGTTCTCCCGCCATGCAATTTGATAACCCATATACGTGTGCGATACCGTCACCTACCTGGATTACACGGCCAAAGTCTGAAATTTCCAGCTGATTTGTATAGTTTTTTATCTGTTCTTTTATTAGACCACTTATTTCATCCGGTCTTAAATTCATAGAGGTTTACCCTCCCTTCTATATGTCTTTTATTTCTGTGTATAAACGATCAAGTCTGTTTCTGATAGATGCGTCAATTATCTTTCCTTCTGTTATAATTTTCACTCCACCGATAAGGCTTTCGTCTATTAAATTTTTCAACCTTATTTTTTTCCCAAGAAGCTTTCCGGTTTCTGCCTCAAGCTTCTGCAGCTGTTCTTCATTAAGAAGTCTGGCGGAATAGATTACACCTTCTCCAAATCCTTCCGCTTCGTTTTTCAACTTGTCGAATTCCTTCAATATATCTCCGTAATTATGAAGTCTTCCTTTGTCAACCAAAATGTACAGGAAGGATTCTGTCTCCTTGCTCACTCTTCCTTCAAAGACATTTTTTATCAGTTCCTTCTTTCTCGCAACAGAAAGAGAGGGGTCTGTCAAAATTTCGTAGAATTCCTTTTCCCTCTGAAAAATAATGTGTATCTGTTCTGTCTCCTGTTGGATTTCGTCAACCTTTTCCATTTCGACTGCGGCGTCATACAGAGCCTGACCGTAAACTCTAGATACTGTTAGCTCCATTTTTCTTCCTCAGCTTCCTTGATAATCTGATCAACTATTTCACTTTGATTCTTATCAGAAAGTTCTCTCTTCATGATGCGTTCAGCCGCCATTACAGCAAGGGTGCCTATTTCTTCTTTAAGTTCCTGTCTGGCACCATACTTCTGTCTTTCAATTTCAGCCTCAGACTGTTCCATTACCTTGCGGGCTTTATCCTTTGCCTCACTGATAATCCCCTGTGCCTGAACTTTTGCATCATCTCTGGCAGCTTTGATAATCTCTCTTCCCTCGCTCTGATAGTTGCTGATTCTTTCTTCATACTCTACCAGCTTCTGTTCAGCAAGACGATTGGTTTCCTCTGCTGTTTCAAACTGAGTTCTGACTTCATTTTCACGCTCTACCATAAAATTATGAACTTTCTCGAAGAAGAATTTTTTCAGAATAAGAAACAAAACAAGTACAGTAATAGCCGAGAACAGCAGGTTCCAGTTCAGGGCCAGCAATGGTTCATATACTGTCATGTTTCAAATGCCTCCCTGTTCTTACATTTTACCTGTAAGAATAATTGCTATTACAAATGTAAGTACGCCGATTGTTTCCATGATAGCCATACCTACAATCATAGCAGTCTGGATTTTTCCACCTGCTTCAGGCTGTTTTGCTATACCTTCAAGACCCTTACCAAGAGCACTTCCCTGCCCCAGAGAAATGCCCAGACCTACTATACCCATAGCTAATGCTGCTCCAAGTGCAATTAAATTCATTTCTTTACCTCCATTAAAAAACCTTATTAAATAATCCCTATTTTTTATTCTCTGCTTCCCTGTGCAATCTGCCCGTGGCTTTCAGTTACTTTTATTGCCGTATACAGATTCAGCATAGTCAGCATCGTGAAAATGTATGTTTGAATTACCGGTTCAAACATGTCAAAGAATGCATTGACAGGAAGAACGGTTACCGCCCTCAAAAATGGCACATCGCAAATATGTGAGCTTAGCCATTCCATGAAATACATCCATAAATCGACAACAATAAGACCCCCTAAGATGTTTCCGAATAGTCGCAGTGCCAGTGAAACAGGCAAAGTGCATGCTTCAATTACTTCCAGAGGGAACATAAACGGATATGGCTGGCACATTTCCTTCAGTCTTCCCTTCAGACCGTGCGTTCTTATTGCACTTGTCTGGATGAGCAGAAAGGTCAAAGCCGCCAAAGCCGCAGTTACATTCAGACTGGCGGTTATCGGTCTTATGCCGAATACTCCGAGACTGCTTCCCAACAAAATAAAACCGAAAATTGTTCCTATATAAGGTGCATATGCCCGGTTCTCTTTCCCCAGATTCTGGTCGCAGAAATTATATATCCATCCCACAATCAGTTCTGCAATTGCCTGCTTTCCTTTTGGAATCTTCTCAAGCCCGCTCCCGAGCCAGATTCCAAGTACAGCAAGAACTGCTGCAACGACAATGCCCCACAGTGTGCTTTCTGTTATGAAGACGCTTCCGTCGCCAAATGATATTATTATTCTAGCGCCTAATTCTTCATAGCTTACCATTGGCATCCTCCTTTCTCATCATGTACAGTGCCATTGCAATCGGAAACAGAATAATGCTGATTACACATCCAATCAGCATTATCATATTCGTCTTATACACTGCCATTACTGTGCTTCCATATATTATATACCTGACTAAATGTATGAGCATACCTGTTACAAACTTCTTTTTTCTGCACATTAGCCCAATAACTTTTTTTAACAGATACAGATTTACAGCAATCATCACAGTTCCCACTGCGAAGCCGGCTATAAATAATAATAGACTACTGACCATCAAAGACCTCATTTATCGCTGATACTGCTCTGGCTTTACTATCCATATCCGTCAGAACGATGGATACATAATAGTCTCCGGTTGAATAGCAGACAGCACTGTCGGGCACACCTGTTATATTTCTCTTCTTAATCTTCCATTTTGGCATATCGGCAAGCTGCATTTTAATCAGCTTCTTGATTTCCCTGCTTGTAAAATTAGTCTCTACATTGTCTTCAATTGAGTTGAGAATTGTTGTATATTTTGTCAGCAGAGTTTTGCTTGAAAGCATCTTCTTCAGTATTGCCGTCATTACAATCTGCTGATTTCTGTTTCTCTGAATATCACCATCTACAAACGAATGTCTCTCACGAGCAAAAGCCAGTGCGCTTGCTCCGTCAAGGTGATTAGTACCTTCGTAGAAAGTTAATCCGTCCAGACCGGCCATATGCATTCCGGAAGTAGTAAATGTGTATTCTGAATCTACATCTACGCCGTCAATTGCGTCTACAAGCTTCATTACTGTTGAGTAATTAACCTTAATGTAGTAGTTGATATTGATACCTAACAGGTCTTCAACTGCACCTATGCTCTCTCCCACGCCATACAGGCCTGCATGAGTCAGCTTGTCCTGTGCACCGTCTTTTCCTTTTAATGTAATCAGAGAGTCTCTCGGTATAGATGTTAACAGTACCTTGTGAGTCTCAGGGTTTACTGTTACGATCATATTCACGTCTGAGCGTGATGTTTCATCTATGCTTCCGCTTGTATCCAGACCGCTTACGAGGATGTTAAACGGTTCTTTAGTAACATTTACAGCTTTACTGCTGCTTACAGCTTCAGTCCTTACTTTAATTTCATAGATTACTTTTGTCTCGTCTCTGAAACCATCCAATCCCTCACATACAGCATTGTAGTGTCCCTCGCTCAGCAGTATCACACGTTCTGTATCGTAAAGTACTATGTTTCCAAGTTCAGATAAAAGTTCCTGCTCATTAAAGGTTACGTCTGCTTTTTTCTCAAGCTTTTCTTTTGCATCGGAATACTCAACCTCTTTGGTCTGAAGAGTATCCACACTCATTTCTTTAATATCTTTCAGTTCATTATATGATGAGTCGGCATTTGCAATTACATAGTATGTCTCTGTAATACCGCCTATATTCGTTATATTTGAAAAGAAGCTCATAGTTCCTGTAAGATAAGCTATTCCCACACCATAACAAATCATAAAGATTACAGAGAAAAATAAAGCAACCTTTTTCCTTGATGTTTTAAATACTTTAAAACTCAGTGCAGGGAATGTTAACAGGAAAAGAACTCCTACTGCTGCTCCTACCTTCCACAGAATGTTAAAAGGAAGCAGCCCTGCATAAACAACGGCTCCAATAAAAGCAGCTGTTACAAGGAAGTACAGCATCCCCCACGCTCTGGTAAACTTTTTAAATCTGCTTTCTTTTTCCTTATATCTATCACTTCTCATATTTCTACCTCTTTATCACGTGTTCAAAATTGGCACAGACCCGTTCTTATTTTACTCCTTTTTTTCTTTGCCGTCAATTATTCTTGTAGTGTAAAGCTTCCCCATAATATAGGGTTAAGAATTGTGAACTCATGAAAAAAACGGGCTCTTACGAACCCGTCTTTTCTATATAAGTCTTACTTGAAATCTTTAATTATTCGATGATTTCAGTTACTACTCCGGAACCTACTGTTCTTCCGCCTTCTCTGATAGCGAATCTTAGTCCTTCTTCGATAGCGATTGGTGTAATTAGAGAGATTTCCATTACTACGTTATCTCCAGGCATGCACATTTCTGTTC
>JAQYNQ010000030.1 GCA_028727785.1 Eubacteriaceae bacterium | reverse complement strand
ATTCATCTTTTTCCTTATTTCTCTAAACATCGTTATCATCCTTTCAATTCACTTTTGCTATATATTATATTCTAATGCTACCTTCCGATTTTCTCAAGCAGAAAAGTTGCTTCGCTGCTTTTTAAGGCTTCTGCGTTTGCGGCGCAGGCCGCGCCATGTTGACCACTGAAATAACAAATATGATCTGGAAGTTTTGATATGAAGAAATGCCGGTGAATCCGGTGAATTAATATACATGGCACGATTTTTTGGAATTGCCGAAAAGAGCCCAAAAAACAGGCACGTTTTTTGTAAGATACTGATTCTGGCCCAGCTCTTTTTTGCGAAACCTTTTGAAATGGAAAATTTTGTAAGCATAATCGCGTTTGATTGTGAAAATCATCAGGAAGAATACTCCATACACATATCTTTCCAATCACGTGCATGCTCAATATATGAGAATTTGCTGTCAACAGGCGAGATTACGGTGGCAGAATGCAGAGTGTATGGAAATACTCGCTATAAAAATTCAGGTTAGTGAATATTTATGTTTTTGAGCAGTCTGTGTCTGGGCCATTTCGCCGATTTCAGAAAAATCGAAGCCAAAAGCTGGGCTTTTTTCTTGGATTTCGGAAATTCGTGCCTGTCAGCGTCTGAAAACGGCACGAAATGCGTTAAAGTGCCTGCATCGTGCCCGTCGTGAGTCACATACCTGAGAGCGGCACGAAATGCGCAAAAAGGGGCACCGCCCTAACGATTAAGAAACCGTTAATGCGATAGCCCCTCTCATTTTCTCATATTTTTACGTCTGGCAACGTCCTATTTAGCTTCAGCTTCTGCTACCATTTCCTTAACAACAGCGTCGATCTTTCTGGCTACCTCTCTGAAGTCATCTTCCTTGTAACCTCTTGTTGTCATTGGAGCAGTACCGATACGAACACCGCTTGTTTCCTTAGGTGAACGAGTCTCGTTAGGTACACAGTTCTTGTTCAGAGTGATGCCTACTTCGTCCAGTCTGTCCTGAAGATCCTTTCCGCTGAATGGGAACTTGGATAAATCAAGAAGGAATAAGTGGTTGTCAGTTCCGCCGGTTACAACATCATAACCAAGCTTCAGGAATTCGTCACAGAAAGCTGCACAGTTTGCAACAACCTGGTGAGCATATTCCTTGTATTCAGGTCTTAGAGCTTCTTCAGCACAAACAGCCTTGCCGGCAATGATGTGTTCCAGAGGACCACCCTGGGCATAAGGGAATACAGCACTGTCAATCTTCTTGGCAAGTTCAGGTCTTGCAAAAATCAGGCCGCCTCTTGGACCTCTTAAAGTCTTGTGAGTTGTAGTTGTAACGATGTCAGCATAACCGAATGGTGATGGGTGTGCGCCACCGGCAACCAGACCGGCAATGTGAGCCATGTCTACCATAAAGTATGCGCCAACTTCCTTAGCGATTTCAGCAAATTTAGGGAAATCGATAATTCTTGAGTAAGCACTTGCACCTGTCAGAATCAGTTTAGGCTTGATTTCAAGAGCCTTCTGTCTTACATCCTCCATATCGATGAAACCGTTTTCGTCAACATCGTAGAAAGCCATGTTGTAAAGTTTTCCGCTGAAATTTACGGATGAACCGTGAGTCAGGTGACCACCGTTGTCAAGTGTTAGAGAAAGAATAGTGTCCCCGGGGTTCAGAATTGCCTTATATGCGGCAAAGTTTGCCTGGGATCCACTGTGCGGCTGTACATTTACATGGTAATCAGTATCAAAAACCTGTCTCCATAAATCACAGCAGTATTCTTCCAGTTCATCAATGAACTTTGTGCCACCATAGTATCTGCTTGTGTTTCCGGAAGTTCTGACATATGGATATCCTTCTGCATACTTCCATGACAGGCAGCTTCCGCAAGCAGCAAGAACTGCTTCTGAACAATAGTTTTCTGAGGCGATAAGCTCGATATTGTTCTTCTGTCTGTTGTATTCCTGCTCGATAAGAGCTCCTACCTTTGGAGAAGCTTTCTTTATAAATTCGTAATTGTCAACATTGTATGTGCTGTTATCTGTTGCATCTTTATTAAACATACGTATCTATTCCTTTCCTCTTTTGTTTCATACATAGTTAATTTTACTACCACTCCCGACAGTTTTCAAGCTGTAAAACAGAAACTTCGAAGGCAGTACGAGTTTCACAGCTTCCGTCATCCATTCGTTTGCCGTATTCACGGCTCTGCATTCTCCCAGTCAGAGAAATTTTATCGCCAACGGACAGCTTCTCTGCAAAAATAGCATTTCGTCCCCAGGCAATACATGGTATGTAGTCAGATTTGTTATACATTCTGTTCACCGCCAGCATAATATCACAGATTC
>JAQYNQ010000029.1 GCA_028727785.1 Eubacteriaceae bacterium | reverse complement strand
GCATTGTTAGATGATAACGGTGATTTAATGGTACTTTCCTCAATCGCCGATACATTCAAAAACCTTACACCACCGGAATACGCAGCATATGCACCGATTGCAGGTATTCCCGCATTCAGAAAGGCAGTTGTGAAAGCTGCTTTAGGCAAGTACGAACCAAAGGGATACGTTGAGGCAGTTGCCACTCCGGGAGGAACAGGAAGCATCAGAAATACAATTTCGTGTTACACAGAACCCGGAGACACAGTTCTTGTAGGAGACTGGTTCTGGGCTCCATACAGAACAATTGCAAGTGAAATCGGAAGAAATCTGACTACATTCCAGCTATTCAGTGATGATAGAAAATTCAACACAGCAAGTTTTGAGACAAAGGTATTCGAACTCTTAGAAAACCAGGAACACCTTGTAATAATTCTTAATACACCTGCCCATAACCCGACAGGATACTCCCTGACAATTGAAGACTGGGAAGGTGTGGTAGCAGTACTTAACAAGGTGCCTGCAGAGAAGAAGGTTGCACTTTTAATCGACGTTGCATACATTGACTTTGCAGGAGATGAAGATGAATACAGACTGTTCCTGCCTGTACTTGAGAGACTTCCTGAAAATGTACTTCCTGTAATCGGATACAGTGCATCAAAGACACTGACTGCATACGGAATGAGATGCGGTGCAATGATCTGCCTTGCTCCTACAGAGGCAATTGCAAATGAATTCAAGAGCATGGGTGAGTTTGCATCAAGAGGAAGCTGGTCAAACTGTTCTAAGGCAGCACAGAGTGTAATGGCAAGAATCTATGCAGATGAAGAGCTGGCAGAAAGAGTAAAGAAGGAAAGAGCGGAAATCAGAGAAATGCTTCTGAGAAGAGGAAAGGCATTCGAGGAAGAAGCCAAGAAAGCAGACCTTGTAACAGTACCTTTTGATGCGGGATTCTTTGTATCAATTCCATGCGATGATCCGGATGCAGTGGCAGCAAAGCTTGAAGAAAAGGGAATCTTCACAGTTCCACTTGCAAAGGGAGTAAGAGTATCAGTTGCATCAGTATCAGAAGAAAAATGCAGAATACTTCCTGCTGAAATCAAGAAAGCAATGGAAGCCTGCGGAATGTAACAAGTAAATATCTTTACACACACCATAGTGCTCATAAGCTATCATCTAACGTCTCCTGCTTATGAGCACAACTTTTTGTTTACAGAGTATATATTAAAAGTCCTTGATTGACAGAATCTGGGCATGATAGAATTATATTAAGACGAACAGGGTGGAAACAGTTGATTCCACTCAAATTCTCCTTATGGGGGATGTTGTTTTTTTCACAAAAGATGTATTTTTATCCTAACGATAATAAATGGAGGAAGGATAAATGAATCAGTCAATTACCGGCAAGTTTATTGCACAAAAGAGAAAAGAAAAGAATTTAACCCAGGAACAGCTGGCAGAGAAACTGGGCGTTTCTAACAAAACCATTTCGAAATGGGAAACAGGAAAATGTATGCCGGATTATGCCATAGTAGGTAGCTTGTGTGAAGAACTGGGAATCACCATTGCTGAACTTATGGACGGGGAAGAAAGAGAAGAAAAGAGTGTTCGGGCCTATGATGAAGAGCAGATTATGGATCTGCTGAAGAGAACACAGGAACTGGAGAAGCAGAAGAGAATCCTTTACGGAGTGCTGCTTCTGGTAATGGGTATTGCCCTGCAGGCTCTTTCACATACAATCGGCGGAACAGATGTGAAGGATTTCTTCTCAGGATTGTTGCTGGGAATATCTGTTGCTGAAATGATAGCCGGCCTGTTCGTCATAGGGAAAAAATGATAAAAAATGATAATTACATATGTTTAGAACAGCAGAGGAAGCAATATGCTTCCTTTGTTTTGCTTTTGAAACATATAACATGAATTAATATAAAAAATTGTGATTAAATAACAAAATTTATTTGAAAAAATAATGTATACAACACAAAAACTATATTGACAATTAAATAACAATGTGTTATTTTGTTCTGGACGCGCGTTATGGCGCATATATATTTAAAGAGGTATTTGTATGAACACAGAAAAGAAGATTATTGAAAATGAATCCCAGCAGGATTTCACACTGCTGGCACCAACACTGGAAAAATATGCGACAGTGCCGGGGAGTCTGATTACAATTCTTCAGCAGGCACAGGATATCTACGGATATCTGTCACAGGAAGCAATCCTTTATATTTCTGAAATGACAGGAATTCTTCCTGCACAAATTTATGGTGTAGCAACTTTCTATGCTCAATTCAGATTGAAGCCTATAGGAAAGTACCTGATTATGATGTGTAAAGGAACGGCATGTCATGTAAACGGTGCGGACAGAGTTGAGGAGGCTGTAGCAGAGTATCTTGGAATACAGGACGGAGAAACCACTGAAGACGGAATCTTTACCTTGAATAACGTGGCTTGTCTCGGCTGCTGCTCACTTGCACCTGTTATGATGATTAAAAGTGCAGACGGAGAAGAAACTTACGGTAACCTGACAACAGAATCAGTTGTAAAAATTCTTGATGAAATTAAGGCAAGAACATCACAGGAGGTGCAGTAAATGAAAATTGTAATTGGACAAGGAAGCTGTGGTATTGCCAGTGGTGCAAAGAAAACAGAGCTTGAATTCAGAAGAGTGCTGGAAGAGCGAAATGTTACAGATGTTTCTATAGATAAAACAGGCTGCATAGGAACGTGTTACCTGGAACCCATTGTCGATGTCTATAATGGTGAGGGCATTCTTGAAGCACGCTATGTCAATGTTCAGCCCGAGTTCGTCGCAGACATAGTAGAAGAACACATTATCGGAGGAAAGGTTAAAGAAGAATACCGTATTTCAGATGAGGATGCGGCAATTCTTGCAGAACAGAACAGAATTGTTCTGAGAAACTGCGGTCTGATAAATCCGGAGAGAATCGATGAATATATAAATGTTCACGGATATGAAGCCGCTAGAAAAGCTTTGACCGAAATGACTCCGGAAGAAGTAATTGAAGAGATAAAAATCTCAGGATTAAGAGGAAGAGGCGGTGCCGGATTCCCGACCTGGTTCAAATGGAATGCGGCCAGACAAAGCGAAGGCACTGTAAAGTACATAGTCTGTAATGCAGACGAAGGGGATCCGGGTGCATTCATGGACCGCAGCGTTCTGGAAGGTGACCCTAACTCACTGCTGGAAGGAATGATCATAGGCGGATACGCTATGGGTGCCTGTGAGGGTATTATTTATGTCAGAGCAGAATACCCGCTTGCAATTGCCCGTCTGGAAATTGCACTTTCACAGGCCAGAGAAAGAGGATTCCTGGGAAGGAATATCTTTGGAACCGATTGGGATTTTGACATTAGAATCAAAGCCGGTGCAGGAGCATTTGTATGCGGTGAGGAAACTGCACTGATTGCCTCACTGGAAGGACAGCGCGGAATGCCTAGGCTGAAGCCGCCATTCCCTGCACAGAAAGGCTACTGGCAGAAACCTACAAATATAAATAATGTAGAAACTTACGCCAACGTGGCATGGATTATTCTAAACGGCGGAGCCGCTTTTGCATCATACGGAACAGAAAAGAGCAAGGGAACTAAGGTATTTGCTCTTGCCGGAAAGATTAAAAAAGGTGGCCTGGTTGAAGTTCCTATGGGAATCCCTCTTAAAGATGTTATCTTTGAGACCGGCGGAGGAATAAAAAAGGATAAATCATGCAAAGCTGTTCAGATGGGCGGACCTTCAGGAGGATGTATTCCTGCGGAACTCTTTGATACACCTGTAACCTATGAGGACATTAACAAGACAGGGGCGATCGTCGGCTCAGGCGGCATGATTGTTATGGATGAGAATACATGCATGGTTGATATGGCACGCTATTTCCTTGATTTTACCAGAAAGGAATCATGCGGAAAATGCAACTACTGCCGTATCGGCACTAAGAGAATGCTGGAAATCCTGGAAAGAATTACTGAGGGAAATGGAAGAGACGGAGATATTGAACTGCTTGAAGAACTTGCTCTGAAGGTAAGAGAAGGTGCTATGTGTGGTCTTGGACAGACTGCTCCGAATCCGGTTCTTACAACTCTGCGCTATTTTAGAAACGAATATGAGGATCATATTTATAACCACAAGTGTACGGCAAAATCCTGCAAGGCACTGATTTCCTTTGAAATCACAGACAAGTGTAAAGGATGTACCCTGTGTGCACGCCAGTGCCCGGTAAATGCCATAAAGGGCAGTGTAAAAGAACAGCATAAGATTGATGCTGATATCTGCATTAAATGTGGAAAATGCGCAGAAAGCTGTAAATTCAGTGCAATAGAAGTAAAGTAGTTTGAAAGGTAGTGTATAGAATGAAAGAATACAGAATTAATATAGATGGAAAAGAAGTGACTGCGCTACCGGGTCAGACAATTTTGCAGGTAGCACAAGAAAATGATATTTTCATTCCGACGCTTTGTTATGACGAGCGTATGGAAGTCTATGGAGCATGCGGGCTTTGCATGGTTGAGGTTGAGGGAAATCCCAAACTTTTAAAATCATGCGCCACCGAGGTTGCACCGGGTATGGTAATAAAAACTAAGAGCAAAAGAATTGAGGAATCCAGAAAAACGAATCTTGAACTACTGCTTTCCAATCACACAGGTGACTGCAGACCTCCATGTGTAAAGAATTGCCCTGCAGGCACTGATTGTCAGGGTTACGTTGGTCTGATTTCAGAAGGGCGATACAGAGAAGCGCTGGAACTGATAAAAGAAAAGATTCCTCTACCTGCTGCAATCGGAAGAGTTTGTCCTCATCCTTGCGAAACCGCATGCCGTCGTAGTCTGATAGATGAGCCGATTTCAATTGCAAATCTTAAAAGATTTGCTGCTGATGTGGATCAGAATCAGAGAGAAAATGCATACATTCCTGAATGCGGAGAAGATACAGGGAAAACGGTAGCTGTAATCGGAGGGGGCCCATATGGAATCTCCATGGCATATTTCCTCAGACAGATGGGACATCAGGTTACAGTATTTGAGGCCATGCCTTACGCAGGCGGTATGCTTCGCTACGGTATTCCGGAATACCGTCTTCCAAAGACAGTTCTTGAGGAAGAGATAAATACAATCCGCAGAATGGGTGTGGAAATAAGAACCGGAGTGAGAGTAGGTCAGGATATCAGCTTCAGTTCAATCAGAAGAGAATATGATGCTGTCTGCCTGGGAATTGGTGCATGGAAATCCACAGGAGTAAGATGTGAAGGAGAAGACACACCGGGTGTGATGGGTGGAATCGATTTCCTTGGAAAAATTCAGCGAAATGAACCTTTTATTATGGGTAAGCGTGTGGCGGTAGTTGGCGGCGGAAATACAGCTATGGATGCCTGCAGAAGTGCAGTGCGCCTGGGAGCTGAAAAAGTGTATAACATTTATCGCCGTACAAAAGACGAAATGCCTGCAGATATGGTGGAAATCGAAGAAGCAGAAGAAGAAGGAGTTATCTTCAGAAATCTGAGAAATCCTCTGGAAATAAAGGCAGGAGAAGACGGAAGAGTAGATTCGATTATTCTTCAGATTATGGAACTGGGAGAACCTGATGCCAGCGGAAGACGCTCACCACATGCAGTAGAAGGCTGCACCGAAGAACTTTCTGTGGACATGGTTATTCTTGCTATAGGTCAGGCTGTCAACCCTGAGGGATTTGACGGAATAGAGCTTACAAGAAAAAACGGAATCGTATATGACAGGGAAACCTTCATGACCAGCATTCCGGGAGTCTTTGCAGGCGGTGACTGCGGAAACGACAAGATTTCCATAGCTGTAGAATCCATAGCAGATGCACGCAAGGGAAGCTATGTGGTAGATTCATATCTTGCAGGAGAGACAATTGCCTACAGACCTGAATACACAGTTGAGCGCAAAGATATTACTGAAAAAACCTTTGAAGACAGAGAGCGTCAGTGTCGCCCTGATATGAAGCAGCTTTCTCCGGAAGAGAGAAAAGATAACTTCACCGAAGTTGTAAAGGGATATACAGAGGAACAGACTAGAAAAGAAGCCGCAAGATGTCTGGAATGCGGCTGCCACGATTACTATGAATGCAAGCTGGTTTCCCTGGCAAACCAGTATGATGTAAAGCCGGATCGTCTTTCAGGGGAAGTGAACAAAACTGATTTTGAGGATAATCATCCATTTATTATACGTGATCCGAACAAGTGCATATTATGCGGACTTTGTGTTCGCGCCTGTGATGAAGTAATGGGCGTGGGAGCTTTAGGATTCGTCCAGAGAGGTTTTGATACAGTTGTGCTGCCTGCACTTGGCCGAAATCTTGACACAATAGGATGTATTTCATGTGGTCAGTGTGTCAGCGTCTGTCCTACAGGTGCACTTCAGGAACGCCTGCCTATGAGCAAACAGATTCCGCTTCAGACATCGGAGACAGACACAATCTGCGGATTCTGCTCCATGGGCTGCGCACAGAAAACTGAAACCTGCGGTACTCTTGCTGTCAAAACCAACCCGGACAGAGAGGGTCCTGTTAACAGAGGCATCCTGTGCAAGAGAGGAAAATTCGGGTTCTCAAGTTTCTTAAATGACGAGAATCGTGTAATCAGCCCGCTGGTAAAGAAGAATGACACCTTGGAGGAAACTTCGCTTTACGATGCAATGATAGTGACAGCAAAATCTGTTGAAGCTATCGGCAGAAAATATGGAAAAGATGCAGTTGCTGTTGCAGTGTCAGACGGATTCACTACAGAGGAAGCTTATGTTGCAAAGAAACTTGCTGACAGGCTTGGTGCAAGGATATTCAGCTTCAACAATCGTCCTTGCGGACTTGAACCTGTACTGGGACTGGATGCATCTCCAAATACTATTGACGAGCTGATGAGCACAGAAGTGGTGCTGGCTGTAGGTTTTGATGCTGATGCAAACCCTGTAATGAGAGTAAAACTTATGCAGGCTGCAAAGGCCGGTGCAAAGGTGATTCTAATCAATCCAAAAGGATATGAGCAGGAGCATATGGCTTTTGTATCGAAGGCTGTATACACTGATGATAACCTGAACTTTATGAAACAGGTGGCTAAGGTGCTGACTGAAGATTCTGCTGCTTCTGATGTTAATATTTCTGAGGAAGCAAGAGAGATTGCACTTCAGTACAAAAACGCTAAAAAAGCCATGATCGTATTCCAGCAGAATGTGGTTTCTGTAGCCTGTGCAACATTGATTGCAGATATTGCTGTTCTTTCAGGTCACATCGGAAGCCCTAGAGACGGCATAGTAATGCTGAAACCGAAGAATAACAGCCAGGGTTTGAATTACCTGGGCATCACTCAGGGCGAGGAATGTCTGGATGGTGTGAAAGCGCTGATGATCTTTGGCGAAGACCCTTCAGCAGAGCACCTTGAGAACATGGAATTTGTCATGGTATGTGATACTTATATGACTGATGCAGCTCTTCAGGCTGACGTGGTTCTGCCGGGAACATCACCTTTATATACTAAGGGAAGCTATATTAATACAGAACGTCGTTTTCAGGAGACAAATGCTGCTCTTCAGACAGAATCGCCTGATAACAGACAAATTATAGAAAAACTGGCTTCCGTACTTGAAACAGACTTAGGCTTCAATTCTGAAGAAGACATAGTCAATGAAATGAGCAGTAAGTACAGCTGGTATAGAAACGCATCCGAAGGTGAAATCATTGATGGAGTTCTTATACCTGAGAAAAAGACTCTTGTACCTGTAGAGGATGATAAATTCATAGATAAAATAGAAATTAACGCATTGCCTCTTTAAATGTGAATGACAGTTACTGAAAAATTAGTAGCTGTTATTCTTTTTTTGAAAAAATGGTGATATTTTGAAAAGATATGATACACTATACGGAGAGATTATAAGGTGGAGAGGGATAAAATGATGAATTTGAAGAAATTGAGGAAATTGATTCCGAAATATGCGGTGGTTCCGATAGTTGTAATGATTGCTGTTAATTTTTTTACATTTTTCATTACTCCGGTGTGGACCAATCAGCTGCATCATTACTGTATGGAAATAACGCTGGATAAAATGCTGCCTTTTGTTCCTGTTTTTATTGTTCCGTACATTTTGGCTTACGTGCAATGGGTAGTGGGATTCATTGGAATAGCCAGAACAGGTGAAGACTATTGTAAGCGTTTTATATACGGGGAAATAACTGCAAAAACTATTGTATGTGTTATCTTTTTCCTGATGCCGACCACAATGGAACGAGCAGTAATTGAGGGAAATGATGTCTTTTCCGGGATGGTTGCTTTAATATACAGCATAGATGCACCGGTTAATCTTTTTCCTTCCATACATTGTCTGGAGAGCTGGTTTTGTTTCAGAGGCAGCCTGAACAGAAGGTATTTCAGCAGGACTTGGACCATTGCCATGGGAGTGATGACAGTGCTTGTTTTCCTGAGCACAGTACTTATCAAACAGCATCTGGTTGTAGACATGATAGGGGCAGTTGCTGTAGCAGAGATTGGACTGTTTGTGTCCGGAAAGCTTAGAACTGAACAAAACAGGAAAATGTGTTGACTATTGTCTGATCACATAGTATAATTTCGGTTGTTGGAAAAATGAATATACCTTGCTTTTGTGGCACGTGCGCGACCTGACAATCAGTCAGACACGCATAAATGTTTATAGAGCAGTAGCTCTAGCTGAACAAGGGAATCAGGTGAGAATCCTGGGCACAACTGATTCATCTGGAATGACATTTGAATCAGCAAGTAGCTGTATTTACGGAGTATATCCATGTGCAGAACAATCTGCATCGTGAAAACGAGTCATTGGAATCCCTGTAGTGGGGACGAGAGAAGGCTTTGGAGATATGATGATGCTTATGCATCTGAACGTATAAGTCAGAAGACCTACATGAGTAACTATAAAATATATTGACTACAGGAGCAGTGACGTTATGTTGCTGCTTTTTCAGTTCTATTTTCATATGTGGAAAACAAAAGCACAGTTTATCTGAAGGAAGATAAATAGTGCTTTTTTTCTTTGTAATGAAACTTAAAATTAACAGGCTAGAGGGAACAAGTAAATGAAAAACATAAGAAATAAAACAGGCGTGATTCTGTTAGCTTTGATAATGGTTATGTCTCAGGCATTTTTGCCGGGAATAGGCACCAAGGTCAGCGCAGACACGGATCCTAATCTTTACAACATGGAGATTAAGGCGGTAGATGAATACGGATCGCCTATAGAGGATATTAAAATAAATATGAACTGGTCAGTGGACGTCTACAGTTCATATCCTCAGGAGGCTGTAAGTCCCGGAGTATATCAGCTCCAAAAGCAGAAGGCAAACGGGGACTGGATATATTACACATTCACCGTTTCCAAAGACGGCTATAAGTCTCATGAAGGCAGCAAGTTCTGCTTCCGAAGCGACTGGTATAATCCGTATTTTGATGTGAAAGCAGATAACCATAATATTACAGTTACTGTGACTTTGACATCTCTGACAACGGCTTTGAATAACGCAAAAAAAAGTGCCATTGAGCAGCTTCAAGGTTACAAGAATCCGGTGGATTATCGTGAAGCCGAGCAGGAGATGATTAAAGGGCTTATTGCATCATGGACAGATAAAATAAACAGTGCGGCTACAGTAAACAGTGTTAACTGGAATCTGGATCAGGCAAAGAAAAAGCTGGACGCTCTGAAAACAGCTATAGAATACGAAAACGAAGAGTACAGAAGTCGCATATACTTTAAGACTGATGACGGGCAGATTATTCATGCAGACCAATACGGAGTGGTGACAATAACCAACATTGACTCGGGAAACTTCTATATTACCCGTCCGGATGGCTCTAAGTACACCAATGACGGATACAACGCCAAATGGCAATGCGTATATGAATATGAGGACCCGGATCATCCCGGTGAGATTGCCTTTCAGGTAATCGTTGGAACTTATGGCCAGTTTGCCGGAAAATATGTAGGAAAATATCAGGCCAGAGTTACCTTAAGTGACCTTGGAAGAACCATTCCTTTTACTGTTCGCGTTATATCCGGAAGAGTGGATAAGCTTCGGGCCAGCGTGGACGGAAGGGATGTTTCCGGACAGACTATCAGAGTCTCGGGAAGTGAAAAGAAAACTGCAGTTATTGAAGGGCGTCTGAAAGGCACTGACCGGTGGGTTCAGATTCCGCAGCATGCTCTTAAGTACAAGGCGGGCGGATCTACAAGTGTATTGCCGGCTACAGGTGTGTTCAGAACCTGGGGAACAGAAGGAAGCATGACATATACGTTAGATGCAGACCGGTCCGTAAGTGTAAGTTTTGATATCAGGGCATCTATTGTAAAGCCTACAGGAGTAAAAGTTATTTGTCCTGCCAGGGCAACTGTAGGCGACTGGAACGGTGCATTTAATCAGTATGTAGGCATTATGGAAGGGGAAGGCGGATATCGCGTTGAGGTCACACCATCCAATGCGTCCAATCCGGGAGTTACATGGGAGAGCCTGACTCCGGATGTGGCTACTTTCCAGTCCCTGCATGCTCTTGGAATAGTGCCGAAGAAGGCCGGAACTGCCAGGTTTAAGGTTACATGTGTGGACAATCCCAATGTGAGTACTACAGTTTCTGTTCTGTTCCAGTACGAAAAGCCGCTGAAAACTGCTGTGGCAGAGAAAAGCGTCTATTACGCAAAGACCGGCGACAAGACTATAGATCTTAAAATCATAACTAATGGGATGGCGGACAGCTCCAGGGGCGCATCGGAACAGCGGTTCAGCTGGTCATACAGCACCTCCGGTGTGGTTAGGGTTTCTGATTCTGTCCACTACGATAAAACCAGCGTGACTGTTCCAAACTGGTTCAGCCACACTATTTCCATTATAGGAGAAGGCACTGTTTATGTAACAGGCACTCCTTATGACGCTACAGAAAACTGCAAACCGGTGACTTTTAAGGTTGTGGTTACGGATAATAATAAAGGGGATTCAGATAAACAGGCTGCCGAGAGGGTAGAAAATCTGATTCTGGCAATTGGAACAGTTACCCTGGACAAGGCAGACCAGATACTGTATGCCAGATCAGAATTCGAAAACCTGACTTTCACCCAGAAGGGACTGGTAGATGATGATATTTACGCCATTCTGGTCAGTGCAGAACTTCAGCTGAGCAGGTTACTGGATATGATTCCGGATGGAGGCAGCGGAGATGAGGGCAGCGACGATGACGACAATTCGCCGGAGGAAGACGGCAGAGATAATTCGCCTGACGGAGACAGCGGTGGTCAGGCTTCAGGGGATGAACCGTCAAAACCTGACGGACAGAAGGACGGCCGCAATCAGGACATTCCGCACACAGCAGTAACGGCAATGACAAAGGTAAATGCCGGTGCAACTGAAACAGGATTGAAACGCAGCGGGTTGAAATACTATGAAATTGACCTTAAAAGACTTCGGGAAGAACTGGATAAGTATGTTGATGAAATCAGCATGACAGTGAAGGTCATTCTGGCCGCTGCAGTTACAGTTGCATTCCTGCTTGGATTTACATGGCGCAGGCGTCAATATATGAGAGATAGAATAAAAGGGAGAAAATTATGATTTCTGAAAATATAAACAGTATTTTGCGAGCAATTGTGTCAAATCTGCAGACACCGGTGGTAATAATCCTGCTGGTCCTTATGTTGTTCACAGTTGTTGTTATGGGGACTTTTGTCTTTGAGTTTTTTATAGAGCACAGAAAACTGAAGGCGGATATTCCAAAACTTATTGAGACCATGAATAATACAGAAATAAGTGAAATGGGTCAGCTCATTGATGAGAATAAGCTGCTGCCCAGACAGAAGAATGCTCTTAAGCATGTGATCAGGTCAGAGAACATGGACGCGGAACACCGGGAGGTTTATGCATCTCAGCTTCTTTTCGATGAAGAGGAGCACTATCAGAAGTCTCTGCGCTGGCCGCAGATGATTTCCAAGCTGGGTCCTATGTTTGGTCTTCTGGGAACTCTGGTTCCTCTGGGTCCCGGACTTATGGCTCTGAGCGAGGGAAACACTGCACTGCTGTCTCAGTCGCTGCTGATTGCTTTCGATACAACATCTGCAGGTGTGGTTATCGCAGCTATAGCCCTGGTAATTGCACAGGTGCGTAAGCAGTGGTATCGCAGATACACTCAGTCACTGGAATTTATGATGGAGGTCATTCTGGACAAAATGAAGGACAAGGATGGTCGGGAAAAGGCAGGTGGGACCCGATGCTAAGAGATAGAAGACACCTCTCAAAGGGTTTTAGTGAAGAGGATGACAGCAATCCTTTAGACAGCCTGACCAACCTGTTTGACGTTATGCTGGTGTTTGCATGCGGACTTATGGTTGCTCTTGTTATCAGCCTTAACGTTGACGTGTCCAAGTTGGATCAGGTTGTTGTAGAGTACAAGAGCAAGGACGGCGACAAAGCTGCAATTGAAAAAACTGACGGCGAAAGTATGGAAGAGGTGGGAACCGTCTACAAAGACCCGAAGACGGGAAAAACCTACATACTTGACGATAAAGAACAAAATGACATTAATTAAGAGGAGGAAAGGTTAAATGAGTGAAACAAAAGGAAAAGGTCTGCAGAGACTTATTGCTGTGGCATTAGTCTTTGTAATGGTGTTTGCACAGTGTTTTTGTGCAGCCGATGTCTATGCAGAAGGCGATGCTGTCTGCAAGGTTACTGTAGTGGTTAAGGACAAGGATACCGGTGAAGAAATTAAAAATGCAGAGGTTATTTTCACTGACTACTACAGAAGTGGTACGGAATACCCGGTTGTAGAGGGAATAACACGCAATGAAGATGGTACATATAATGTTCCTTATGACTCTGAATATGGAGATTCATATTACCGATATTATGCCGTAGCACCGGGATATAAGGACAACAGAGGAAAAGACTATAACGGAAATCTACAAGGTACAAAGATAACCGTAGGCGGAGCTTCAATGACAGCATCGGTAATTTTACTGGAAAAGCTGCCTGCATCAGAACGTCTGCAGGGAGCAATAAGTGATGCACAGGCAGAAATTGAAAACTACCTGAATAAGGACGATTACGATAACGATCAGCAGGCTGAAATTGATGAAATTATTAAAAAGTATCAGGACAGAATTGACACTGAAATCGAAGTTGGCGAGGAGACTGAGGAAACAGCAACAGCGAAAATAGAGGCTCTTAACAAAATAGTTGCAGCTGCAAAGAAAGAGTTAGACGCAGTGAACACTTCTCAGGAAAACATCAATGAAGAGTATGTAGACGACATTACATTTGTTACAGCAAGAGGAGAAGAACAGTCTCTTAAAAGAGAGGCTTACGGTAAATTCAGCATTACACTAAGTCGTTTTACTAAAGGAACATTTAAGGTATCCGGTAACGATGAAGATACAAATGTTAACTGGAATGCAAAGAAGGGAATGTTCTACCAGTCAGCCGGAAACGTTGTTCCGTTTGAAATCATTGACAATACATATGTTAAGGGCGAATTCTTAGGTTCAAAGGCAATTGCTCCTACAGTAGACCTGAGCCAGGCAGCAGGAACAATTAAAGACTGCTCAGTTACATATACAAAGAATGGAAAGACAGTTACTGTAACTTTCGACCTTACTATTACTAATGATGCAAAGGATGAATCAATGGAAGCCTTGAAGGATGCATTAGCAGAAGCACTGGCAGGAAAGGCCGAAGCTGAAAAAATTGCGGCTGATGCACTTGAGGCATTAAAGGCCGCAGAAGCAGAAAGAGATGCAGCCCTGGCAGCGAAAGAAGAAGCTTTAGCAGCAAAGGAAGAAGCTCTGGAAGCAAAGGCTGAGGCAGAAGCAGAAAGAGATGCAGCCCTGACAGCAAAAGAAGAAGCTCTGGCAGCAAAGGCTGAGGCAGAGAAAGCAAGAGATGAAGCTGTTGCGGCAAAGAAGACTGCAGAAAAAGCAAGAGATGCAGCTATAAAGACTTCAATTTCAGGGCTGTCACTGACTGTTAAAGCCGGAACCAAGAAAGCTTATCTTTCATGGAACAGAAAATCAAATGCTGATGGATATATCATCTATCGTTCAACAAACAAGACCAGCGGTTTTGTAAAGATTAAGACAATAAAGAGCAACAGTACTGTAAAATATACTAACTACAATCTGAAGTCAAACAAGACATATTATTACAAGATTCGTGCATATAAAGGCAGTGTCTATGGTTCATACTCAACCGTAAAATATGTAAAAACAAGATAACAATAATATTCAGGCCTGTCCGGAGTGACATTCCGGACCGGTCTTATTCTATTTCTTAAGGAGATGTATATGAAGACTAAGACAGTCAGAATGGTTCGCCTTGGTGTGCTCCTGCTGATAATTCAGCTGATAAGCTTATCATTCGTATCAGTAAACGTTAATGCAGTTGACTGGACAGAATACCAGAACACATCAACCAATAACGGTGTAACAGAAAACCCGGGCCCTGCGGATGCAAATCACGCCTGCTTTAACTGGGCCGTACAGATGCCCGGCGCAACAACTCCTCCATTAATTGTCGGAGACAGAGTCTATACAGCCTGCGACAAGTATGTTTACTGTTATGATAAAAACACAGGCAAAGAACTGGGAAAATCAGATGAGTTAAAGGGTCGAGTGGGTTTTGCCCTTCACCCTATGGTATATGCTGACAACAGGTTATATGTGACTACGGAAAACGGCGGCACAAGCATAGAGGCTCTGGACTTAAGCGTGCCGGAAGCACCTAAATGGCAGTGGGCAAGCGAGCCTGTGACAGGAACAAGCTACTCGCCACTGACATATGAAGGCGGACGACTGTACACAGGAACCTGGAGCGGCGAGTCCGGCGGGTACTACTTCTGTGTTGACGCTGGAAACGGCAGTGTTAAGTGGACAATGGAAGATGCAAACGGATTTTACTGGGACGGAGCATATGCAACTGATACATATGTAGCGTTTGCATCGGAAAATGAACTGGGTAATAATAATGAAGCAGACGGTTCCAGATTATATACAGTGAATGCGACAACCGGTGAGATAATAGATTGCCTTGAAGACCTGAAAGGAAGCATTCGTAATACAGTGGTATTCGATAACGGCTACCTTTATGTGGGTACAGTGGCAGGACGTGTGTACAGAGTCAGTGTAGATTCCCTGGGAAATCTGGGAGAATACAGCTATATTGACCTGGAAGGCCGAATCAAGGCAACTATGATAATAGATCAGGGACAGCTTTATGTGGGAGTTGAAGGAAAAGGATACGATCCGTCATTCTACCAGGTTCTGGATGCATCAAAACCTTTTGGGCAGTATTCCATCATAGGCAGGGTGAATGTCCCCGCAGAACCTAAAGGGGCACCTGTTCTTTCAACAGCAGAGGATGGAGTAAGACACATCTACTTTACATGTAACGACGGAACAGGTGGACTCTACCACTTCACAAACAAATATGAGAGTGAAGAACTGAGCAGTTACGACTGCCTGTTCATGCCTGAAAGCTCCATGCAGGAGAAGTGCATAAGCTCACTGGCACTTGACAGCGAGGGTTCAATATACTACACCAACGACAGCAACAACCTTATGGCTGTGTCATCAAAAATCATTGATGATGTGGAGATTTCTCCATCTTCCGGCATACAGTGGAAAAACCAGAGATTCGATTCGGCAGTAAAAAACTACTATCTGAGTGCGGATGATTCTGTTTCTCAGGTTTCAATGAATGTGAAACTGCAAGAGGAAGAAGATGCAGAGGTAATCTGTGAATACATTGTGAATGGGAAAAGCCAGGGCAGAGATGCTAATGTGGCATTAGCCGGTGACACAACCACCGTTGTGCTCAAAGTAACGCGAAAAGCTGTTACACTGCAGTATAGATTCATTATTGAAAAAATAAGTCCGGGCAATACTTCTCTGGGTCTCCTCTACTTTGGAAAAAACTACTATACCGGTGAGAACCTGCTTCCTGAAATTGAACCGGGAAGAACCGAGTACAGTGTGGACTTAAGAACTGTGTCTGCAGAAGACTCATATATGTGGATTCTTCCGGAAAACAGGAATGCAAAGATAAAAGTATATGCTGTTGAAAACGTGAAAGACGGTGGAACAGTCCTGAAAAGCGGAGATATTCTTTATCACATATTTCAGGAAAAAACAGGGGAACTTAAATATGATGTTGTGCCTTCCGATCCTTCAGCGAACACTGTAATCCGTGTAAGAGTAACCTCAGCTGACGGAAGCAGAACTTCGGATTATCAGATAAGTTTCATTCGCACAGACGAACATGTACATTCCTGGAACACAGGTTTTACAATTGATAAGAGGGCTACTATGACAGCAGATGGCTCCAAGTCTGTTCACTGTACAGGATGCGATGCCAGAAAGGATGTTACCGTAATCCGCAAAGTGTCTAAAGTGGCTTTGACGGTGACAGCCTACACTTATAATGGAAAGATTAAGTGTCCTGCGGTCACAGTGAAAAATTCGGCAGGAAGGTCACTTGTAAAGGGCACAGATTATACTGTAACTTATTCAGGCGGCAGGAAATATGTTGGAAAATATTCTGCAAAGATTACATTTAAGGGTGCTTACAGCGGAAGTAAAACATTATACTTTAAAATCAATCCGCCGAAGACTTCCTTGTCATCATTGACAGCATCCGGCAGGGGATTCACGGCCAGATGGCACAAGAAAACTGTTCAGGTAAGTGGATATCAGATTCAGTATTCAAGAAGCAGCAGGTTCACCAGTCCAAAGACAGTAAAAATTACCAGAAACTATATAACCTCCAAGAAAGTTACTAAGCTTCTTGGAAAGAAAAGATATTACGTAAGGGTAAGAACTTACAAGATGGTAAACGGAGTCCCATTCTACAGTGGATGGAGCGGATCAAAGTATATTACAACGAAGCTTTAATTGTTGATTTTTGTCTGGTGGGATGATAAACTGTAAGATACACCATCAAAAAACTATTGGGATAAAAGCGACGAGGTTTACCGGTATGATTAACATTCAGGAAATTATCATCGTAAATGTTGCAGGACTGCTGGTTCTGACTCTTTCTCGACTGTCCAGAATAAAGATTATCAGTGAGAAACATTTGGATGATAAACTGTTGAATATAATGATATTAATCACAACAGGTGCCCTGATAGGAGAGACGCTGTCATTTTTGATAGACGGAATGCCGGGCGCCTTTGTTCACGTTTTGCAATATGCAGTTAATTTCTATCTGTTCCTGGCATCCTGCAGTGTAGGTACACTCTGGGTAATGTATGTGGATTACAGAATCTATCACAGTCTGAAGAGAATAAAAAGGCGACTGATTCCAACGCTGCTGCCGTTTTGTCTGATTGCAGTCATGCTTGTCTGTGACCTGCTGGGGGCAGGAATGATTTTTTCAATCACAACAGACAATGTTTATGTGAGAGGTCCATTGGTAGTGATGTCATATCTGGTTTTGTTTTACCAGTATGCATGCAGTATTGTTATGACTTTCCTTTCTGTAAACAAAAACAATCATGTAAGGTTCTTCCCGGTACTGCATTTTGTACTTCCTTGTGTGGCGGGCACTGTGGTGCAGTGGATGTTTTACGGGGTCTCGGTAGGATGGTTCTGCGTGAGCCTTGCGTTTATGTTCGTTCAGATACACCTGAATAATCAGAATGCATGTGTAGATGATTTAAGCGGACTGTATAATCGTACTTACTATAACTTCTTTATAAACAAAGTGGCCGGCTCCAGAAAACATGAGACTATATCCGGAATAATGATAGATGTCAACGGATTCAAGCTTATTAACGACCGGTTTGGACACACTACCGGTGATGAGGCCATACGAGATTTGGGAAGGATTATTTCCAGTGTTACAACAGAGCGTGATATGGCTTTCCGCCATGCAGGCGATGAGTTCATTATTATCAGCTTTACAGAGGATGAGGGGTATGTTGAGCAGCTGATGAGTGACATTGACAAGAAAATCCAGAAATTCAACAAGCGTGACGGTAAACCGTACAAATTGTCACTGGCAATGGGATATACATTATGTAAAACGGCGAATCTGAATTCTGACAATATGCTTCATCAGATGGATATTAAGATGTATGAAGCCAAAGGTGCATATTACAGACAGAATGGGAAAGATCGTCGCAGCGACAGAGTCTGAAAAGTGAATTTAACTGACACCCCTGGTATCGATATAGATGTCAGGGCTGTTTTTTTGGATTATTTATCTGAAATACGGTAACAATAAGTGAAACTTTTTATTTGACCCTGATGTCTAAAAATTTAGAACATAACGATGAGGTGATAGATATTGGTTTTTTCAAGCATTGACTTTATTTTTAAATTTTTACCTGCAGTATTAATAGCATATTATATTGTACCGAAAAAATTTCAGAATGCAGTAATTTTTCTGGGGAGCATAGTCTTCTACTCGGTGGGTGCACTTCAGCAGCCCTACTACATACTGCTGTTTGTTGCTACCATAGCAGTCAACTACATCCTGGCAATTATTATGGACTCGGGACCGTTTAGCAGAACAGTCCCGTTAATTGTGGGACTGGTATATGACTTTGGCTGGCTGTTTCTGTTTAAGTACGCAGATTTTATTCTGAATACAGATTTAGGACTGATTCTCCCGCTTGGCATCAGTTTCTATACATTTCAGATGGTGTCTTATCTGGTAGATGTTTACCGCAGAGACATTAAAGCAGAAAAATCATTCATAAAATTCGGCGCTTACGTCAGTATGTTTGTCCAGCTGATTGCAGGCCCCATTGTAACATACAGAGAAGTCAGCAGCCAGCTGGCGAAAGACAGATATTTCTCTTTCGAAGATTTTGCTGAAGGCATTCGTCAGTTTGTCCTGGGACTTGGTCTAAAAGTATTAATAGCAAACCAGGTGGGAGCACTCTGGACACAGGTAGGAACTATAGGCTACGACAGCATCTCAACCAAGCTGGCCTGGCTTGGAGTCGTGGCGTATTCCTTCCAGCTGTATTTCGACTTCTGGGGATATTCACTGATGGCAATAGGCCTTGGAAAAATGCTGGGAATAAAAATTCCGAAAAACTTCGATCATCCGTACATTTCACTGACTATGACAGAATTCTGGCGTCGCTGGCATATTACTCTGGGCAGCTGGTTCAGAGAATACGTATATATACCGCTCGGTGGAAACAGAGTCAGCGTGGGAAGATGGATTTTTAACCTGTTTGCTGTATGGTCCCTGACAGGATTGTGGCATGGTGCCGCCTGGAACTTCGTGCTCTGGGGAGTTGTTCTGTTTGCTATCCTGCTTATTGAAAAACTGTTTATCGGAGATTTTATGAACAGCCATCCTGCTGTGGGACATGTGTATATGGCTTTTTTGATACCTCTGACATGGTGTATCTTTGCCATTACCGACTTCAGTCAGCTGGGTATCTACTTTACCAGACTGTTCCCGTTCTTTGGAAACGGTCCGGTTAATGTGTTTGCCGGAGACTTTATGAAGAATCTGCTTGATTTCAAGTATGTTCTCGCTGCAGGAGTGCTGTTTTCCACACGCCTGCCGGTTAAGCTCCTGGAGGCTGTCAAAACTCACTATATAGAAATTCCTATCTATCTTGCAATATTCTGGGGCGCAGTCTACTGCCTGTACATTGGCATGAATGACCCGTTCCTGTATTTCAGATTTTGACAAAGGGGGTAGGATGATGATTAGAAAAAATGAAAAAGCTTACGCCAGATTCTTTGTAATGGTTTTTATATTAAGCTGTATTATCGTATCTGCAGCTGCAGGGGTTAAAGGACTGTTAAATGATGATGGTAAAGAAGATATTCCTGGTCAGGTTATGGGGCCAATGCTGCGAACTGAATTTGCCATGCCCGGACATGTATGCAAGCCGCTTAAGCTGTCATGCAAAATTCCGTATAAGGAACCTGTAAGTCCTGTTTTACCCCGTAAGAAGGGAACAGATGGCTTACCAAAGGCTGATGCGCCTGACCTTGTGAAAGCACCGAAAGGTTATTTTCAGGATGCGCTCTTTATAGGAGACTCTCGTACCATGGGCATATTTGAATATGGCGATTTTACAAAGTCCGACTTCTTCTGTTCAACAGGAATGACTAGCATAGATATTTTCAAAAGCGAAGTTAACATTAAGGGCCTGGGAAATGTAAAACTGAAAGAACTGCTTGCATCAAAAAACTATGGAAAGATATATATAATGCTGGGTATTAACGAACTGGGATATCCAAAGGATTCCATTATATCCGCATATAAAAAGCTGGTGAACTATGTAAGAAAGGCACAGCCTGACGCGATTATCTACATACAGGGTAATCTGCATATCACGAAGGAAAGATCCGACAGCGACAAATATTTCAACAATAAGAGAATAAATTCCATAAACCGCAGCATAGAAAAATTTGCCGATAATATTAATATATTCTATATTGAAGCAAATGAAAGATTTGACGACAAAAACGGAGCACTGGATCCTAAGTACTCTTCAGACAGTGCCCATCTGCTTGCAAAATACTATAGAGACTGGTGCAGATGGATAAGAGATCATACCGTTCAAAAATCTCTTTGACATAATTATAACGGAGTGATATAATTAACCGATTTTATATGCTTTAGATTAGATAGGAGAGGTTTTATGGAATTTATTAACAGCATTATTAATGCAGTGAGCGGGGTTCTTTATGAGCCATGGTGTGTTCCCCTGATTCTGCTTGCAGGTGGAATTTACCTGACTGTTCGCTCCAAGTTTATTCAGGTTAGACTGTTTAGGGAAGCTTTCAAAGTTATTCTGGAAAAGCCGTCTACTGAAAATGGAATTTCATCATTCGGTGCACTGATGGTTTCCACAGCATCACGAGTAGGTACCGGTAATATTATCGGTGTAGCAACGGCAATCTGTGCAGGCGGAGCAGGCGCTGTTTTCTGGATGTGGATTACAGCTATTATCGGCGGAGCTTCTGCTTTTGTAGAATCCACACTTGCTCAGATTTACAAGAAGAGAAATAATGACGGAACAAGCTACGGCGGTCCTGCATTCTATATGAGAGACGCTTTAAAGCAGAGATGGCTGGGAGTTATTTTCTCAGTACTTATCATCCTGACTTATGCAGTAGGATACAATATGCTGGCTGCATACAACCTTCAGGATACTTTCTCAGCATTTGACTTCTACAGCAAGACTACAGCAGTAGTAATCGGTTTAATCCTTGCAGTTCTGTTTGGTATCATTGTAATCGGTGGTGCAAAGAGACTGATCAAGGTTACTGAGGTAATGGTTCCTGTAATGGGCGTACTATATGTAATCGTTGCAATCTTCGTATTAATTATGAATGCAAAACAGCTTCCGGGAATGTTTGCTATGATATTCGAAAGCGCATTTGACTTTAAGGCTATCTTTGGAGGTTTTGCCGGTTCATGTATCATGAACGGTATCAAGAGAGGTCTGTATTCCAATGAGGCAGGTATGGGTTCTGCTCCAAATGCTGCAGCAACTGCAGATGTTTCTCACCCGGCTAAGCAGGGTCTGGTACAGATGCTTTCTGTATTTATCGACACATTATTAATCTGTACTGCTACAGCATTCATGTGCTTATCATCAGGTACAGAATTCAATCCTGACATGGGTGGGGCATCATATGTTCAGTCTTCAATGGCTGCAAATTTAGGAAGCATTGGTCCTGTATTCTTATGTGTTGCAATGTCACTGTTCGCATTCACAACACTAATCGGAAACTACTCATACTGCGAAGGCTGTCTGAGATTTATCCTGAACAGAGAAGTAAGCAGGAACGGAATTCTGGTATTCAGAGTACTTGCAACTGTCCTTGTATTTATAGGTGCGATTGCCAGCGCAGGTACTGTATGGAATCTTGCTGATATGACTCAGGGATTAATGGTAATCGTTAACGTTCCTGTAATTATTATTCTTGCTAAGCCTGCTATGAAATGTCTGGACGACTACTGCAGACAGAAGAAGGAAGGCAAGAATCCTGTATTTATTGCTAAGAACGCAGGAATCGACGCTGACTTAGATTACTGGAAATAAGGAAAGCTGATCATATGAATTTATGGAGTCTTTCGGATTGAATCAATCTGAAAGACTCTTTTTTTGAAATAAGACTGCATATTGTTCATACATGCATATTATGTTATTATTTTTAATATATTTATATTTGGAGACTTATTAGAAAAAGAACAGGATGAGGATAAAAAATGATAAAAATAGAGAAGCTTTCATACGGGTTTCCCGCGAAGGATTTATATAATAACATTTCATTTAATATTGAAAGGGGACAGCACTGCGCCCTGATAGGCAGCAATGGTACAGGTAAATCAACATTAGTTGATATGATCATGGATCCCGAGGAATATCTGTATGATGGTAAAATAATAAAAGATGACGAGTGCAGAATAGGATATGCAAGTCAGTTCAGTGTTCACGACAAGTCACAGGAATGTACTGTCTTCGAGTATCTGAGCCGCAGGTTTGTTGAATTACAGACGGAAATTGCCCGTGTCTGCGAAGAAATGGCCACAGCGGACCCGGAAGATATGGAAAAAGTTTTTGAACGATATCAGGAACTCCTTGACAGAAATGAAGCCATGGACGGTGATAACTATGCCAGCAATATTGGAAAGCAGCTTTATGTGGGAAGGATGACAGACCTTGAAGAAACAAAAATATCCCAGTTAAGCGGTGGTGAGTATAAACTGCTTCAGATAATGAGAGAGATGCTTGTTTCTCCTAATCTGCTGATTCTTGATGAACCGGATGTATTCCTTGACTTCGGGAACTTAAGCAGCCTGGCACAGATGATTAACAATTACAAGGGAACCCTCCTTGTAATTACCCATAACAGATATCTGCTGAACCATTGCTTCAATAAGATTCTTCACTTAGAAAACGGAGATCTTCAGGAGTTTGATGGAAACTATACTGAATACAGATGCTCAATTCTGCGCGAAAAGCTGAAGTTGAGAATTCAGAATCTGGAGGAACAGGAAGAAATTGCGAGAACAGAAGAAATGGTTGAAACACTTCGTACTCGAGCAACCCTGATGGTTAACCCTGTAATAGGTCGCTCTGTAAATGCCAAGCAGTCTCAGCTGGACAGACTTCTTGCAAGGCAGATCAAAGCTCCTTTCATCGAAGTAAGAGAGCCGCAGATTACACTGCCTGAGGTGCACAGAGAAGAGGAGGAGACATTAGAACCTAAAGCGGTTTTGACAGTGGACAATTACCAGGTTGAGTTTGATGAGAGTCTTCTGCAGAACGTAAGCTTCCGGATTAATGAAGGGGAAAAAGTTGCCCTTGTGGGTGCAAACGGAACCGGTAAGACCACATTAATAAGAGATATTCTCAATAATGCAAACCCGGCAATAAACATAGACGAGGGAACTGAATATGCCTGCCTGTCACAGCTGCAGACTGAGGCAGAGGCCGGAGAAAAGACTGTTGCAGAGACTCTGATGGATGCGGGCATAGAAACTAAAACGGCTATGAGGGAGCTCATTGAAAAGTATCTGCTTCCTGAAGAGGTTCTGGATCAGAGGGTGAAGGAACTGTCCGGAGGTGAGCAGAATCTGCTTCAGGTTGCACTGATTTCATGCTCAGGCGCTGAACTTCTGATTCTTGACGAGCCGACAAGTCATCTGGATATCTATGGACAGCTGGCTCTGGAACAGGCAATTAAGGAATACAAAGGAACTGTTCTTATGGTCAGCCACGATTTTTATCTTGTTGCAAACTGTGCAGATTACGTGCTTCTTGTTGAAAACAACACTGTCAGAAGAGTTCGCAGCAGAAGCTTCCGTAAAATGGTTTATGATAAATATTTCGATTCTAAATATCTGGAAGTGGATAGAAAGAAACAGGAAATTGAAACTGACATTACTGCTGCATTTAAGAAGGACGATCTTGTGGCAGTAGACAAGCTTTGCAGTGAGCTTGAAGCAATCAGCGGTATTAGTTAATAGGATTTGGAGGCGAAAAGGGATGAAAAAGAAAATTGTGAAAAGAGTTGCTCTATGTTTAACTCTTGTGATGTCTGCAGTACTGGCTCTTGGACTGGGTGGCTGCACTTCCGAAAAGTATGATGTGGTACCTGAAGCTCTGACCGGAATCTGGAGCTGCAAGGAAGAGGCATCGGATGGTGAAACTTATACAGGTTTTTACGCATTGTATATTAACGATGATGGCACATTCAGCCTTTATGACACCTGCGGAAACCCTGGAATTTCAGGCGTTCTGGGTGCGGAAGAAGAAGGAGAGTCCGGCATCGTGCACATAAGCTGTGACGGAGAGGATTTCGACCCGCCTGCATGCTGGGATCTGGAGAAGGAAGACGAACTTCAATACGAAAAGCTGGATAACGGACAGATGAGACTGGGACACAATGACGTGTGGCTTGGCTTCTATGATGAATACACTCATGAACAATTCCAGTTTCAGCTTTCAAACGGATCTTATCCTGAGTATGAGTGGAAAATGGAACGCAAGGGACAGGGAATTGTCAAGTGTGACATGGACCGGGTAGAAGATGAAGATGTCGGTTTCTGGAGCATATACAAATTTACCGGAGTAGATCCCGGTCATCTGGTTGTGACCATGAAGTATACCAATGGAAAGAAAGTTATGTATACGGTATCTTTTGACCTTACTGTAAATCAGGACAGGTCAATAAGAGAAAACAGCCGCGAGGGAGATATTGACGAGGCTATGACGTCATAGTACAGACAGAGGTGATGCAAAATGGCATTTGAAAGAAAAAGCCCATGGCTTAAGGAACTGGAAAAAGTGGAAAAAAAGGAAGAAGCATTCCTTTCTAAGCGTGCAGACAAAAAGGAAACTTATCTGAACAATCTCCTGGCGGACAAGGTTCCCGAAAAACTGCAGAGTACCCTGGATGCAGCTTTTGCCAAGGCTTTCAGAATGATTTTTGAAAAAGGAACTGCTGTTATAGAGAAAACCTACAATAAAGAGGCTCGTGAACAAAACTTCCAGATTAGTGAATACTCTGCCGAGGTTAAGAAAAACAGACGGTCAGCCCGTGTATTTTCAAAAAAGGCAGCATCCACAGGCCGCATAAACATGGCGCTTTCAGGTATTTCCGGTATAGGAATGGGTGCCCTGGGTGTGGGTCTGCCGGATATTCCTATTTTCACTGCAATGATATTGAAAAGTATATATGAAATCGCACTGTCATATGGTTTTGATTACGACTCGGAAGAAGAGAGATACTTTATTCTTCTTGTGATTCAGGGAGCTTTGACCTATGGTGATGAAATGGCTGCCATAAACCGCCGCATAAATGAGTTTATCGAGGAGCGTGACGGTGAGCCGCGCCTGAACCCTGAGTACAGCCAGGAGGAGATGATAGTTCAGACAGCTGGACACCTGTCAAAGGAACTGCTGTATATGAAATTCCTTCAGGGCATTCCCGTTGCAGGAATAATCGGCGGAGCTTACGATGTGGTGTATATGAAGCGGATTGTGGAATATGCAAAACTGAAATATGCACGCAGGTTTTACCATAATAAAAAATAGAAAAATGTTTGGGAATATAAACTTTTTTTTGATTTAACACGCAAAAAGGGGTATAATATTCCCATCTTATTTTTGGGAGGGATCCGATGAAACGCGAAACAGTAATTGTTTTAGACTTTGGCGGACAGTACAATCAGCTGGTTGCACGACGTGTCCGTGAATGCAATGGATATTGTGAAATATATTCATACAAGACTGATATAGAAAAAATCAAGGCGATGAATCCTAAGGGAATCATTCTGACAGGAGGTCCTAACAGCTGTTATGAAGAGGGCGCTCCGTCATACACCAGGGAATTGTTTGAACTGGGCATTCCGGTGCTTGGACTTTGCTACGGGGCTCAGCTTATGCAGCACCTTCTTGGAGGAAAAGTTGAAAAGGCCTCTGTTCGTGAATACGGTAAAACAGAAGTTATAATTGATAAAACAGGTTCACAGATTTTCGAAGGAGTATCTCCTAAGACAACCTGCTGGATGAGCCATTTCGACTATATCTCCAAGATCGGTCCTGATTTTGAAATCACAGCGCATACTGCCGACTGCCCTGTTGCGGCTTATGAATGTGCGGGAAAGAAACTGTACGGAATTCAGTACCATCCTGAAGTTCTTCATACTGTTGAAGGTTCCAGAATGCTTTACAATTTCGTACGAGTTGTCTGCGGATGTGCCGGTGACTGGAAAATGGACTCTTTTGTAGAACAGTCTATCAAAGCCATCAGAGAAAAGGTTGGTGACGGTAAGGTTCTCTGCGCACTGTCAGGCGGGGTTGACTCTTCTGTTGCAGCAGTCCTGCTGTCAAAGGCAGTTGGAAAGCAGCTGACATGTGTATTTGTTGACCATGGTCTTCTTCGAAAGAATGAAGGGGATGAGGTTGAGGCTATTTTCGGACCTGAAGGAAACTACGACCTGAACTTTATCAGAATAAATGCTGCAGACAGATATTACGAAAAGCTGGCAGGAGTGGAAGATCCTGAAGCAAAGCGTAAAATCATAGGCGAAGAATTTATCAGAATATTTGAAGAGGAAGCGAAGAAAATCGGAACAGTTGACTTCCTGGTTCAGGGAACAATTTACCCTGACGTTGTTGAATCCGGCCTTGGAGGAGAATCGGTAGTTATTAAATCTCACCATAACGTAGGCGGTCTTCCTGATCATGTAGATTTCAAGGAAATAATAGAACCTCTTCGCGACCTGTTTAAGGACGAAGTAAGAAAAGCCGGTCTGGAACTGGGTATTCCTGAATATCTTGTATTCCGTCAGCCATTCCCAGGTCCCGGTCTGGGCGTTCGTATCGTCGGCGAAGTTACAGCTGAAAAGGTTAAAATTGTTCAGGATGCAGATGCAATCTACAGAGAAGAAATCGCAAAGGCAGGTCTGGACAGAGGTATCGGACAGTACTTTGCAGGTCTTACAAATATGCGCAGTGTAGGAGTTATGGGTGACGAAAGAACTTACGACTATGCAGTAGCGCTTCGTGCAGTAAATACTGTAGACTTTATGACAGCAGAAGCTGCCGAAATCCCATATGAGGTGCTGAACAAAGTAATGAGCAGAATCATTAACGAGGTAAGAGGTGTAAACCGCGTACTTTATGACATTACTTCCAAGCCGCCCGGAACCATTGAGTTTGAATAGGATCCGATGGTTTATAAGTGCTATGATTATCCCACAAGTTCATTGTGAACTTGTGGGATTTTTGATATGATAAAACATATAAGATTGATGATTAAGGCTATATTAGATTTGAGTCAAAAAATAAAGCTA
>JAQYNQ010000028.1 GCA_028727785.1 Eubacteriaceae bacterium | reverse complement strand
AGCTACTACTCCAAAAAATATAAAATAACAAATAATCCATTTAAAATCCGTTTTTCTCATTCCATAACCTCTCATTTTCCTAAGATATTTTTAGTATATCAATTTAAAATCATTAGAAAAGTCCAAGAGAGTATAATTTTTATTGAACTTTTAACTAAATTCATAGAACTTTTAGTTACCTATTTCTGTTAATTGATTTAAAATAAACAAAAAACACTGAACCAAAATCGGCTACAGTGTTTCTTCTAAAAAATGTTGTTCCTCAAAAATAGTAGTAAATGGTTACAGTTCGTCAAAATTAATCTTATCAGTAGATAATGGTACACTTTGTAAAAGCTGAACCCTGTTCTTTACATGCATTTTTTTATACAAGCTATTAAAATGTTTTTTTACGGTGCTTACACTGACGTTTAGCATCTTAGCAATTTCATCATTACTAAATCCCTTAACAGCATAATTTAAAACCTCAGACTCTCGTCTAGTTAAACCAAACTTACTGCTAATTCTTTTATTATATCCTTCAGCAAACAGAAAACGTGCATCACCTTTCTTTGCCTCATAAAACAATCTGTACGCCAAGTGCTTTTTCAATATGTCCAAGATAAATAGATCTCTTTTACAGAAATCCCTTTTGGATTTTCCACGATAAAAATTTATCACACCAATTACCTCATCCTTGAAAACAATATTAATCCCCATTGAATATACGAATCCATTCTTTCTAAGGAAGCTCTTGTAAAAGATGTTGTCTTTGACAGAATCGGCAGAAACCATATCACTTTGATTATAAGCAAAGCTTTCTTCACTAATCAATGTCCAATATAAAGGGTTGTCACTATATAGTTTTTCATAAACTACTATTTTCTCATCATTGATCCCTTTAGAGACAGTATTATAGACTACCTCATCTTTAACTAAGGAGAAACAGGCACAGTCATACGGGATAAGTTTCCCTATCCAGTCTAGAAATCTATTTCTCATCTCATCAAAAGAATAAATGAAAGAAATATTATATGCAATTTCATTTACAAACAACCATTCGCTTTCCTCTAAAAAAGCCATATTACCTCCAGCTTTTTTACAATCAAGTATAAAATCCCATCATAATAGTTTACAAATATTACCTTCGGCTTTTCATTATATCACATTTCTTATTGATGTGAACAAAAAAATATTGAGAAAGCATCAGAATCATTACTTCCTTCGCGAAAACAACTATCCGTAATACTATTAATATGATACCTTGGACTGTAGAAATGTGCTTAAAACGATTCGTCTTTAAAAAACGATAAATCATAAGGCAATGCCTCCAGAGCCTTATTCCCAGATTGAATATCTTTTTCCAATAATTCCATAATTCCCATAGGACTCATCCAACCATGTAATGCATATGGAATATTAGAATTATCTCTTAAATCCAAGCACCAAATGCCTGTTTCCATATTTATACTTTTATTTCGATGCCCTTTCTTTCGCACAACACTCTTATTTCAAACCTCCTCATGTAAAAAGAAAGATTTATTCTTTACCTTTTTTTATTCCGTATTTCAGGATTTTATAGTTCAAGGCCTGCTTTGTTATCTTTAGTTTTTCAGCAGCTCTCGTAAGACTGTTTGTTGAGTCAATAGCCTGAATTATCAGTCTCTTTTCATATTCTTCAAGACGCTCGGTAAGACTCATATCTTCACTATAGATAATTAGTCTTTCATTCTGATCGCTATAGTTATTTATCATATACGGAGGAAGATTCTCTTTTCTGATTTCAGATGATCCGATTACATTAAATGCCCCTTCAATTACATTTTTCAGTTCCCTGACATTTCCCGGCCACTGATAATTCAAAAACATTTCCATTACATCCTGATTAACACCTGAAACATTCTTATTCATTCTGTTATTATTCTGTTCAATAAAATAATTAACAAGCAGAGGTATATCTACAATTCGTTCTCTAAGCGGTGGTATGTCCAGAAGGACTGTACTCAATCTATAGAACAGGTCCTCTCGCAATATTTTGTCTTTAACGCACTGCAAAGGGTTCTTATTAGTAGCACTGATGATTTTCACATCCAGACTTATAGTATTATCTGAACCTATCCTTCTCACTCTTTTTTCTTCAATGACCTTTAGTATTTTAGCCTGCATACCTAAATCCATAGAATTGATTTCATCGAGAAAAAGAGTTCCTCCATTGGCCAGTTCAAATAGCCCCGCCTTATCCTCCGCACCTGTAAAGCTGCCTTTTGTTGTTCCAAAAAGTATTCCTTCAAGTAATGTGTTTGGAATTGCAGCGCAGTTTTGGGATATAAACGGTTTTGATGCTCTCGCTCCGGAAGTATGGACACTCTGTGCAAACATTTCCTTGCCTGTCCCTGTTTCACCGCATATCATTATGGCTGAATCAGTATTAGCAACCATAGAAATAATACTTTTCAAATCATTCACTTTCTTTGATGCAGATACAATATCATTCACATGATACAATGAGTCTGACTGATTAGAGGCTTTAGGCATTTCAATAAACTTTCGCTGTACATCTGAATCAATTCCTCTTGATAAATCAATTGCACCAACTATTTCACCGTTCTCTAGAATCGGAAGGGTGCTACAAAGGTTTGTCATGCAGTCACCGTGTGGAGTTGTCAGATGCTCAATCCTGTCATAAATCGGCTGACCTGTCTTCAGCACCTGCATAATGGTGCTGTCTTCTTCTTTTAATTCCGGATGTATTTCCAGAATGCTTTTCCCGATTATCTGATTCAATCTCAGATTATAAATATCTGTACGGAAATTTACATAGTAATTTATAATTCCATTTTTATCCGTTACGATTATGCCGTCAAAATAATTATAAATATTTAAAATACTTTCAATATTCCTAATCATGTTTTCCTCCGCTGTATGAACTTATTTGTCTCAATTCTTCTTCGTTCCTTCAGTTTCAGTACTATCATAAGTATTCCAATATTTAGCATACCAGTATGCTAATTTCCCCTACATCCTCTTCATCACGAAGCACATAGCTTCAGTTCTGTTCTTCACCCCCAGCTTTCGAAAAATATGCGACACATGAGTCTTCACCGTGCTCTCCGAAAGAAAAAGTGCCTCCGCAATCTCCGTGTTCGACTTCCCCAGACAAACCAGTTCAAGAATTTCAACCTCGCGCTGAGTAAGACCATACTGCTTCGCCAATCTCAGGTAAGGATCCCCCTGTGCATCTTCACCTTCAGCAGTCGTCTCCGATGCTCCAGAGCCGTCAGCATTCCCTTTTCCGATAACACCCATAAGCTTCAAGACGTAAAACAGCAGCAAAACGCTTATAATAAACCAAAAAATAAAAACAGTTTTAAAGGCCAGTTCAGCCCTCATCATAGATACACTAACCAGACATATCGTTGAGAAACATAAATATCCCAGCATTAAGGCAGTCTTATTCTTCATGAAATCACCCGCACTTTCCTACAGCTGCAACACTTTGTACATTTTTATATTTATATACGTTTATCATTCTCACAAAAAGAATTTTACCACACTAAGAGGAAAAAAACTAGAAATAATTACACGCTCTATAAATCACTGTACAGCTTCTCAGCATACACCCCATCAGCAATAAGCTGCCTGAAGCTTTCTGCCACCGTATCCTTGTCCTCTTTATATGTAACGCCGAACCACTTATCAGCTGTTTCCAGCATCTCCACCCTGCACTCTTTTCCACGCAGCATTTTTCCAACGTGGACAGGGATAAGATGTTCAGCCTTAAGCGGATCCGATGCAACCTTAGTCTCAAAGAACACCCTGAAGTCCTCTTCCAGCATATCAAGATAAGCCGGAGTACATCCCTCCTTAGCCGGGAATCCCCAGAAATTCATGGATACATAGGAGTCATAGTCAATAACCTGCCCATCGGCCTCAGCTCCCACAGTTCCATCCTCATCAACAATCCTCACAATATTAACCGTCTCAACTACATCAACAACCTGATTCCCTTCTCCGGTTTTGCAGATTCCTCTGTTTACGCTGCCACTGTCAGACAAAGTATTCTTCAGCAAAAAACCGACCATAGCAATATCCGTCGCCTCATGTTCCTGAATCAGCCAGTCATGCATCATCCCGTAGGCTGCCTTTCCGTAATAGTCGTCCGAATTAATTACTGCAAACGGCCCCTCTATCAAAACCTTTGCAGACAGAACTGCCTGCCCTGTCCCCCATGGCTTGGTTCTTCCCTCAGGAACCTGACCCGGAACATCTGAAAGGGCCTGGTACGCATATTCAACTTCCACATTATTATCTCTACAGATGCCTTCTACTCTATTCCCTATTCTTTCGCGGAAATCATCTTCTATTTCTTTCCTGATAACAAAGATGAGTTTGTTAAATCCGGCTTTGATCGCATCATGAATTGAATAGTCGATAATCAGTTCATCCTGTAATCCAACCGGTTCCAACTGCTTGATTCCGCCCCCGAAACGAGATCCCATACCTGCTGCCATAATTAATAAAGTAGTCTTCTTCATTCTAGTCTTCCCTCGTAAAAATAATGCAAATAATTAAAATAGCTATGGTTATTAGCCACGTATCAGTCACGCATGAATACGTCTCTTGTATATACTTTTTCTTTAACATCGTCCAGACATGAATCATATCTGTTTGCAACGATAGCACCGGATAATCTCTTAAACTCATCCAGATTATTAACAACTCTGCTTCCAAAGAATGTTGTTCCGTTCTCCAATGTTGGCTCGTAGATGATTACTGTAGCTCCCTTTGCCTTGATTCTCTTCATAACGCCCTGGATTGAACTCTGTCTGAAGTTATCGGAGTTAGATTTCATAGTCAGACGGTATACGCCAACAATGACCTCATGTTCCTTGCTTGCATCGTAAGAGCTGTTAGCTTCATATGCACCTGCAATCTCAAGAACTCTGTCAGCAATGTAGTCCTTACGTGTTCTGTTACTTTCAACAATTGCAGACATCATGTTCTGAGGTACATCCTCGTAGTTTGCAAGAAGCTGCTTAGTATCCTTTGGCAGACAGTATCCACCATAACCGAAGCTTGGGTTGTTGTAGTGTCCACCGATTCTGGGATCCAGACATACACCATTAATAATGTCCTGTGTGCTCAGACCTTTTGTTTCCGCATATGTATCAAGCTCGTTGAAATATGAAACTCGAAGAGCCAGATACGTATTTGCAAAGAGCTTAACAGCTTCCGCTTCTGTGAATCCCATGAATAAGGTTGGTATTTCTTCTTTTATTGCTCCATCCTGAAGAAGTCCTGCAAAGATTTCAGCTGCCTTGTTCAGTCTTTCACTTCCATCAGTTGTAACGATAAGTCGTGACGGATAAAGATTATCATACAGAGCTGTGCTTTCACGTAGGAACTCAGGGCTGAAGATTATGTTTTCGCTTCCTGTCTTTTCTCTGATGCCGGCAGTAAATCCAACCGGAATAGTTGATTTGATTACCATGATGGCATCAGGATTTACCTTCATAACCAGCTCAATAACTGATTCAACTGCTGATGTGTCGAAGTAGTTCTTCTTACTGTCATAGTTTGTAGGTGCTGCAATTACAACGAATTCTGCATTCCTGTAAGCTGCTTCAGCATCAAGTGTAGCTGTTAAATCTAGATCCTTTTCAGCCAGATACTTTTCAATATATTCGTCCTGAATCGGAGATTGTTTCTTGTTTATCATTTCAACCTTTTCAGGTACAATATCAACTGCAGTAACGTGATTGTGCTGAGCAAGTAAAGTTGCAATGGAAAGTCCTACATAACCGGTTCCTGCTACTGCAATATTGTACTTTCTGTCAATCTGCTTTTCCTTAACAGGTTCCTCTTTCTTTTCGTCCTGTTCCTCAAACATGTCTACAACTTCGAATCCTAAGACTTCTCCCAGCATCTGCATCTGTTCTACAGTTGGAATGTAGTCTTTATTTTCTATTCGGCCAATCATAGCTCTGTTGATGCCGGTAGCTTCTGCCAGCTGTGCCTGTGTAAGCCCCTTTTCTTTTCTTAAGGTGTGAATAGTATTCACAAGTTTATCTATTAATAATTTTTTCATATTTTTCTCCTATAATTCTGTTAAAAACTGAATCTTATACAATTCTCACCTATTCAGTGACTTATTGCTCATATATTTTACATAAAAATGTAATCAAAGTCAATGTTTTAAGATTGAATTCTGCTAATAATTGAATTATAATAATAGAGACATAAATTACGGCAACTTTTAGAAAGGCAACAAACAAAGGTAAAGAAATGAATCACATTGATTTAAAGAATAAGACAGTTTTTATTACAGGTTCTGCAGGTTTCATCGGAAGTAATTTAGTACTTGAACTGCTGCGTACTCAGTCTCCTATTAATATCGTTGGATTAGACAATATGAATGACTATTACGATGTAAGTATCAAAGAATGGAGACTTCAGGAAATAGATAAATGTGTAGCTGAGCATTCAGACTCTTCTTACGTTTTCTACAGAGATGATCTGGCGAACAAAACCATCATAGATAAAATCTTTGAAACTCATAAACCTGATGTAGTGGTTAATCTAGGAGCTCAGGCTGGCGTTCGCTATTCTATTTCAAATCCGGACGCATATATTCAGTCAAATATGATTGGTTTTTATAATATATTAGAGGCATGCCGTCATTCATATGATAACGGTGAAAAAGGTGTAGAACACTTAGTATATGCTTCATCTTCCTCTGTATATGGATCAAATAAAAAAGTGCCTTACAGCACTGATGATAAAGTAGATAACCCTGTTTCACTGTATGCTGCTACTAAGAAATCAAACGAGCTTATGGCACATGCATACAGCAAGCTATATAACATTCCATCTACAGGACTTCGTTTCTTCACAGTTTATGGTCCGGCAGGAAGACCTGACATGGCTTACTTTGGATTTACAAACAAGCTTATTCAGGGAGATAAGATTCAGATTTTCAACTACGGTAACTGCAAGCGAGACTTCACTTATGTAGATGATATTGTCGAGGGAGTTAAACGTGTAATGCAGGGAGCACCGGAAAAGAAAAACGGCGAAGATGGACTTCCAATTCCACCATACGCCGTATATAACATCGGTAATAACGATCCTGTTAACCTTCTTGATTTTGTAGATATCCTTCAGCAGGAACTTATCCGTGCAGAAGTACTTCCAAAAGACTATGATTTCGAATCACATAAAGAACTTGTACCAATGCAGCCCGGTGATGTTCCGGTAACCTATGCGGATACAAGCGCTCTGGAAAGAGACTTTGGATTTAAGCCAAATACCAGTCTGAGAATGGGCCTAAGAGCCTTCGCAGAATGGTATAAGGTGTTTTATAAGATTTAAGTGCTAAAACTACCAGATGCTCCCTCTAACTTTTAACTATAACTTTTGACTGTTTTGACTATATAGTATTCTACTATCCTAAGTGTCTAATTTGAGAGTGGATTGTAATTCATCATTAGAAACCAATTAGATGCAGAAAAATGCGAGCGTTTTACTCAATTTCGAAATGCGAGTGTTATCATTTTACACTAACTAACTACATGCGAGGTGTAGTTCCCCAGAAGGAAAAATCCCTAACCGATCGCATGCATCGGTTGATAAATGGAACCGATGAAACTAGCATTACATATCTGTAACCAAAACAAAAACATGTCTGCAGCGACATTGCTCCAGCGTAGAAACTACGCTAGAGATACACGGCAAAATAAGGATTTATACGTTGCAACATTTGGGAAAGCATTATGCAATTTAGGTATTTAGGAGTTGCAAAAAACATCTAGGTCCAGTTTTTTGTTCGCACCCCCTGTGTTATAGTTTATATTATAGTTTTACTTTTTTTCCCAAATATTCATCAAGAGTTATGTTCATGCCCTGTGGTACATATGAGAAATCTGTATCTAATCCTGCACCGGGAGTAAATGTCAATTCGCCGAAGTATATTCTGTCGTTTTCAAGGAATAAATCTACTCGTACTACAGGAAACCCTTCAGCGAGTTTTTCTGCATATCTAATTGCTTCATTTAACAAACTAGGCTTTTCCATACTGTCAAAATTATAATCAATGGATGAATTTTTAAACAAATTCCATTCTCTGTCAAAGAAATAGAAGTTCGCCCCATTGCCTATTTCTCTGCCAGTACAAAGCATTATTACCTCACATTTACCATTGGCACAGTAAAATTTGTAATCAGGCGGAAGATTTCCATTTTTCACTGGCAAACATTCTTCAATAATAAATCTTTTAGGGATATCTTTATATTGATACTCTGCAGATCTTAAATAGTACTTCCCATTTTGCCATTCATCCATTTGTTTTTTTACATCATCGCAATTAAGTTTTGATTTATCCGTGCATATAATATTACATCCGCAACCAACATTGAGTTTCAAAGCAAATTGATTTGGTAGCCCATCCCACAACAGCTCTTCAGAATTATTAACAACACCAATTAATGGAATTAATAATTCTCCTAAACCTTTATCTTTAATATATTTTCTTACTCTGTACTTATCCGCACATATTTTTACTGTTTCATTATCGAAATACGTGTTTAATTTTAACCAGCAAACCTTCTCATTAAAAGTTTTTGGATTTCTCAAATCAATTCTTTTATGAAAATACCTTTTATAAAGCAACTTCGTACTAAGTGTTGGAGATAATTCAGAAACTGTATTTCTAATGCTTTTTTTAACCTTTGAAAACATTTATTAATCACTCCTTCCAAATTTATTCCTTATTCTATTGAGTGGTACTGCAATCGCTTTAATTACTAAAAACTTTACTATATCCCTGTCAAACATTGCAATAACAACACCGCAAATCAAAACATTAAT
>JAQYNQ010000027.1 GCA_028727785.1 Eubacteriaceae bacterium | reverse complement strand
AATGCCTTTCTCCATCCTGACCGAGAAGATATAAATATGTATTGGAATAGTGATGAGCAGATTATTCCCAATCACCATGAACCACTTGTTTCCCGTCAGATATTCGACAAAGTGCAGAAACTGCAAGAACAAAAGCGAAGACGATTGATAGAAAAAGATGGAGTATCCCATGATCTGCCGGAATACTCTTCTACTCCATTCCGTAATCATTTGTTTTGTGGACACTGCGGCCGTATCATGCATTTTTATCATTGTGTTAACGTCCGTCATCATTATGCTGTATATATTTGTTCCAGTCGCAAAAAGAAACTGAATAATGCCTGCAGCTACGCTCCTATCAGACTGAGTGAAATCCTTCCCGCAGTAAAGCAAACGCTATCGGATGAACGCAAGCTTGCCCTTAAAATATATGAGCAGATGAAAGGCGGAAAAAATAGTGAAATCTATCAACAGTTGGAAGATTACTTTCAAAACAGAATTAATGTACTCACAGAAGCTGGTAATGAGAACCCTGCCAAACTCCCAGTTCTTAAAGAAAGAACGGATCAACAACGGCAGGAACTGGCAGATGCGATCAAAGAAAAGAAATCTTTCCACCGGGAATTTAAAGTAACCAATCCCTGGCTTATGCTGTATACCCAGCTTGATGAACACTTTGAAATCACGCTGGACATCGCCCGGAAATACATTTATCGCATTTTTCTTTACGCTAATGCCCCTCTGGAATTTCAGCCAATGAAACAAGAGGCTAAGGAAAATCTGCTTAACTACTTCAGACTGATTGAAAACAGCAATACCGATTTTTAGGGGGAATCTCTATGGCAAGAGTCAGCAGACACAATAAACAGCTGGAACAGACAGGAAGAAAATCCAATATCCTCCCGGAATCTGTGGACACCGTAAATCATACCGCAATTTATGCAAGGCTTTCCCTGTGTGACAATATCCATCACGTAAATGAAGACAGCATAGAATCCCAGCTCCGTCTGTTGAGAAATTATGTTTCACAGCATCCGGAGCTGCACCTGGCGGAAGAATATGTGGATCGTGGCTGGACTGGCATGAATTTTCAGAGGCCTTCCTTTCTTCGGATGATCGAGGATATCCAGGCAGGCAGGATCAACTGCATTGTGGTCAAAGACCTCTCCAGGTTTGGCAGGAACTACTGGGAGACCGGTTATTTTCTGGAAGTGCTGCTCCCTCACCTAAACATACGCTTTATCGCTGTTGCTGACCGGTTTGACAGCATGACATCTGATCCCGGCGCTCTCTCCATCATTTTGAAGAATATTTTAAATGATTACTACTCACGGGATCTTTCCCGGCGTTTTTCTGACAGCTACGATTTGCGAAAAACAAAGGGCGTTTTCCGGAAGGGGCAACCATATGGATATATATACGATCCCGACCGTCCGAAGCACCTGACCTTTGATCCGGAACTCAGCTATTATGTACGGATATTATTCACCTGGGCTTTGGAAGAAATTCCAAGTGCTACGATTGCGAAGCGGCTAAGAGAAATGAACGCTCCCGTCCCTGTGCCTATGGAATTCCGATATAACAGGCCGGATAAAAAGAACTCCCGGATCTGGAATCGCTACCAGGTAGACTTCATCCTGAAAAATCGCACTTATACCGGTGATTTTGTCTGTGGCAAAAGCTATACCAGAAAGTGCGATCCATTCAACTACCGTCCGGAAATCCCGGAAGATGAGTGGATTGTAGTTCCAGACAGCCACCCGGGATATATCACACACGAAGAATATGCCCGCATTAATCAGCGCCTAAAGGCCGTTACAAAAAGGCACAAGCAGCAAACGCAACAAAATGCCCTCCAGGATGAAGCAAATCCCAATTCCTATAAGGGAAAGCTTGTATGTCCTGTTTGCGGGAGAGTCATGTGTTCCAGCTTTCACGCTGGCTCTTCTGTTCCGGACAGAAAATATATATGCTTCAACGAAACCCATAAGAATCACGGTCCGCATTATACAAATATCCGAAAGACAATGCAGGATATTATCGTTCTCAATCAATTGCAGGAACAATTTCAGCTGGCAAAACTTCTTTCAAACTGGCTCCGCTCCCCGGAAGGCAAGCGGCGAGCAGTCAGACGTGTGGGAAAATGCCAGGACGCTTTAAATCATGCATCCCGACAATTAGACATACTGAAAGCAGAGCAGACATGTCTGTTCGAACACTATGCGGATAATATTATCAACGGGGAAGACTATGCCGAAACCATGTCGCTTCTAAGGGAAAAACTCAATCTCACAGCCAACAAGCTGGAAAAATCCGCCCAGGGACTCGCTACTTTGAAACTTGCTTTGACCATGGAAAATCCGTGGCTCAAGTTATTTACTTCCCTTCCATATCCGAATGAAGTGACAGCAGACATTGTGCAAAAGACAATTGACAAGATTATTGTCCGCTCCAAAGAAGATGCTGAAACCCATTTTCTTTGTGAGGAACATTTCACACTGTTATGGCGTTTATATAAGGAGACTGACAAATGAATCCGAAGAATCATTCTCATGTTATTGCTGCATATCTGCGCTTATCTCAAGCAGACGGAGATCTTGACAGCAAAACGGAAAGCAACAGTATTTCGAATCAGCGAAAGCTCATAGAACACTACTTGTTCTCCCATCCGGACCTTTCCGATATGGAATACACGGAATATATTGACGACGGCTATACCGGCGTCAACACGGCAAGACCTTCTCTGCAGATGATGCTGCACAAAGTCAGATCCGGTGAAATCCAGTGTATCATCGTAAAAGATATGTCCCGTCTCTCCAGAGACTACCTGACGCTCGGAGATTACGTAGAACAGTTCTTTCCCATGCAGGGAGTACGCTTTATTGCAATCAATGATGGCTATGACAGTAAAGAACAGTCCGCTTATCTGCAGTCTATGAGCATTGCCCTGCAGGGACTATTCTATGATTATTACAGTAAAGATTTATCGAAGAAACGAAGTCTGTCCAATATAGAAAGAATGAAGAATGGTTTTCTTCCTCAAAACGCTCCTTTCGGGTATCGCACTGACCGGAAAAAACAGCAATATGAACCCGATCCGGAAGCTGCCGTCATTGTCCGATTGATTTTTGATCTGGTTCTGGCTAAATACAACCTGACAGAGATTGTAAACCTGCTGAACGATTCTCACATCCCCACACCCAATACATACAACAAATGTCATCCTGAACTTCGAAAGCCTGTCATCCCCAGCTCCAAGCCGCAACCACTCTGGAGAAAGCTGCAGATCAGCAGGATCATCCATAATCCGGTTTATAAAGGAACCCTGATAACGCATAAGTCTTACACCAGCTTGTCAGAGCATAAACGGAACTGTTCCGTTCCCCAGGAACAGCAAATCGTCCGTGATAACGCCCACACACCGATTATTTTGAATGAAGATTTTGAAAAAGCTGGTCAATTAGTCCGGCTCCGTCCAAACTGGAAAGGCCCCTGGGCAAACGGAAGAAAACAGACCTCAGACTATGTCCTGGTAGGCACCTTGCGGTGCGGTCATTGCGGGTTTTATATGTTCTATGTAAAAGAGAAACTGGCCGTAAGATGTACCAACCATTACCTGCAGCACACCAACTGCACCAATGATATTTACTCTCTCCCTGTTCTGGAGGACTATGTATTTTATGAATTGCGAGCCATATTCACGCAGATCCTCCTTGAAAAGGCACAACAAGAAGAGACTGTCCGGCAGGCGAAGAGACAGCTAAAAGACTGCCAGCGGCAGATTCTCACTCTGAAACGTCAGCTTGAGACTGTGATCCGGGAGAAACGGAAGCTCTTTGAAGCTTTTTCCTCTGGGGAAATTACGCAAACAGACTTTTCATCCCGGAAAAAAGCATTGACGCACTCCTCGGATGAAATCCAGGCTAGGATTACCGATCAGGAAAAAGAGGAAGACGCTCTTTCCTCTGTCACCGTCAGTCCGGAAATACTGGTGCTTGCAGAAAAAGCAGAACATTATCTGTCGGAAGGCGCTCTCTCTCGGGATATGGTCACTGACTATGTAAAAGAAGTGAAAATATATGGGGTGGATGATTACCGCATCACATGGAAGTATCCGGAATTGTTTGAAGAAATGAGGAGAAAGGCGGATGGAATGGAGACTGAACTTAACTACAATCCGAGACACTAATAATACACGCTTCAATATGAATGAAATACAGCCCCAAGATCCGACCTGGGGCTGCTTTATTTTGTTTTACCTCATTTTTGTTCTGTGAACGGTATCTAGTTTTCGATATTTTCTAAGGATAAGATAATATAACTCAAAGATCATCTATAAATGAAAAAATTGCACCATCAGCGATTAGAACTAATATGTAGCATACAATAGCTAATACATAGTTAAGAATAGTTTCTTCTGTTCCAACATGAAAAAATCTAAAGAAAACATAGCAAATCCCCAAATTGATATACCATATGACGACAAAAAAAGATAACCCTATAATACAAAATCCTAACGCATTAAGTTCCATACATATTGTACATAAAAGAGCTGCTATTGCAGCAATAACAGTTATCACAATAAAAGAATAGAGAACGAAGTCTATGTTCATTAAACCTTTTCTACTTATTGGCAAAATGAAAATTATCTTTTCATATACTACTTGCAAAATAGATTTTGTCCAACTGAAAACAATTCCATCTTTATAGTAAAAAAATAGCCAAAAAATGAACAAGTCAAAACAAAATTCAAAAATCCTTTTGCTGAGAGCTGAAAAACCTGCGCTCTTTAAAACATTCTTGTTGAATGTTTTTTCTAAGCCTTTTTGTCGTACTCTTATACCAAAATATGAATTATATAAAAAGGCACTTATGCATAAAGCAAGGATGAGTAAAACAACAATCACAGCAATATTATCCGTAGTCATCATTTTAAATCTTTATACCAAGCTGTCATCAATGCCAGTGCTTGTCCAAACACAACTTTTTTAGGCATTCCCTGCAAATGATACATTTTGGCCCACTCATCAAGTGCTTTTCCAATAAGAATCATTAAGTCAGCACTTTTATCGCCGGTAGGAAATTTAGAGTTTGAAGGAATCTCCGCCGGAATCTTCTGTATGATTTCTTCATCTTTTTCTTCACTATGTGGTATTATTTGTTTCTCTGATATATATTCAATATCTGAATCTGATTGTTCACAAACTCGTTTATTCCCTGAATTTTTTCGATTAAAAATACTCATATTAATAATACCCTACTAATAATTGTTCTAAAGAATCTGCCAAAATATTAAATTGTCTCATTGCTTTTTCATAAAGTGGTGTATTAACAGGCAGTGTTTCTATAGTGCAATAACATCTTTCTAAAATCTGCATGTTACTATCAAAGATTTTAGCCTTGTTTTGGCCCCTTCTCATTATAATATATGCATCCAACGCTTCACGCAATTCCTGTTTTCTATATTTAGAAACAGTACGGTTCTGCGAAAAATCTTGATAAATCTCTCTTGAAGTTTTAACCACTTCAGTGATTGTACTCACTACACTCAATTCATTCATAACATGATCCCCCTTAATTCAAATACTGTCAATAGTTGATAAAACGGTAATTTGCATCTCTCAGGAGTCTAATATTTCATGCTTTATCACTGCAAATTTCTTGCTAGTATTATAGAATATAATCTCTGATCTGTACATCCTTAATATAGTACAAAAAAAATACAAGAAACCATCAATTTACTGTTCATAATAACCTTGTCAATAGCCGCTGTTGACAACCTGTAGGCTCTTTCCAACTCAAGGCAACTATAATGCTTGTTTCATAATATCATATATATAGGCAATTGGCTGCCTCTTTGTATCAAGGTACGTATAAAACTGTTGGGCGGAGTATGCTACTAAACCAGCTGAGACGGATAAGCCTGTTGCAATCAATCCTGCTTGGCTTTTCTCTATTGAACTGACTATCGTAGATATTGATGATAAAACTGTTGTCATACTTCCTGCATGTACTGTATAACCGCAAAACAGTAGTAAAAAAATAAGACTTGCTACAAAAGCTTTCTTTATCCTTCGCATACATATCCCCAATAAATTTATCTCAATATACAATATTATTCATTTCTATACCGCATAAACCTTATTCTAAACATCAATTTTTAGTTGTATTCATATTATAAGTATGATAAAATAAAGGTTTAAGCATCTTTCTAATATATTTTTTCACACTATACAATGTTATTATATCATAAAATATAAAATATTAAATAATTTCTTTTCTCCTTTGGCTTATATATAATAGCTGGCATTTTATGAAAACTGTCAGTCATAGGACAACATCGAGTACTTCTATTCAAATAAACTTCTGTCCAAAAGGACACAAGTTATCACACACACTGTATTTGTCAAAGCAAAAGTGGTTTTTACGATTATTACTCTCAAAAACGATATAAACTAGAGAGGAAATTCTGTCCTCATCCGCACCTTGACAGCTAAATATGCAGTACCTCAAACAAAACATCTGCGGGGAGCCGAAGCAGCTTGTCGCCGTGACTATCCGAACTGAAAGATCACAACCGCCACAAATAGAATCACAAGCGTCTTCTGAGTCATGGATATAGCGATCAAACAGTGGGCTAAACGGGAACTGGCATTTTCCGGAGCGATAATCTGCAGATGATAATGATACTTCCGTAAGAACCGAGAACGGCGGCTTTGCACACCGAACCTGTATAGGCTATGACACCTTTGCCAAAGGGACTTGAGGTATGCCCCAGATCCAGGGCGTGAGACAATTTGGATCAAAATCGGCTGGAACGCCTGCCTGGGAGGGCTGATACCGTGCGGAATAATAGGGACAAAAATGCTCTTTTCCCGCAAGATCAGGGACAAATCCATAACATAACGTTACTGAAAATGGTCGTTCTATGTCGAAAACACCCATAAAAATGGGAAAAACCAACGCTCACACAAGAGCGCTGGCTATAAAAAAATTTTTTTGTACTTTACTTGACACACGGCTAATCAGATCAAACTGATTCCAAAGTGCCGGGCGCGGTCCGACGACAGCCATATCGCCTTTGGCGATATTCCAAAGCTGCGGCAATTCGTCAAGTGAAGTTTTCCTCAGTATTTTCCCCACTTTGGTTATGTACTGTTCCGGATTCGCAAGCAGATGGGTCGGAGTGTCGTGCGGCGTATCCAGTTTCATACTGCGGAATTTATACAGCTGAAAATGC
>JAQYNQ010000026.1 GCA_028727785.1 Eubacteriaceae bacterium | reverse complement strand
ATTTTCACGAAGTTTATCAACATCGATGGAAGCATATATGTAATAACATGACGAATTATAATCGATATCACCCATCATTGCGCTACCGGATTCCTCATTTCCGTCAATGAGATCATCCACGGCTGTAAAAAAGTCTGATTCCATCATAACCCTGTTTGTGCTTATTGCGTGTGCAACTTGCATAGAAGCCTCAACATCTGCAAACGCATCAGAAGTAACCATCCTTCCGAACAGAGCCATATCAAGCGACAGGGATCTTTTTGAATCCTTTTTTAGCTCTTCTTGCAATGTTTTCGCCTTAAGATTCTTTTTTACATCGGCTAATTTTGCTCCCTTTACTTTTTCTAATACATATCCGGTAATAGCATCAATGTCTGCTTTGCTGTACATAATTATCTGTGCTGTCTTGTTATCTTTAGTACCTTTACCTTCCTTTGTACCAATTCCCGTAAGCTCACTTCTTATATAATCAATAACCTCTGAGTCAATTCCTTCTGCTAAAAGTCTTTCCGAAATTATTTCCGGTAGCTTTCTTGTTCTAATACCAAGTGCATCCCCGCCTATTTCGTCATGAAGGTATTTTGATGTTCTCCAAGAATGTTTCAGACACTGACTTGAGATTCGTCCTCTTTTTACTCCACCGAACATACATGTTTTAGGTGCACCACTGTCATCACGATTTAAGTTTGTAGGGGCATAATTTTTCAACATATGAATTTCAATAAGCATTACTCTTCCTCCTTATAATTAGAATTTAACGTTTTTGCCCATCTTCGCTGAACTATTCTACTATCGCTATCCCAGAATAATAAATCTTCCAAAATACATCTGCCGTCTATAGCGTATCCCTTTTGCCTTAACATCTTCACAATCTTCAAATATTTATCCGCCATGAATCCGTATTCATCCCATGGTGTATCAAGTAGATTGTGTATTCTTTTTTCAAAGCTTTCTGATATGTTACTGTTATTCTCAGCCCTGTAGAACTTTAAAGCGTCCTCTACAGATAACCTGTCCACTTCCCCCTGACTTTTTTCATTATTATTCCATAAACAATGTATACACGTGGCTAGTAACCACTTATTTAAGCTGTTATTAACCACGAAGTCAGGGATGTACCTATAAAACATAGAAAGTGTATATGCATCCAGTTCATTTATCATCTTCCCACAGGATCTTCTTAGGGCAATACGGTTTTCGTCAGACAAAGTATCTATACGGTCAAAGTATTGGTCAATGATTTCCTTCCTATTCATACCTACTCCTTTCTGTTCTTGTAATGTTTTACCGTCATTTTGGATTTATATCGTTCAACTTCATTGATGACATTCATAGAATCACCTATTAAACTGCCAAATCTTTCAAAACAGGAAAGGCTTAATGTCCATATCCAGTTTTCCCATTCCTCCAGTAAGCTGTTAATATCCTGTACAGTAGAGAGCTTATCAATAAAATCACCTATGAGTTTTTCCTTAACTTCTTGGAAAAACTCATATCTAATCACCTCTTTATCGGACAAAAGATGACTTGATTTTTTATTTGATACTATACTCAGACGAAGCTGCTCCAGCCAATATGCCAGTTCTTTTTCTGCTTGCTCTGAATATGAAACTGCATTAACAAGAGCACTGAATCTTATCTGGCTACCAAAAACAACTGCTGGAAGGATAATCTCTCCTGACATACAATCTTCATATTTTGCATTATCCGTTACTACTTCATATGTTCTAACATTGATTGAATCGTCTTCTTTTAGTTCATGGAACTGAGAAACTACTAACGGAGCCTTATTATCGAACCAGTCAAAAATAGTACCGATGTTTCTCCATGTTTCTTTCTCCTTGCTTGGCTTTATATTGCTACCTGTTCCGGAATCTGTATAAGAAACCGAAGGATCTCTAAAACTGCTATATCCGTTAAAATCCATTCCCTGTGCCCAAAGAATACTAATTACACTGCCATCAGTCTCTGGTTTTAACAGCACTTTTCTGCAAGGAAACATCATTCCCTGTAAAAGAGATGTATTTGCAATTTTCTTTTTAGAAACAATATCATCTGTATTTCTCCAGTATACTGATGGTTTATCAATGTTTTCATACTGACTCAGCGGGATCATATTTAGTACAAGAGTTTCAAATAGATTCCTTCCCATTACTATACAATACAGTGGAGGCGCACCTGAAACTGTTGATGGATATCCCTGTACCCCTGCAGTACAAAATAGATTAACTGCGGTTAATGCCTTTGCAGCTTCGTCTGCATTCAATGTAATCTCGTCCTGAAACTTATGATTAAAATGTACATGATTATTCCCAGATGGTACCGCAGGATTTAAAAGTGCAACTGATCTATACTTAAATGGTTCACTCCAACTTTTAGTCGGCGATTGCAAAAATGGCATTTCTTCATCAAAGATATCAAAACTGACACCTTCCTTCCTGCATAAATCAATATATTCATCAATTTGATCCATATCAAATTCACCATCTTCAAGCATATCTTCGAGATTACTAAGTCTTGCAGGTCGAAAGCAATCGATTAGGAACAGCACTGCAAGCCTGTACATTCCAAACTCGTACATAACTGATTCATCCGATATTTCTATGAGTTCTTCTGCATCCTTAAACACATCATACAGACCTTTGGTTATTATTTGATTATCTTTGGTGCGTACCGGAATCCATGGTTCATATAACACGTTATAATTCATAATTATTCTCACCACCTTTCTTAAATATAACTCCCCTATCATTGTCAAACACAATAGTTCCAACATCGAAGGAACAACACAGTTTTTCCCCTTCAACCCCTCCTTTCTCACAATCGGATGGAAATATAAACATGTTTGAAAGCCGTCTTGTTCCAACTATTTTTTTCCCGCTTAATGGAGCTTTATCCATATATTCGGAAAACTCCCTCTTACTTATTGAAACACTATAATGAATTATCTTTTTTGCAATCTCAACATGAATATATTTATTATTTTTCATATCTGTAAAAGCCTGTTCAAACAAATTATCAGGAATTATTGCGATCCTAACTGTATCTTCTGACAATCTTGTCTTTGCCGATGCCCAAGACTCATCCCCGTCATCCTGAAACAAGACTTTTGAAGTTCCGAGGCAAAATTCTTCGGCATCCGGTCTTCTCAATTCTATTCCGGTAGCCATTCCCGATTGCAGTTGTTCGGAGAACATCTGCTCCAAAAATGCCTCGGTTTCCTTATCTGTTACTGAAGTCTTCTGATACACATAATCCACCAGTCGAGGGATATCCTCGGGAATCATAATCTGGTTTCTGCAATTGAGACATTCTATTGTTCTATCAAGAAGCAGCTTATAATATATCTTTTCAGTAGCTCCATATCTGTTACTTTTATTCTTTACAATGGTTAGTTTAGGTAATAAGAATATCTTATCTCTTTTCGTATCAGCATGTCGGTGTAGTCGTCCTGCTCTCTGTAATATTAAATCCACTGGTGCCACTTCTGTTATCAGATAATCAAAATCAAGGTCCAGACTCTGCTCAACAACTTGAGTTGCGACTAGAATTGCCTTTCTAGGTCTTAAACTCTTATTGGAGCCAAATAAGCCGATACATTTATTTTCAATTTGCTGCCTTCGGTCATAGTGAAATTTCGAATGAAATAAATGTACTTCTGTATCATGGTTCATTTCTTTTAAGCAGTCATATACCTGTTGCGCACACTTAACAGTATTAACTATTATGCATATGCAACCATAATCAAACTCTAATTTAGAAATAATATCTGAAATCCCATGTGAAATATCGTCTACCGAAATAACCTCTGTTTCAATAGTTTTCTTCTGCGTTGTTTCTGATATTCGCGTTTCCTCAATGTTACCATCAGAGAATCCTGTAGTAATTAGTTGATAATCGTTAGATATTTTACTCTTATCTCCGTATATGGATAAGATTTCTTTCTTTTTCCACAAAGGAAGCGTTGCACTTAACATTACTACAGGTATTTTTAATACTTGACACCATTCAAGAAGCCGTAAAATTATCGATGACATATATGCATCATACGCATGAATCTCGTCAATAACAAGAACCTTTCCTGTTAATCCAAGGAGTCTTATTACCCCGTACTTTACTTTCAATGCTGACATCATTGCCTGATCAATGGTTCCCACAGCATAAGAAGCCAATAGCGATCGTTTGGAGGACATAAGCCATCTAGATGCCTCTATATCATCTATTTCCTCTGATTCGTTAAACAAATCATTTTCATTAAGCCATGACATACTATGAATTAGTCTGGTACCACTAATACCATGTTCATTTAGAAGAGATTCAACTCTTCCAATCATCTGATTAGCAGTAGCAGATGTAGGTAATGCAATATAAAATCCAGATTTTCCCCAATATTCTGCCATCTTCATTGCTGCAAACAATCCTGCTTCTGTTTTACCTTCGCCCATAGGTGCCTCAATAATTGTAATAAGCGGTTGTTCAGTTCTGTTACACAGCATTGCTTCTATTCCATTCTGCAAAGGTCTCTGATTCCCTCTATTTATCCATTTCCACATTGAGTTAAACGAATCACAATTTGGAATTTTCCCTTTTCCAATACCTGAGGTATCAATGAAAGTTTTGATTTTTCTAATGCGTTCTTCATTTCGGCATTCCTCACTATCCTCAAACAAATAGCTGGAAGCAATCCAATCAGATAAAATTGTTATCCCTGTTAATATTATACACGCAGCATCTAAGTGCTTAGTACTTTTTATATGTGGAGGAGAATACATACTATGGAACAGTTCTTCAAGTTGATTTTGCTGGTTAATCCATTCTTCACTCCCTGGCCATGCAGCAGCATCATTGAATGTATAATCCCTACCTTCTTTCCCCTGGTGATGAATTCGCGCAATAGAAGCAAATTCTCTTATAAATTTTGATGAAAACCTCTTTTTCTCCTTCCATATTCTTTTCAGGCAACTATATGATCCTAATTCATGCCTATAGTCATCTGCCCAAAAGGGATATTTCAACTGCAAATTATCTTCAATATATAAGGCAATTTGAGATGTCTTGTCTTTACCTTGAAATAATGGATGGCATTTTCCGATATCATGAAGTGATGAAATATAGCAAAACAGATTTTTCGTTTCTTCAGTCGATAACTCAAAGTTGTCCGCAAGATTGTTCAAAAGAGCATTACAAATACTATCTTCCAAAAGCACTTTTGTTACAAGTCCCGTTTCAAGCATATGTGTAAATAGTCTTTTAGGTGGGTTGCTTTTAGCCCATAACAGTGTATCAAAACTTTCACTCATTATTTTCTCAACTCCACATTAACATAAAATAATAACAAAAATAAGCTCTACATGTTTCATTTAAATTATATCCAAATTAAATATTCCAAACAATAGTTTATCAATCAGGTATACATCAAATTCCTAAGTTGCGTAAAAATTTACCCTTCTTATACAGACAGTGATAACTATTATCTACTACTTATATGTTCCTTATAACTATTAAAATACAATCCAAATGTGATACGCTTTCCTGTTACAGAAATACCCATGCAGGTTCCGGTGTGAATGCCGTCATACAGGACCCGGTTTGCGACCATTCCATCTTCAGCAAATACATCCAGCATTTTTACTGTCAGGTCGGAAAACTGTCTGACAACTATCTTCAGAATGGCGACAGACAGCATCTGCGTTGCTTCGGGCTGCTGCAGAACTGTGGTCAAAATAGTTTTCAGCCATACAGTTCATAACGTAATTATAGTTTTTGATGGTGTAGCCATCTTCAAAAAATCTGATAACTATTTCTTTCGGTGACATTTTTTCTATTTCACTTTTCATAGTGAATCCTACCACTTTCTGCACTTTTCATGGTATTTCCCTCATTATTGAATATATAGAGTAACCCATAAACAGTAAATATGGTTTTTTGTAGGTTTTGATAAAAACTAAAAAAACTCTTGACTATGACATTACGTCATGGTTTACAGTATACTCATAGAGGGAGGAGTTACCTATGATGACAGTAAATGAAGTCAGCCGGCTGACCGGAGTAAGTGTGCGCACGCTGCAGTACTATGATAGAATCGGGCTTTTAAAACCGGCAGCATATACGGATGCCGGGTACAGACTGTACGACAAAAGTTCGCTGGAAAGAATGCAGCAGATTTTGCTGTTTCGGGAATTGGAATTTCCTTTAAAAGAGATCAAGGAGATTGTGGATGCTCCGGGTTTTAGTCGCGACAAAGCTCTGGATCAGCAGATTGAATTGCTCACTTTGAAAAAAGAGCATCTGGAAAAATTGATTCGCTTTGCCCGTGAGATCAAAGCGAGTATAAATGAAGAAACAGGAGGAGAAGAAATGAGTTTTGATGTATTTGATACTAAGGAAATGGACGAGTATGCTAAGCAGGCAAAGGCACAATGGGGCGAAACTGCAGCATATCAGGAATTCGAGGAAAAGTCAAAGGACTGGACAAAGGAGGACCAGAAAGAAATGGCTGACCAGTTTATGGGAATTTTTGCTGAATTCGGGCTGATGCTTGGACTTGATCCGGCAGATGAAAAGGTTCAGCTTCAGGTGAAGAAGTTACAGGATTACATTTCCGCTCACTACTATCACTGCACTGATGAAATACTTTCCGGCCTTGGTAAAATGTACTCCGCAGGTGGTGAATTTACAGAAAACATAGATAAGGCCGGTGGTGCAGGTACTGCTGTTTTTACCGACAAGGCTATTGAAATCTACTGCAGCGGAAGAGTGTAGTACGGCTGTAGTACAGAATCTGAGATTATTTGAGAGTGTCGCCCATTTAACCACATGTGAACACTATGGACGGCACTTTTAGCGCTTTGCGAGCATCCATGCAGGCGCTATTTAACTTCATGCTTACATTTGGTGAATTTCCAGTTTCAGATTTCTATTTTTCTATCATTCACTCTCTTTGCAAACCGGCGTGTTTCTACAAAGTCGTCTGTCACAGTAACAAAAACTGTTTATCCATATTCTTTTCCGAATTGATCAGTTCGGAAATTCCGAATTAAGCCACAGTGCAACCAAGAACATTGTCAATTATTTTTTCACCCAGTGGCATTGTGATGACCTCCTCGAGTGTTTTATTAACCCCGTGTATTCCGAAATGTGGTCAAATGCAATAAACTTTCTATGACATAGCTGTTACTCTGCGTGACAATTCAGCTTTTTTCAAGATGCAGTACTGATTCTTTGTTTCTTCCAATCAAGCTCTTTCAATCAAAGCTCATCGAGATGTAATTGAGAGATGTAAGTGGATTAGTGTCCTATCACCTGACCCTGAGCGCGCGCCATGTTGGACGTGATTTCAAGGGCAAACATGGCGCCTGACCTGAGCGCGCGCCATGTTGGATGCGATTTCAGAGGCAAACATGGCGCCTGACCAATCCGCGCGCCATGTTGGATGCGATTTCTGAGGCAATCATGGCGCCTGACCAATCCGCGCGCCATGTTGGACGTGATTTCAGAGGCAATCATGGCGCCTGACCAATCCGCGCGCCATGTTGGATGTGATTTCAGAGGCAATCATGGCGCCTGACCCAAGCGCGCGCCATGTTTGATGCTATTTCAGAGGTAAACATGGCACCTGACAAAACCGCGCGCCATGTTGGACGTGATTTCAGAGGCAAACATGGCGCCTGACCAATCCGCGTGCCATGTTGGACACGATTTCAGAGGCAATCATGGCGCCTGACATGACCACGCGCCATGTTGGATGATATTTCAAGTGCAAACATGGTGCGAAGAGTCAGAATCTGAAAAATCTGAAAAAACATTGAAAAGAATCATGGCCAGATCATAACCACAGAGAATCAATTTTTCCAAAAAATAAGGGTATATCACATTAGTGAACCACCAATATGATATACCCCTTTAAGCGGTTTAATGATTTTTTATTTTTAGATTAAAGTAGCTAAATGCTTCAGTGTTCTTACCATCTGGTTAGTGTAGCTCATTTCGTTGTCATACCATGATACTACTCTTACTTCATACATGTGTTCTCCGCACTTTTCAACCATTGTCTGTGTTGCATCGTACAGTGAACCGTATGTTGTTCCGATTACATCGCTTGATACAATCTGGTCTTCAGTGT
>JAQYNQ010000025.1 GCA_028727785.1 Eubacteriaceae bacterium | reverse complement strand
CTGAGCCATATCATAGCTCTTGTCATAGGCGATACATACCACACAGGGAGCATTGACAAAGATATTCTTGAATCCTTCGCGTTCTGCTATCTTCGGGTTGTCCTTCACCACAGCAGCCGTGATGGAGTCTATCAATGCCGGCGAGTCTATCACCCGCAGTTCATACGACTGGAGGTTCTTGCCGTTGGGCGCATTGATGCCACATTTCAGAATCTCGTCAAGCGTTGTCTTGTCAATCACGGAGTCCTTGTAGGCCCTGATGCTCCTTCTGCTCATCATCACCTCAGTCACCACACCGACAGTATCATTAGCTGTCGTGTTCATCACTGGCTTTCCGCTCTCTTGACATGCTGTCAGCGTTGCTGCAGCAGCCATTCCGAATATTGCCTTTTTCATCATTCAAAATAATCGCTATAAATACCGAGGACAAAGTTACAGAATTATTTTGTATGGCGGACGACTTCTGCAAGATTTTTGATGCAATGATGGAAAAATATACGCTGAAATCAGGCACCAAGCGGCGTTATCACCGCGATTCGACTATGTCAAAGGCAGAAATCATGTTGATTATGATATTGTTCCATGACTCCGGCTACCGTTGTCTGAAACATTTCTATCTGGAAAAAGTATGCAGACATCTGCGCCACCTCTTCCCAAAGATTGTTTCATACAACCGTTTTGTGGAGCTTGAAAAAGAAGTGGCAGTACCATTGGCTCTTTTCATTAAGAAAGTGTTGCTTGGAAAATGCACAGGCATAAGTTTCGTGGACAGCACCCCGTTGAGGGTATGCAGGAATCAAAGGATACATATCCACAAGGTATTCAAGGGTATAGCCCAAAGGGGCAAGTGTTCCATGGGATGGTTTTTCGGTTTCAAACTGCATTTGATATGTAACGAGAAAGGCGAGCTGCTGAACTTCATGATAACTCCGGGTGATGTCGATGACAGGAAACCGTTGGAGTATAAGGCGTTTGTCGAATTCATCTACGGAAAGTTGGTTGCAGACAAGGGCTATATCGGCAAGAACCTCTTCCGACGCATGTTTGTTGACGGTATACAGCTTATTACCAAACTCAAAAGTAACATGAAGGGGGCTTTGATGAGTGTGTCGGACAAATTGCTGCTTAGGAAACGGGCTATTATAGAGACGGTAAACGACGAATTGAAAAACATTGCGCAAGTGGAGCATTCAAGACACAGAAGCTTTGACAATTTCATCGTAAACATACTGGGGGCGATTGCGGCGTACTGCATGTTTCCCAAAAAGCCGTGTATCAATGTACAACGTACATTTGACACACAGCTTGCTTTGTTTTGAATTCGTCGAACTCACGTTAATTTACAAAAACTAAGTAAGTGGAAACAATTCCGTTTGAGGATAGCAGACTTGATGACTCCTAATAATGTCAAGACTCAAATAAAGCATGAAATAAATCATTGTACAGCTCCTTTTGCCCTTAAACCTAGAGATATTATTCTATTTGAGACAGAAGAAATGTTAAAAATGCCACAGAACATTTCTGGTTCATACACTGCTATGAATAGTATAGCGCAGAAAGGAATTTTATTGATTAATGCAAGTGTTGTAGAACCTAATTACCATGGCCCTTTGAGCGGTATTCTCGCGAATTTCTCTTCTAAAGATTTCGTTATCTACCCAAAGATGGAGATAGCAAAGATCTGTTTCCATCAAGTTGATACTGAAATGCCACCATCGCAAAATATTGAAAACGAAATTTCCGAAAAGGATTATTTAAAAGATCTCCAAAGAAAAGCGAAAGACTACTACGGTGATACTTTCTTAGACATAAAATCGATACTTGATGACATAGAATTGCGGTATGCAAGACAAGTAAAGAAAAGTATTTGGACCAGTGGAGTAATAATAACAATTCTATTAGCGGTTGCAACGTTGGAGCCTTTTGTTTATGATAAGATTTGGGGTAGAACTTCAGTTTCAGACTGGAAGAAAATGAATGACTATGACCAAATAGATAGCTTGAATTCTAAAATCTTATTCTTGGATAAAGAATTGCAAAAAATAAAATGTCAAGGGAAGAACAAATAAAAAAAATATTCTGTAATGCCGAAGATGGATATAAC
>JAQYNQ010000024.1 GCA_028727785.1 Eubacteriaceae bacterium | reverse complement strand
TTAGATGTGAATTTCGCCTTCTGCAAGAATTACAGCGTCTCCACCGACCTTGATGTAGCACTCTGCATTTTCTGGATTGAATTCTTCGCAGCCGTCAGCTGAACATTCAACTTCAATATTGCTGAGGATTACTGATGGGCGGCCCATCTTTTCTCCCTGTATGTATTTGCATTCATCTCCGGATTTAACGAATCCGTTAAGATATCCGTAGTAAGTTGTGGCACCACTTGAAGTTCCTGTTGCAGCCTCTTCATCGATGTCATAAAGTGGAGCAAAGTTTCTTGTATGGCATGTTGCATCTTCACAAGCTGTTGTGAAAGCATGAACCCCTACAACTTCATATCTTGCTGAAAGGTCGGAAAGAGCCTTCATATCCGGTTCAATAGCCTGAAGGTCTTCTAATGTTGCAACGGGCATAATGATATCTGGAAGTCCTGTTGATACAGCCTGAGGTGTTAGAGTCAGGCCTTTTTGCTTCTGTTCCTGATAACTTATACCCATAACCTTGTACAGTTCTTCAAGCTTATCTTCATCTTTTATTTCAAAGATTCTTACCGGCTTAGCCATGTCCATCAGCACAAAGCCATCTTTGATTTCTATGTTAAGATCTCCGGCAAGAGTGTGGTTCATAACCGTTGTATTATCTTTGATTATTCCTGCAAGATACAGCGTCTTAAATGAAGCAATTGTAGCATGACCACAAAGATCAACCTCCGCAGCAGGTGTAAAGTATCTTACCTGGAATTCATCTTCTGCAAGCTGCTTGATGAAAGCCGTTTCTGAATATCTAAGTTCAGCAGCTGTCTTAACACAAAGCTCATCTGATGGGAAATCTGCACCTTCCGGAAGAATAACTACACCGGCAGGGTTTCCACCAAACACATTTTCTGTAAACGCGTCCACAATATAGAATTTCATATTTCCATCCTCCTTAATAACCTAGCTAAAGTATAGAGCATTATGTTTGTAAAATCAATGGGTTATATTTTCGAACAGATACAGACATATACAAATAAATATTGTGTTGTCACAATTTTCTGTTAAAATAAAAGAAAAAAGTTTGATTATATTTAACTGGGAGGTTCACTGAATTGAAAAAGTACTGGAAGAAAATGATCGCTCCAGTAATAGTGACGATCTTTGTTGTTATGTATTTTGTTTTGTATTTTGGAATCCTGATTATAACCATCCCCAAACCATGGAATATTCTTTTGGGAATTATACCAGTGATTCTGATAATAGTTTTAATCTATGTTTGCTATGAGAGAATAAAAGAGATAAGGAGCGGTGAGGAAGATGATCTTAGTAAATACTGATTACATTAGTGGAAAAAACTTTGAAATGCTTGGTCTGGTTAAGGGCAGCACAATTCAGTCGAAAAACCTGGGAAAGGATATTACTCAGGGATTGAAAAATCTTGTAGGTGGAGAACTTACCGCATATAATGAAATGATGAATCAGGCAAGAGCTTTAGCAACTAAACGTATGACGGAAGAAGCAGAGGCACTGGGAGCTGATGCAATAGTTAATATTCGTTATTCCTCTTCTGCAATTATGCAGGGAGCGGCAGAAGTTATCGCTTACGGTACAGCTGTAAAATTTATTTAATAGCAATGTTAGGACCTCAAGTGAAATCTCTTGAGGTCTAATTATTTAGTGATTTGAGAGGAAACGTTAGAAATTATGCCAAAAGAAGACCTGCACATTACAATGCTTGGAACAGGAAATGCCGGTGTAACAAAGTGCTATAACACATGCTTTACACTAAGTGAAAACAATGAATATTTTTTGATTGACGCCGGTGGAGGAAATCAGATACTAAGGATACTGGAACAGCAGGGAATTCCATTAACTGAGATTCATAACATGTTCATTACTCACGCCCATTCTGACCATATTCTGGGAGCTGTCTGGATTATCCGAATGATAGGACAGATGATGAACAAAGGTAAATATGAGGGCAGCCTGAAGATATATGCAAGCGAGAAGGTTTTGACCGGGTTGCAGAATATCTGCAGGGTAGTTTTAGCGGCGAAAGTCACCGGATATTTTGGTAACAGAATTGAATTAATCGCAGTAAATGACGGAGAGACTCACAGTATACTGGGCAGGAAGGTAACCTTCTTTGATATTATGTCAACCAAAATTGAACAGTATGGTTTTGAAATCAAGGAAGACGGATTGCTGTTCTGCGGTGACGAACCACTTAAGGATGAACTCTTAGACAAGGCTTGTGACTGCAATTATCTGATTCATGAGGCCTTCTGCATGTATGCAGAACGTGAAAAATTCAAGCCATATGAGAAGCATCACAGCACTGTGAAAGATGCATGTATTATGGCGGAGAAGATGAGAGTAAGAAATCTGATCCTGGTTCATACAGAGGATACTCATATACCGTACAGAAAAAAGCTGTATACCGAAGAGGGAAAAGAATTCTTTTCCGGAAATCTGATAATTCCTGACGATGGAGAAATATTAAAAATATTATAAGTGTAAACGGAAAACATCCTTAAAACCGTTATTATTTAAGGATGTTTTTTATATTGACATATATAGATTGCCGATATATAATTCAGGTAAAGATATATCGACAATCTATATATAAAGATGAGGTGGGAAATATAATGGCAATTGATAAATCTCTTATTTCAGGAAGCACGACAATGCTAATACTTAAGCTTTTATCCGAAAAGGATATGTACGGATATGAGATGATTGATACGCTTCGTATGAAATCACAGAATGTGTTTGAGCTGAAGGCCGGAACGCTGTACCCCTTGCTTCACAGCCTGGAGGATAAGGGTCTCGTAACAGTATACGAACAGGATGTTCTTGGAAAAACGAGAAAATACTACAGGCTTACCAGGCAGGGAAGATCCATGCTGGAAAAGAAGACCGAGGAGTGGAAAGAGTATACTGCTGCAGTAGCAAACGTGCTTGCAATGGGTGTATGAAATGGAAGAATATTTAAGACTAGTTGAAGAACAGATACGCTTCAAAAAAGCAATACCATATATCAGGCAGGAGCTGAAGGCTCATATAGAAGATCAGATGCAGGATAACATCCGTCACGGCATGGATAAGGAGAAAGCACTTGAAGAAGCTGTTAAAGAAATGGGTGATCCTGTAGAAACAGGTGTTTCGCTGGACCATGTTCACAGACCGAAGGTTGCATGGGACCTGGTACTGATTATCCTTGTTATAAGCATTATGGGCATATTTTTACAGTCTTCGGGAATTTATACAGTCAGTGTTCTGGCAGGATTAGCACTTATGACCGTATTATACCGTCTAGATTATACTTTTATAATAAGGCATGCCGGCAGCATAGCGATAATACTTACAGGACTTGCTGTATTCTTACATATAGGGCACTTTTATAACAGTACTGTTTCAGCTCTTATGCTGATTTATGTCCCGGTATATGCGGCAATTGTGTATCAGTATAGAAATTCCGGTTCAGCGGGGTTAATTAAAGCAGTTGCCTGGACTGTTGCTCCATTGATAATAATAGCGAAGACAAATTGCTATGATACAGTATTCGTATATTGTACCTCGACTTTAGTGGTTTTGATAACAGGAATACGTAATCGATGGTTTAAGATACAAGAGAAGAAAGCAATTTCCGGTGTCAGCCTGGCTTATGCAGTGGAATTACTTGTTTCTGAAGCGTATATTTCATACACAGCAAGCTTTGGAAAAGGAATTTATATCTTTTATACAGACCCGGATAATTACATGAATCATATTTCAACCGGGTTAAAAACACTGATGAAGTCATGTAAGCTTATTGGAAAAAGTGACAGCAGACTGACTGAAATGACAACGAATCTTAAATATGAATATATGCTTGCGTACATAAATTCAAACCATGGACTGATTGTGGGAGCACTGATTTGTGTGCTGTTGTTAGTATTTGCAGCAGGATTTTTTTATGCTGCGTTGAATCAGAAGAATCAGGCGGCAAAAGCTATGGGATGCAGTATGGGGACGGTCCTTTTAATGAATATGATAATTAATATTCTCATGAATTTTGGATTAATTCCGGTATGCAGTGCACCTCTGACGTTTTTTTCTGCCGGAACCAGCTATATTCTTATGTATTATGCAATGCTTGGAGTTGTTCTTAGTATTTACAGATACAAAAACATTTACCCGATACACTTGAGCATTGTAAGAAGGTAACCTTGAGAAAGAGAGGCATACTATGAAAACGAAGATTAATTGCAAAACAAAGGTTTATCTCCTTATAGTTCTAATCATATCAATGCTTGCACTTCTTTCCGGGTGTGCGACACCTGCAGAAAAAGATATCGCGGACAGTGATACAGTCAGCAATAAAATGACCTGCCAGGAGGTAGTCAAAGCATTAGGTTATTCATATCCGGAAATGGATTCCGATGCTACCTACAGGGTTTTGACAACCTGTGAGGAAGATGATGACAGGCGGTATGATATTACCTTTGTGGTTTCAACAATAGAAGGCAGCCGTGACTGGAAAATTAAAGATGTTGAATATGCCGGCATCAAAACCGACTCCGCCGAGAAACTGAATTTTCTAGGTAGCATTAACTACTGGGTGAGGGAAGTTAAATCTATAGAATTTGTATTTAACGGTGGTTTGTATGATATCGCCGATAATTCCATTGATATAAAGAAAACTCTTGAAAAAACAACAAAGGGAAATGCAGCCGGACAAATAAGTTTCGGTTCTGAACAGCTTTATAAATTACGGGACAAAGGATGTGTAAATCTACATAACACAATTAACTTTAAAGGGTATGCTGATTATGTGATCGGAAAGAATTTCAGATACACCATTGAAGATTCTCCAAATGATTTTATAATAAACATATACAGTGACGGAACCTTTCATTATATGGAAGGATCTATAAGCAGTTACTTTATACAGGGGAAATGGACTATTTCTGACAATATTCTTACTCTGGCAGAAAAAAATCGCACAAACAGATTCAGGATTGATAAATATATGCTTTCCTGGATTTCAGATGGTTCTGACAACTTCATGTACACTAAAGTAAATAATGGAGATCAGTTTATTGCAGATGTGGAAAGATGCGTGATGGTTGATGGTGTCCTTTACTATGACACCTATAAAAAAAGCTCTGTTGATAATCTGAAAGACACCCCGGATGGTAAAATAGAAAGTGAGTGCCCTGCAGGTTATATTCCATGTGGCAATAATCAGAGTAATTTTGGTATAGGTTATGGATATCAATATGGACTAATAGGTGGTACTATTGATGTATGCATTAATAACAATGATTGGCATGTATTTGCTACGAAAGACGTAAAAGAAATATATCCTAACCTTTCTCAAAATATTGAAACTTTTTATTCGATGAAACTATCTAATTAATAGATAGAGAGGTG
>JAQYNQ010000023.1 GCA_028727785.1 Eubacteriaceae bacterium | reverse complement strand
GGGAGTTCCGTACAGAATAACCTTTCCGCCGGTTTCTCTCACAGCTTCTTTTAATGCAAGTGCAGCCCCCACTGATGTTGCCGCAATAATATTGTGTCCGCATCCGTGTCCGATATCCGGCAGAGCGTCGTATTCAGCTGTTATGCCAATAACAGCTCCCGGTTTTCCGCTGTCAAATTCACTTCTGAAACAGTATGGAATATTGTGGAAGTCGTAATCTACTGTAAAGCCATGGTTTTCCATAGTTTTCGACAACAGGTTATAGGCTTTTTCCTCTGTTCCTCCCACCTCAGGGTTTTCATACAGAATATCACGTATAGTTTTCAGCTGAGGCATATCATCTTCAATTGTTCCAAATACAAGATTCTCCAGTCGACTTTTCACTTTATTCTCCTTTTTCTTTAACAAAACGCCTTACTTCTTATAATTTGCAATAGCTTCTGCAATTTCGTTCAGGTATTCCCATCGCTCCATTTTTTCCATGAGTTCCTCCTCCTTGGCGTCTTTTTCCGCCTGAAGTTCCTGAAGTCTGCCGTAGTCGCTTCCGCATTTACCCATTTCTTTTTCAATTTCTGCAAGCCTTTCCTCAAGAGTCGCAATTACATCATCTATAGTCTCGAATTCTTTCTGCTCCATATAGGTGAATTTAGGCTTTGCCGGTGTTTTTCTGTTCTGATCACGACCGGATGCAGAATTCTGCCCACTTCCGTTGACTGAGACCCCGTCAGTCGCTCTGCGTTCTTCTTTTGCTGCCTGCTTTCGGGACTCCTCCTCTTCATCTTTTTTCGCCTTGTAGTCACTGTAGCTGCCATTGTAGTTGCCTAGGTGACCATCCTCTTCAAAGGCAAAGGTTCTTCTAGTCGTTCTATCCAGAAAGTATCTGTCATGGGAGACTACTATCAAAGCCCCCTCAAAGTCGTCAAGATAATCTTCCAGTACAGTTAAAGTGTTAATATCAAGGTCATTTGTCGGCTCGTCCAGTATGAGAATGTTCGGCGCTTTCATCAAAACGCTCAAAAGGTAAAGCCTCCTCTTTTCCCCTCCTGACAGATTCTTTACCAGTACAGAATGCATGTGGGGCGGGAATAAGAAGCGTTCCAGCATCTGAGATGCAGACACGTAGCCATCATTGGTTTTGATATTGGTTGCAATGTCAGAAACGAATTTTATCAGGCGTGAATCCTCGTCCAGCCCTTCGTTATGCTGAGAGAAATAACCGATTTTCACAGTTTCACCTCTGTCAATCCATCCCTGATCAGGCTCTATGTTTCCCATAATCATATTCAACAGTGTGGTTTTGCCGCAGCCATTTGGACCGACGATTCCTACCCGGTCGTTTCGCAGCAGGACATACTCAAAGTCTTTTATAAGCTGACGGTCTCCGTAACTCTTGGAAATTCCGTTTATTTCAATTACTTTTCTTCCCAGACGACTTGATACCGATGACATTTCCAGAGCTGAGTCATCTATTTCCAGCTTGCTGTCTTCAAGCTGGTGGAAACGCTGAATCCTCCCCTTTGCCTTAGTAGTTCTGGCCTGTGCACCCCGACGTATCCATGCAAGCTCCTTCTTATATATTGCAAGTCGCTTTCTCTCTGTAGCAAGTTCCATTTCCTTTCGCGACGCCTTAGTGGTCAGATAATAGTCGTAGTTTCCCTCATATGAGTAAAGCAGGCCGTTATCAATTTCCACGATTACATTGCATATTCTGTCCAGAAAATACCTGTCGTGAGTAATCATAAAAACAGCACCCTTATACCTGATAAGGTAATCCTCCAGGAAAGTTATTATTTCGCTGTCCATATGGTTTGTAGGCTCGTCCAGTATCAAAAGATTACTCTCGCAAGCCAGAACAGCTGCGATGGCAACCTTCTTTCTCTGACCTCCGGACAGGGTTCCCATTTTTGCGTAGAAATCGAAAATCCCAAGTCTGGTCAGCATGCTCTGGCATTCATAATCCTCACACGGAAGATGCTGCATGTTTGCATATTCCATAGCCTGCTCCATTACAGTCATCTCTGCATCATACGGCGGATTCTGAGGCAGATACGCCTTCATAAGCTGATTGGATGTGGTAATTGTCCCGCCTTCCTCATCAACAACTCCTGCAATTATTTTCAGAAGCGTTGATTTTCCGCTTCCATTGACCCCAATCAATCCAATTTTATCACCTGAGTTTATTGTCAGATTAATATCCTCCAGAAGCTTCTTCTCTGTATAACTTTTCTTAATATGTTCTGCTGATATTAATATCATTTTTCCTCCACTAGTTTTCCATATACCACAAGTCTGGCTCCCTCATATTCATATGTGCATGTGCTGAGCATTACTATTTCATCCTTCGAAGTCACTTTAACTTTGCTCTTCACTTCGTTTAAGGAAGCGACCTGTTCCAGGTATGCCTCCTTCTCGCTGTCGCTGTCAAAACTCATTTTATACATATCACTATCCTCCGGAATTGTGACAACTGCGAAAAGCTTTATTTTGTAGAAGGTCTCCGGTGTTATCAGTTCCATAGTTCTGTGCTTGTCAAAGTACTCCTGACTGCGGTATTCGCCAAAGGTTCCGAACATGCTCTTATCTTTCATTCTATGGCCGTATACAATTGTGTTAAAATCTCTGAAAGGATTTTCGCATCTGTAGTCAACAAAGATAGAGCCGCAGCCGTTCCATTCCAGATTATACATTTGCGACAGATATCTGCTGTTATCATCGCCCTGAACTACAGGGTAATTTACAGGTGTTCCCTTGCAGTAAATCCATGCCAGCACATCGGAATTCTCTGCCTTCAGGGTGTCAAAGTCCACGTTAATACTAGGTTTCTTATCTTCCTTTTCTGTGTTTTCGCTTACTGCTTTCTGTGAGATTTCATATGTTTTCTGGCCTTCATAGTAACCGTAAAGGCCTTTGGCAAGCATAAAGCCGGAAAAAATCATAACACATACCGCTATAATAAAAAGAAATTTTCTCATCTTTCTCCCTCCCATTGTTACACAATATTGTAACATAAAACCAATACTCATTCATCTCAAATTGTGCATAAAAAGATGCCATTTTCAGATATTAATTCTATGGATATTGTGGTTTTTATTTTAGGCGGAACCTTTTATGGTTTTCTTGAATTGACATTTAGAGGATATACTCACTGGAGCATGATTTTAACAGGTGGTGCAATCGTTCTCACCTTTTATTATCTGCAGCCTTATCTGAATCAGCTGTCCCTTCCGGCATCCGCTTTTCTTGGTGCCATTATTGTAACTTTCTATGAGTTTGCTGTGGGGCTGGTTGTAAATCGGTGGTTTAAGTGGGACGTATGGGATTATTCCGACCGGTTCGGAAATGTTCTCGGACAGATTTGTCCTCTCTATTCTTTTTTCTGGTTTGTAATATGCCTTGCCTTCTTCGGCATCATAAAATATAATACAAGGTAGGAAAATTAAGGAATTCACATGAGATATAAAGGAGATTTTTTAAATGCCTAAATATGATTTTTCAAAGCTGCAAAACGGCAGCGACATAAGAGGCGTGGCTCTTGAAGGTGTAGAGGGTCAGCCTGTTAACCTTACCGAAACTGCTGTTGAAAGGCTTGCAAAGGGTTTTGTTTA
>JAQYNQ010000022.1 GCA_028727785.1 Eubacteriaceae bacterium | reverse complement strand
ACCCCCTGCTTGTAAGGCAGGTGCTCTCCCAGCTGAGCTAACCGCCCATGCTTAAAAAATGGTAGCGGCGAGAGGAGTCGAACCTCCGACCTTCCGGGTATGAACCGGACGCTCTAGCCAACTAAGCTACACCGCCACATTTCTACATGTTGTCTCGCATTAGCGTTTCAACATCAACTATTCTACCATAGGGGTCATTCCTTGTCAACAAATATTTTCTATTTTTTCCACTTTGATTTGACTGTTGATTTGGAGGCTATCCGGTTCGACTATGCAGTCATATGCAAGCACTGATACACCACAGCTTGATGCTTCTCTAAGGGCATCCCCAAAATCTAGATCCGTTGCGTCATTTGGTTCAAAGGATTTCATTCCGTTCATCTGTATGACAAAGACGACCTGACAAGTATACCCCATCTCTACAGCTTTAGCAAGCCCATTTATGTGTTTTTTCCCTCTTTGAGTAGGGGCATCCGGAAACCTGCAGATACCGTTATCCTCTAAAGTAACTCCCTTTACTTCCATCCATCCCTTTCTGCCCTCTTCGTCCTCCAGATAAAAATCATATCTGGAGTCGCCAAATGTTTTTTCTCTCTTTATACAAGTGAGTTTTCCCATTCCCGGCGGCTTTATTCTTCCATCTGTCAAAGCTTCTTCAACCACATAATTCGGTGCCTGTGAGTCCATATTAATAAGAAGATTCCCCTTTTTTACAGCTATTAAAGAATATCTCAGCTTTCGCTTGCCCATTCTGCCTTCAAAATCCTCCATATAAACCTCGGCACCGGGTACAAGCAATTCTCTGCATCTTCCTGTATTCTTCACGTGGACCGTTTCTTCTTTTCCATCAATCACTACCTTCGCTATAAAGCGATTAGGTCTTTCAATAAATGTTCCGTTACATACTTTTTCATATCTCATAACTTGAATTATATCAAATAATCCTATACAATAAAAGTTGCTTTATTCATAAAGGGGATATTAAGAGAAAACACACGAAGGAGGTTTTGATGATGAGTGCACCTGATCCTGTTGCTTTTACAGCATTTGGTATAGATGTAATGTGGTATGGGGTTTTGATTGGAATCGGCTTTTTTCTTGCCATTCTTCTCTGCTACAGGAGGGCACCTGAATATGGAATAAAAAGTGATACAATTATTGATTTTGCAATTGTGCTTATTCCCGTTTCCATAGTTTGCGCACGTGCATATTATGTTTTTTTCAGCTGGGATCACTACAGAGGTGATATTTCAGCCATTCTAAATGTCCGAAACGGCGGGCTGGCAATTCACGGAGGTATAATAGGAGGAATCATTGCAGCAGTACTGTTTTGTATAGTAAAAAAAATCTGTTTTTTCGATTTGGCCGATTTGATATTCCCTACCGTTGCTCTTGCACAGTCTATTGGCAGATGGGGAAACTTTTTCAATTCAGAGGCACACGGCGGTCCGACAGACTTGCCATGGGCAATCGAAGTTAATGGTCAGATGGTACATCCAACATTCCTGTATGAATCAATCTGGTGTTTCTGCCTCTTCGTTTTCCTTAGCATATTGATGAAACGCAGAAAATTTGCCGGACAGCTTACATGTCTGTATGGAATTCTGTATTCAGCTGAGCGAATAATGGTCGAGCAATTGAGAACGGACAGCCTGATGATTGGTCCATTCAAGCAGGCACAGGTTCTGAGCATGACTGTGATAGTTATCTGTGTTATTATGTATATCACTTTGCAGAAGAAGCAGAAATGATAATCGGGGAGCAAGGTTAAATTAATCTTGCTCTCTCCTTTTTTGTTGAAATTCAGCTATTTTTATGGTATCATATTTTGGTTATAAATTCATTAAACAGGCAAATGATTAACTGCTTTTACGTTTAGTATATAGAGGAGGAAGACATAAATGAAATTAGGTATCGTAGGCTTGCCTAACGTAGGCAAAAGTACACTTTTCAACGCTATTACAAAGGCGGGGGCTGAAGCTGCAAACTACCCGTTCTGTACTATTGAACCAAACGTTGGTGTGGTAACTGTTCCGGATGAAAGAATTACCAGACTTCACGAAATTTATAATTCAAAGAAAACTGTTTATACTACAATTGAGTTCTGTGATATTGCAGGACTTGTAAAGGGAGCTTCTAAGGGTGAAGGACTTGGAAATAAATTTCTGGGACATATTAGAGAAGTCGCTGCAATTGTACACGTAGTAAGATGTTTTGAGAATGATAACATTGTTCATGTTGACGGAAAAATCAACCCTCTATCAGACATTGAAACAATCAACACTGAACTTATTCTTGCTGACATGGAGGTCCTTGAAAAGAGGATTGCCAAGACGACAAAGAACCTGAAAGGTGACAAGTCACTTCAGCAGGAGCTTGATATTCTAAAAAGAGTTAATGACTTCCTTGCGGAAGGCAAGTCGGCACGTGCCATGGAAGTAACAGAAGAAGAGGACGAATACATTAAGACTCTTGATCTTCTTTCATACAAACCAATTATCTACGTTGCAAACGTTTCAGAAGATGATGCTGCAGATGATGGCGATAATGAATATGTAAAACAAGTTCGAGAATTTGCTGCAACTGAGGATGCTGAGGTTGTGGTTGTCTGTGCAGAAATCGAACAGGAGATTTCTGAGCTTGAAGATGAAGAGAAAGAGATGTTCCTTGAGGAGCTGGGAATCAGCGAGTCAGGTTTGGACAAGCTGATTAAGGCATCTTATCACCTTCTTGATCTGATTTCATATCTTACTGCAGGAGCAGACGAATGCAGAGCATGGACAATCAAGAGAGGGACAAAGGCTCCACAGGCGGCAGGAAAGATTCATTCAGACTTCGAAAGAGGCTTTATCAGAGCAGAAACTATTGCATATGACAAGTTTATTGAATGTGGTGGTAATATGGCTACTGCAAAAGAAAAGGGACTTCTTCGTTCTGAAGGAAAAGAGTATATCGTTAAAGACGGAGATATCATTACATTCTTATTCAATGTATAAACTGTTGTTAAAATACAGCTAAAACATAGCAAAAGAACAAATTATTGGAAAGGAGAAATCACTATGAAGAGTTTTATCAAAGAATTTAAAGAATTTATTGCGCGTGGCGATGTAATGAGCATGGCTATCGGTATTATCATCGGAGGTGCTTTCACTGCTATCGTAAACTCTTTAGTTGCAGATATTGTTACTCCATTTCTGGGACT
>JAQYNQ010000021.1 GCA_028727785.1 Eubacteriaceae bacterium | reverse complement strand
CAGCATCCCGTTTCATACGCTCTTTTGTCATGGAATGTTCACAATCTTCCGCAATCTCTTTAACATTCATGGAATATCCTGTAAATGACATCTCCGGAAAAACAATAACATCACAGCCTGCATCCTTAGCCTGCTCCATCATATGTTCTGCTTTCAGAAAAGAAGCTTCTTTGTCCTCCCAGACCATATCCAACTGTCCAAGTGCTACGCGCATAATATTCCTCCCTTACGCACAGTTATTTTTATTATAAATGTCTTTCCCCTATAATACAAGAATAAAGTGACGGAATCAAAAGGAAAAATTTGACGAAAAACAGTAAGAAACTCTTTCCATATCCATACTTTCTATGCTAGAATAAAAGCATATATTATGCACAATTACCTAAGTTATAAAATCTAGAAAGGTGGAATATTATGAAAATTCAATCCGTTTTTGATGAAAGCTTTGCTACCTATGGCAAAGTAGTGGAAGGCTATGATTTTTCCAATCTTTTAAGTACATTGGAAGCAAATTCAGACAAACCGGCAGATTCCGTAATCTACGTACCATCTGTAGATGTTCTGGAAGCTACCGATGTCTATGCCGCACTTCGCGACAACTGCTATGGCGGCATGCCAATCCAGATTGGATATTGCAACGGTACAAATACCATGCTCAATTGTTTTGAGTACCACAGAGACAGTGAAATCAACATTGCTGCTGATGATGTAATTCTTCTGGTTGCACGCCAGCAGGATATTAAAGATGGACAGATTGACTCCTCGAAAACCGAGGCATTTTTATGTCCAAAGGGTACGGCTGTTGAAGTTTACGCTACAACGCTTCACTATGCTCCTTGCAGTGCAAAACTTGGCGAAGGATTCCGTGTCATCATTGTACTTCCAAAGGGAACCAATGAAGCGAAACCGGCGATTACACCGAAAAACGAGGAAGATAAGTATCTCTGGGCTGCCAACAAATGGCTTCTCGCCCACAAAGATACATCGGAAGCAAAAGACGGTGCCCATGTAGGTATTACCGGCGAAAACGTAGATATTAAAGACTTCATTTAAATCAAAATTCATTGAGGAGAGACCATATGAATCTACCAAACGCATACCTGGAACAAATGCAGCAGATATTAGGCGATGAATTTTCTTCTTTTCTCGCCAGCTATGATGAACCAAAGGGGTATGGGTTGCGTATTAATCCATTGAAATATGCTTTGGAAGATTCTACGTCTCTCCCTTTTTCATTGTCTCCGGTTCCTTGGGCAAGCGAAGGATTCTACGCGGTTCCTGAGGAACAGCCCGGAAAGCATCCACTCCATGAGGCGGGCACCTATTATATTCAGGAGCCCAGTGCGATGTCCGCAGTAGCACTTTTAAATCCTTTGCCCGGAGATATCGTGTGCGATCTCTGTGCTGCCCCCGGTGGCAAATCCACACAGATTGCCGGACGATTGGCAGGAGAGGGACTTCTCGTTTCCAATGAGATTTTCCCTGCACGCGCGAAAATTCTTTCGCAGAATGTGGAGCGATTAGGCATATATAATGCCTTGGTATGTAATGAAGATCCAAAAGCTATGTCTAAGCATTTCCATGGATTTTTTGATAAAATTCTGGTCGATGCACCGTGTTCAGGTGAGGGTATGTTTCGAAAAAATCCGGAAGCCATTGCAGAATGGAGTCCCGAACAGGTAGAAATCTGTGCCGAAAGGCAACAAATGATTTTAGACTGCGCTCACCAAATGCTGAAATCAAATGGTGTCATCGTCTATTCTACCTGTACATTTTCATTGGAAGAAAATGAGCTGATGATCAAAGCATTTCTATCGAAATATCCGGAGTACCACATAGAATCCTGGGATACAGTTCTTCCGACAGACGCTTCTCTTAGTCATGGTATTGATTTAGAGGGAAGTCTGCGACTCTGGCCTCACAAATTGCGTGGTGAAGGTCATTTTGTTGTTCGTTTGCGTAGAGAGGACTTTGACACGGCAACCACAAAACCCAAAAAGAAAAAGTCTTCTAAAATAGATTTAGAAGACTGGAAAACCTTTTCTCATTCCCTTTTGAAAATTTCCGAAAAGAGTGCTCTGGGTACTTTTTTAAAGCAGGGCAGATATCAGTTTTTCAAAGATGAACTCTATGTTATCCCCGCTGCCATGAAATCTCTTGAAGGTATCCATGTACTACGTGCCGGACTTCATCTTGGTACTCGCAAAAAAAACCGTCTGGAACCTTCTCATGCTTTAGCAAAAGCACTATGTCCATCTCAGGTATCCCGGTATATAGAGCTTTCTTTCGAAGATGCTAAGAAATATTTACACGGTGATGCTATTTCCTGTGATATTTCTCAAAAATCCTGGACTCTTGTCTGTTATCAGGGACAAACTCTGGGATGGGGCAAAGCCACCAACGGTACATTGAAAAATCACTATCCAAAGGGACTTCGTACCATGTCGTAATGTATTGCCATCTACCGGTTTAACCTTAGCATCATCCTATGATTCCTGATAATAAATTGATATCGGTAAACAGAAAAATGAAATATCCAATGATAATCGTGACAGGGATTCCCTTCCACGCATTCTTTACATCTTGCGTACTCATATTCATATGAAAAAAAATACTGATAAACAGATATCCCAATACTATAATCTGCCATATTTCCAACGGAAATGATGTAAAAATCCAGAAGATCACACTAAGACTCAATGCGCCACACAAAACAGGTGCTATGCTTGCCAATGTCATTTGTATGGCTCTTATGACTGCATTTCCTCTTGGATAAAACTCAACACATCCAAGTTGCTTCCCTCTGACCTTAAAAAGCTCGATTTTCGTAACCTTTGCACCGGATACTGTAGCAAACAGGGCATGTGCCAATTCATGGTGTACCGTGCCAATAAAAGTAAGACGATTCCGAATAAAAAATGCCGCTTTTTTCCCAAAAAGATAGGATAAAAGCACAGTCAATAAATTTCCAAACCACTCTACAAGTAATCCCACTGCAAATATTGCAGCGGGAATTAACATTGCATTATAAAGCGGAATCAAATACGGGTGATTCCAGACACCTGTCATGATTTATTCTCCTCCGGCTCATTTGTGGTACTCTCCTCTGGGGCAGTGTCTTCTTCAGCCTCCGGACCAAGAATTGCATACACAATCATATAAATAATCTTAATCAGCAATCCGAATGCCAGAG
>JAQYNQ010000020.1 GCA_028727785.1 Eubacteriaceae bacterium | reverse complement strand
AAGAAAATCAGGGCCAGAATCATCATCTTACAAAAAACGTGCCTGTTTTTTGGGCTCTTTCCGACAATTTGAAAAAAACGTGCCATGTATATAAATTCACAGGCTTTCTCCCCTCGATCAATGCACACCAAACTCCATTCCTCCATCAAAAACCAAAAAATAAAAAAAGAGCACATCCCATTATGAACGTGATATGCCCCGGAAATAATCTGTTTTTTATTCCTCGCCGTCAAAATGATTTCCAGGCATTTTCGGGTAAGCCTCAGCTGCTCCTCACAATGCATATAGGGATCAGACATTGCCCCGGTGCCTATCATAAACTTATTTTTCTTGGATTTCAGCGCCGCGTCCAGCAGTTCCGGCGCATTCTGCTTCACTTCAACATCCTCGAAAAGATGAGTAAAGTGGTAGCATCTGCTTCTGCTGTCACAATATATGCAGCCGTGAGTACAGCCTCTGTATATATTCATTCCGTAGAATCCGTTGTTTTTTGTGAGTATTCCCTTGGCGTCAACAAAATGCATATCCCACTCTCCTGTAAATAATCTTAGCTGTATCATACACCAGTCAGCCGTAAGAACAAAGAGCAGGTTAAGAGCAGTGCAAGCCAACCGGAAAAATTGCAGACTTAGTGGCAATTTTTGAACTCCGTCACTGTCCGCGGGCAGTTTTTGCTAAACATGTCCCCTCCCATTGCTCTGTGAACGCTAACACAATTATACAACAGATAATTTCAACTAAGAAAACAAGTATATTGTTTCTCATAATCATTCAATAGCTTCTTTATATGACCATATCTGCAACTGTTTCAAAGAAAAATATGACTGCAATCTCCGTGTTTGACTTTCCCAGACAAACCAGATTTTGAGTACATGAAAAGGGCACCGCCTTAACGAAACATTATTCATTAATACGATATGCCCTTTTCTATTATTATATTGAAGGTTTATATGATGATCGCGTGATTTATTACAAACTATTCAAAAACGACTCTAGCTTATCCATTCCTTTTTCAATGTTCTCCATAGAGGTTGCAAAGGATATTCTTATATATCCCTCCCCGAAATCTCCAAATGCATCGCCTGGAACAACTACAACCTGTTCTTTTTCCAATAACTTCATAGCGAATTCTTCACTGGTCATGCCGGTGTCTTTAATTGAGATAAACGCATAGAATGTGCCTTTTGACTTTTCATATTTAATATAAGGCATTTTGGATAGTCTCTCTGAAATATAGTTTCTTCTTTTTTCATATTGTTCAACCATCATGTTCAGATGTTCTTTTCCACCTTCTAAAGCTTCCACTGCACCATACTGGCACGGCATCGCTACACATGCAGCAATGTTTTCCTGAAGTTTAGTAATATTACTAATGATTTCCGATGGACCTGCAACATAACCCACACGGAAGCCTGTCATTGCAAAGGTCTTTGAAAAACTATCGAACACAAGAGTTCTCTCTTTCATGTCAGGAAGAGATGCAATGCTGATATGCTTGGCTTCATCAAATATGATATGCTTATATACCTCATCAGAGAAAACAAGCAAATCGTATTTCTTTGCAATATTTGCAACCTTTATCAAAACTTCCTCAGATAAAACAGTGCCTGTAGGATTGCATGGAGAATTAATCATTATTGCTTTTGTTGATTTGGTAATGCTCCTCTCAATTTTCTCAGGATCTAGTGAAAAACTGTTTTCAAAATCAACAGGTACACTGACAGGAACGCCGCCACACATTTTGATTTGCTGAGTATAGTTTGTCCAGCAAGGTTCGCTTACAATAACCTCATCACCCGGATTAAGAGTTACTTTCAGTGCCTGATAGATACCACCCATTGCTCCTGTTGTAACAGTAATCTCGTCCACAGAATTGTATAGCAGACCGCATTCTCTCTCCAAATATCTTGAAATCGCTTCCCTCAAGGGTTTAATTCCGGCATTTTCAGAATACTTTGACTTTCCTTCCTTAAGTGCACGAATGGTTGCCTCAACAACATTATCTGATGCAGTAAAATCGGGCTCACCAATGGTAAAGCTTATTGGATTATCATATTCAAGTGCTTTATTAAACATTTTTCTGATTTTAGAATGTTTAATTGACTGTGTATTATCTGATATGTAATTCATGTGATGACCCTCCTCTATTTTTCAACAAGATGAATAGCGAATCCGCCGATGCACTCAGTAAGGTATACAGATGTAAGCCTATCACCCTTATACTTTGCTGTAGAAAAGTCGAATTCCACGCCTTTCTTTTCCAGATAGTAAACAGCTCGCTCAACATTTCCTGTTCCTATGGCGATGTGACCATGAGTTCCCGGAAATCTCTTTCTGCATACTTCTATTTCATCTGATGCAAATGTAGATGCGGATTTTTCATCAGCTTTAAATCCAAACAGTTCACAAAATCTTCCTACCTGTGCCCTTGCTGATTCTTCGTCATCATTATTGATGCCAATATGAACAACTCTGAAATTAAGCATCTTCTGCACAGCCTCAGCAGTAATTCTTTCGATTTCATCGAATCTGTCATTATTGACAAGATCACCTTTTACCATCCAGCTTCCGCCACATGCAATGATTTTCCTGAAACCAAGATATTCGCAAAGGTTGTCCTTATTAATTCCGCCGGTCGGGATAAACTTAAGGTTTGTGTATGGTCCTGCAAGAGCCTTCATCATCTTAAGTCCTCCGGCAGCTTCTGCAGGAAAGAACTTAACAGTATCCAGTCCTGCCTCTAACGCCATTTCAATTGCGTTAGTATCCATACATCCCGGAACAATTGGAATATTCTTTGATACACAGTAATCTACGACACTTGGATTGTAACCTGGAGTTACAATGAACTTTGCTCCCGCCGCAACGGCACGATCAACCTGTTCAGTTGAAAGCACTGTTCCGGCACCAAGCAGCATGTCTGGGCATGCTTCAGCAATGTTTTTAATAGACTGTTCCGCTGCTGCAGTTCTAAAAGTCACTTCAGCACAGTTAATTCCACCCTTCTGCAAGGCCTTAGCTACATCTGCTGCCTTATCCGCATCTTCTAATACAACAACAGGAACGATACCTATTTTCGATATTTCTTTAAGTAATTCACTCATTAGAATCTCTCCTTTATCTCTGCACTCTACCGCTTCCGTCTCCGGCCATCAGCTTCTTAACATCATCAGCCGTTACTCTGTTGAAGTCACCGATTACGCTATGCTTCAGGCATGACGCAGCTGTTGCAAATTCCAGCGCCTCTTCCAATGTATCGTAGTTGTTAAGTCCGTAAATCAGACCACCGGCAAAACTGTCTCCGCCGCCTACTCTGTCAATGATATCATTGATGTTATAATGTCTGCTTACGTAGAATTTTTCCCTGTTATTGATGCATGTTGACCATCCGTTTGTATCAGCACTCTTTGATTCACGAAGAGTGATAGCAATCATTTTAGCGTTAGGATACTTTTCAAGAACCTTATTTCCAAGAATCTCATACTTAGAATTGTCGATTTCGCCTGATTCAACATCAACATCAATTGTAATTCCAAGGGATTTCTGAACATCTTCTTCATTTGCAATAAGGACGTCACAGTAACCGGCCATTTCAGACATTACTTCCTGAGCATTTTTACCATACTTCCACAGATTCTTTCTGTAGTTCAGGTCACAGGACACTGTAATATTTCTCTTCTTTGCTTCCTTTACGCTTTCAATTGAAAGTTTCATAAGGCTTTCGGAAATTGCCGGAGTAATTCCGCTGATATGCATCCATTCCACACCATCAAAAGCCTTGTCCCAGTCAACATCTCCCGGGCCTGCAAGAGAAATGCTTGAATATGCTCTGTCATAGATTACCTTACTTGGCAGCTGATTTGCTCCTGCATCAAGATAGTATATTCCTACACGTCCGTCTTTTCTGATGATTCTGCTGGTATCTACATTGAATCTTCTAAGCTCACCAATGCAGGCATCTGCAACTGCATTCTCAGGCAGGAAGGTAAGAAAAGCTGCGTCCATGCCATAATTGGCAAGAGAAACTGCAACATTAGCTTCTCCACCTCCGAAAGTTGCCTCTAAAAAAGGTGTCTGCATCAGTCTTTCATGACCGGGAGCTTTAAGTCTTAGCATTATTTCGCCAAAAGTTAGTACTTTCATATTTATTACCTCTCACTTTATTAAAATAATTAAATTCCGTTGTAACATGCGGCATACATTTCTGCCGGAATAAACTTACCCATTCCATAAGTTCCAACAAACTTGCCATCTTCAACCGCAAGGTTTCCTCTCAGGAAGACCATGTCAATTTTGCCAATCTGTTTTCTTCCCTCATAAACGTTGTAGTCAACACCGTTTGGATTATCCTCAAGTCGGATAATACCCTCATAATCAGGGTCAAAAATAACAATATCAGCATCTGATCCCACCTGAATAGCACCTTTTCTTGGATAGATACCATTTATCTTTGCCGGTTTTGATGAAATTAGTTCAACAAATTTGTTTTTGGATATGCGGCCTGCCTCTACGCCATATGTCCAAATCATTGCAAATCGATCCCCTGCTCCTGGTGAACCATTTGGAATATTTGTAAAGTTGTCCCTTCCTGCCTGCTTCAGTTCCTTCACATCGATTCCGCAGTGGTCTGAAGAAATAGCCGTAAGAAGACCTTTATTCAAAGCATCCCATAGTGCATCTACGTCCTCTTGATCTCTCAATGCCGGTGAGCAGACATATTTTGCAGCTTCGTTAAAATCAGGGTTATCAAGAACTTCCTTTGTAGTTGTAAGATAATGAGTACATGTTTCTCCATTTACATTCACGCCCCTGCCTCTTGCATACACGATTTCGTCAAGGGCTTCTCTTGATGTGACATGTGCGATATAAAGGGGCACCCCTGTTTTCTCAGCTAAATAACAGGCTCTGTGAACTCCTTCGGCTTCAGTATACGGAGGGCGTGAAACGTAGTGGTAATGCGGAGTCAGCTGCCCCTTTTTCACACATTCATCTCTAAGAAAGTTGATGATTTCACCACTTTCTGCATGAACAAAAACTGTTGCTCCAACTTTCTTACATTCTTCCATTATTCTTACAAGGGTACCGTCATCACAGTGAAGCGGTGATCCGTTATAGGCCATGAAAGCTTTGATATTTGAAATACCTTTTTCAGGAAACTGTTTAATCTCATCGAACATACTGTCCATAATATATGTAATCATGGCATGAAGTGAAAAATCCACACATGCTTTGTCTTTTGCTCTGACATTTATTCTATAATCAATGGAGTCAAGAAGCCCTGTATCGGGGTCCTGTGGAGCAAAGTCAATTATTGTTGTTGTTCCTCCTCTTATAGCAGAATCTGTAGTTTCATAACCTGCAGTGTCCTTATTGCCAACATTGCATAATGCCGAAAAATGTGTATGCTGATCCACTCCACCGGGCATAACGTATTTCCCTGTGGCATCAATAATCTGATCCGCTTTTTCTTCTAAATTAAAACCTATAGCCGCGATTTTCTCATCTTCTATAAGAACATCTGCCTTATATTCATCAACATCTGTTAAAATCGTTCCGTTTTTAATTAAAATACTCATAGGTATAAACCCTCCTTAATGCTTTCAAAACCGATTACGTCTTTCTTTTCCGGATACTTGTAGGTATTCACCTTGCTGGTCTTAATGCCAAGCTTTACAAACGCCTCAGCAAGTTTTACAGCCGGAGAAACACCATCTAGCACAGGTACTCCGAGTTCTTTATTCATTGCTTCAACAAAGTCAACAAAACCGGCACAGCCCAGAAGAATGCATTCCGCACCGTCTTCATTAATCGCCTTCTTTCCCTGCTCTATCAAAGCTTCAAGTCCTTTTTCAGGGTTCTTTCCAAACTCCAGAACATCCAATCCGGTACTGCGTATAGAACGACAAAACTCCTTGCATCCATATGCTCCAACCAGATCATCTGTAACCTTTACTGATCTGTCCAGTACAGATAATATGCTGAAATACGGTGCAATTACCTTTGCAACCGACATTGCAGATTCAGCGATTCCCAGAACCGGTTTGTCTGTGGCTTCTCTTGCTGCCTGCAGACCGGGATCCCCAAAGCAGGCTATAATATATGCATCACAGTTTTCTTTATCACCTTTAATAACTTCGTCGACAACACCTAAGGCTGCCATATACTCGTCTACATATCCCTCGATACTTGCAGGACCTGTTTCCGGACTCACTACAAGCAATTCCGTATCCGAATCGCATACACTCTCTGCCATTTTTCGAATACTTTCGGTCATTTCTAATGTAGTATTAGGATTAATAATCTTAATTTTCATCGAAGTCACCTCCATCGATTCGTTTAATCGCTTCAATCAAAACCTTAGTACCTTTCTCTATATGTTCATTTTTGGAAAACTCATCTTTGTGATGACTTATACCTTTTACCGACGGAATAAACAGAAGTGCACTCGGCATTATCATGCTTGTGTTAATTAAATCATGGCCTGCACCGCTGTAAACCGTTGCTGAACTGTAGCCAAGATCTTCTGCACACTCTTTTAGCAGCGAAATAAGTTCCGGTGAACACACTGTATTTTCCTGCTCAATGATTTTAGTCATCTCTATACTGTCACCTGCATATTTTTCCTGAAGCTCGTTAATCACTTCATACATGTCTGTCATATCCTTATCTCTCAGTTCTATAACAAACTCTGCTCTTCCGGGTATCACATTCACTGCTCCCGGTTCAATATTCATCACACCGATGGTACAAACCATTGTATTATTCTTTTTTCGTGCCATATTGTAAGAATCTGTAATAAAATTGCATGATTTCTCAAGAGCATCATTTCTCAGATACATCGGTGTGCTTCCTGCGTGGTTTGCAACTCCGTTTACGACTACACGATATCTGATTATGCCAAAAATTCCGGGCACAATTCCAATTTCTGTATTTGTTTTTTCAAGAATGCCTCCCTGTTCAATGTGATATTCAAGGTATGCCAAATAGTCTTTCCCATTTCGTTTAGCACTTTTAAAATCAGAAATTGTCATATTGTATTGTGCCATTTTTTCAATCATGCTGTCTTCAAGTTTAGCACCTGCAAAGGCTTTACTTCCGAAAGTGCCACCTACAACGTTCCCCTCTTCTTCATTAAAAGCTATAATCTCTATAGTATATCGGTTTTGATATTTCATCTCTTTTAATGATCTCACTGCTTCGATTCCGGCGAGAACGCCTAATGCTCCATCGTACATTCCTCCGTTTGGCACTGTATCAATATGGGAGCCGATTGCTATCTTCTTCGGTTCACTGCCTTCTAAAACACCGGTAAGATTTCCCACAGCATCAATATGGGTTGACAAGCCTGCTTCTTCCATAAGGGATTTCACATAATCTCTGCCTTCGTAGAAAGCATCTGAATAGGCCATCCGACTGGTGCCCCTGCCTTCTACATAGCCTATATGTCCCAGTTTATTTATACTTTCTGATAGTCTGTATATATCCATATGCTTTCGATTTTTCCTTTCTCCTTTTTAAATTAATAAGGAGAAGATTACCATCTTCTCCTTACAGCCTATTCTCCTCCATGAAGACAGCATTTGTGCCATGAATTTCAAAGAATTCCTTTGCAGCACGTTTCCCTATTCCATCGGGATATTTTTTAATTCGTTCAATAGAATCGTTTTCATCTATCGTTAAAATCTTACGATCCCTCATTATGACTTTTCCATTTACTACAGAATGTGTTACCTCCTGTCCTCTTGCACTGTATACCAGGTTCGGGATAATGTTACGCATTGGATATGTGTACACAGGCAACATTGAAGGACTATTCAGATCAACTGCAATAAAATCTGCCTGTTTTCCTTCTTCCAGGGAACCGACAATATCGTCTACCCCTACCGCTTTTGCACCTTCAATTGTAGCCATTCGCAAGGCCCTCCAAGCAGGCATGATTTCAGGGTTCTGATATTTTATTTTATTGAACAGACACACATTTTTCATCTCATGAATAATATTATGACAGTTATTGCCGGGAGCCTGATCGGAGCCTAATGCAACATTACCTCCCGCTTCCTGAAATACAAGACTTGGACATACAACTCCATCAATTATCCCAATTGAAGCCGGATTAACGACCATGGACGCCCCGCTTCTTGCAATGATTCGTGTTTCATCATCGTTACAATCAGTCAGATGTACCGCAATCAAAGTGTTATCTAAAAGACCTAAATCCTTAAGAAATGCGGTTGTCCTTTTTCCATATCTTTTTTCGATTTGATAGGTTTCTCTTTCACCTTGTTGAACATGCATATGAAGCTTTGTCTTTTTCTCCTTTGCAATCTTTTGAATTTTCAAAAGCATTTCAGGGCTTAAAAAATCTGCACCTTGAGGTCCAAACAAGATTCGAATTCTTCCATTAGCTTTATTATGCCATTTATCAAATAGACGGATATTTCTCTTTAGCGATTCTTCTCCGGCACTATCATCTAATTCGTACAATTCACCTGGGTTATAAACTCTAAATTTAGCTGCCCTGATTGTCTGCGTGATATTACCTCTAACACCAATTCTATCAATAAAATTACATATATTATCCATATAGTAATCATAATCTCCAAGTGTGGTAGTTCCGGCCTTAATTGCTTCGATGATTGCCACTTCGCTTCCGGCATCTTTTTCTTCACCGGTAACTGCATTGTCAAAAGGCTGAAGGCCATACATCATCCAGTTATTTGTATCTTGTGCAAGGCCTCTCATTACATTACAGGGAGTATGCATATGTCCATCAATAAATCCAGGCAAAATTACATGATGATCAAGGATCAGCTCTTCATCAGCTTTATATTCATGGTAGCTATCGGCTTCATCAATAAAGCCAATTATCTTGCCTTCATTTACCAGCATAGCTTTACCTGAAAGATACCCCGTGCCATCTCCTTCCATTGTGTAGAAATGAGGTGCTCTTACAATCATATCTATTTTTTTCATTACAATCTCCAGTCTGTCACCTTTGCCCAGGGACATAACAATAGAATATTGACATTGTCAGTTGACATTGTCATAAACCATTGCATTCCAAACCAAAACAATCAAGATTATGGATATGAATGGGATGGAATGCAATGACTAAATTAAGCTACATGTAGCTATGGTACACTATTTCTTCAATAGTATTTCAACTCAATTTAATTTTTAGTTACATCTAATAATTTTGGTTCACCTTCCATAATTGTTGGATGAGGAGTGTATCCTTCTACAGATTCGGCTAATACTGACCAGCCATGTTTATTGTATAGAGGTACCCAAAGAGCTTCTTCTGCTGCAATTTTCTGAAGTTCTTCATAGCACTCCATTCTTCTGGCAGTATCTGTTGTGCTTCTTGCCTCAACAAGTAATTTGTCAACCTCTGGGCTGCTCCATTTTGAACGATTTGGTGCAGGCATATTTTTACTATACATATATTCCTGTAACAGGTCTTCTGCAGAATTAATATATGTACCCATAATCAATACATCGAAATCATTATCTCCGGCTCCACCGATTCTATCCCAAAAGTCAGCTGTTGATGTGTTAACCACAACGTCAATACCTATTTTTTTCATCTGAGCCTGGAACAGCTGAGCAGTCTTAGCGTCTTCATCTGAAGAGCAATATGAAATTTCTAAAGAAAGCTTTTTGCCGTCTT
>JAQYNQ010000019.1 GCA_028727785.1 Eubacteriaceae bacterium | reverse complement strand
ACTCAAGAACTATTCTTGATATGGCCGGTGCGGAAAAACTAGTTGGAAAGGGCGATATGCTGTTCAATCCTCTTGGAACAGGAAAGCCACTGAGAGTACAGGGTACTTTTGTTTCAGACGGAGAGGTACAGAAGGTAATTGATTTTGTTAAATCACAAGTTGAAGAAGTAGAATATTCAGGAGATGTTCTTCATTCTATCGAAAAAGGTAATATTACAAATGATAAGGCTGATACTGATGGAGATGAACTGCTTGCCGATGCTATTGAATGTGTAGTATCTGCAGGACAGGCTTCTGTTTCAATGCTTCAGAGACGCTTTAGAATAGGATATAACAGAGCTGCAAGAATTGTAGATATGATGGAGGCGAGAGGCATCGTCGGTCCACAGGATGGAAGCAGACCAAGACAGGTTCTGTTATCAGAGGAAGAACTTGCGGCAATGAAAGAAGAAGTGGTGGAAGATTAAGGATGAAAGTATATATTGACACATTGGGATGCCCAAAGAATTTTAACGATTCAGAGGTTGCATCAGGAATACTTGAAAACAATAATCACGTTATTGTAAATCAACCTGATGAGGCGGATGCTATCATTGTTAACACTTGCGGATTCATTAACGATGCAAAGACAGAGTCTATTTCACGTATTTTTGAAATGGCTGAATATAAGAAAGATGGGAAGAAACTTATTGTATCCGGCTGTTTGTCTGAAAGATATAGTGAGGAACTTTTTGAGGAAATGCCGGAAGTAGATGTTTTCCTGGGTGTAAATGAATACGAGAAACTGCCTGAAATTCTGGATAATCTCAATGATAGAAGGGTTCTGAAAACCGGATGTTATTCGGAAGTTCTTCAGTCAGCACCCAGAAAGCTTGAGGACAACCCATACACAGCCACAATAAAAATCGCAGAAGGATGCAACAATGTATGTGCGTATTGTGTAATCCCGCAAATAAGAGGAAAGTTCAGAAGCAAACGAGAAGAAGATATTATCAGAGAAGCTGAAGAACTGGCTGCAGCTGGTTGCAAAGAGCTTATTCTCATAGCTCAGGACGTTACCTATTACGGTAAGGATCTGTATGGGGAGTTGAGACTTGCCAAGCTGTTAAAGAAGCTTTGCAAAGTAGACGGGATACACTGGATCAGACTAATGTACTGTTATGAGGACAGAATTACAGATGAATTGATTCAGGTAATGGCTGAAGAAGATAAAATCTGCAAATATATTGATATTCCAATTCAGCATGCAAGTGATAATGTTCTTCGTGCCATGAATAGACGGTCTACATCAGAGTCAATAAGAAAAACTGTTGAAAAGTTAAAGAACGCTATTCCTGATATTCATATCAGAACAACTCTTATTGTAGGATTTCCGGGTGAAACTGAAGAAGATTATGATAAGCTTGTTGACTTTGTAGAAGCTGAAAGATTTGCACGACTTGGCGTTTTTGCCTATTCACAGGAAGAAAACACAAAAGCCGGCGAAATGGAGAATCAGATTGATGCGGAAATAAAAGAGGAAAGACAGGATGGCATTATGAGACGCCAGCTGGATATTTCTCTGGAGTCCAACAGAGAAAAAATCGGCCGGACTCTGGAGGTTTTGATTGATGAAATTGACGAAGATGGAAGCTATATCGGGCGAACAATGTTTGATGCTCCTGAAATCGATAATTCTGTAATCTTTACCTCAGATAAAGAGCACTGCGCAGGAGAATTTGCATGGGTTGCAATAACGGATGCTTTTGATTATGATTTAGTGGGAAGAGAGGTTTAAATATGAATTTACCAAATAAACTGACAATTGGTCGTGTAATTGCGGTACCGTTCTTCATTGCTGCTTATATGACAGGATTCTACTATGTGGCATTTGTTTTATTTATTCTTGCATCACTTACAGATATGCTTGATGGCAAAATCGCAAGAAAATATAATCTTGTAAGTAATTTCGGCAAAATTATGGATCCACTTGCTGATAAAATTCTTGTTTACTCAGCTTTCTGTTTAATGGTCCAGGATGGAACTGTTCCCGGATGGATGCTTATTGTAATTCTTGCAAGAGAGTTTACTATTGCAGGTATGAGAACTGTCGCTGCATCAGAAGGTATAGTTATTGCAGCCGGAATGAGCGGAAAAATCAAAACTGTATTACAGATGATTGCTGTTCCTATTCTTCTTTTGACAGCAGCTCTGACTGAAACCGCTGTTTATAATTATTTCAACATTGCAGGTCAGGTGTTCCTGTGGGCATCTCTTGTTATGACTGTTTACTCCGGAGTAGAATACGTATATAAAAACATAGGTGTTTTTAAAGAATAATAGGGGGCGTTTGTTATGGTAAAAACTGTTGGTGAAAAACTTATTTCAAGAGGAATTACCATATCCGCATGTGAATCATGTACCGGGGGTCTGTTTGCGTCTAAGCTGACAGATATACCCGGTATTTCTGCTGTTTTTGACAGAGGTCTTGTTACTTATTCGTACAGAGCAAAAATTGAAGAACTGGGCGTAAAGGAAGAAACCCTGTGTATTTATTCCGCAGAAAGCTATGAAGTAGCAGAGGAAATGGTGCTGGGGCTTAAAGAAAAGACAGGCAGCGATGTCTGTGTCTCTGTTACAGGGCTGGCCGGCCCCGGAGGAGGAACAGATGAAAAACCTGTTGGAACCATATATGTAGCTTGTGCATATGACGGAAAAGTAGATGTGAAAAAACTGCAGACAGGTTCTGGTGACAGAAGCTACAATCGGGAGTACGCAGTAAAAGAAATGTTCAAACTTATCGACAGGATGATTGGTTGACAGAATTAATATATGTTAAATATTGACAATTCCTGCAAGATAGAATATATTAATAAATGGAATTAAATTACATTTATTTTATCTTGACCTGCGTGTCATGATAAGGTATTATTGTTATAAGAACAAATGTTCTATATGGAGGGAATAATATAATGGACGAAAGAGAAAAAGCTTTAGAGGCGGCATTAGCGCAAATTCAGAAACAGTTTGGCAAGGGAGCCATCATGAAGATGGATGATTCTTCCGCACTGAATATAGATACAATATCAACAGGTTCAACAAGTCTGGACATTGCAACAGGTGTAGGCGGTGTTCCGAGAGGAAGAATTGTTGAAATATATGGACCTGAGTCATCAGGTAAAACCACATTAACACTACATATCGTAGCTGAGGCACAGAAGAATGGCGGGAAAGCTGCTTTTATCGATGCAGAACATGCGCTAGATCCTATTTATGCCAGAAATCTTGGCGTAAATGTTGAAGACTTAATCGTTTCTCAGCCTGATACAGGTGAGCAGGCCCTGGAAATATGTGATATGCTGGCAAGAAGTGGAGCCCTGGATGTAATAATAATCGACTCTGTAGCTGCTCTTGTACCAAAGGCAGAAATTATGGGAGACATGGGTGATTCTCATGTTGGACTTCAGGCGAGACTTATGTCGCAGGCACTGAGAAAAATTGCAGGTGCTGTAAATAAGACAAACACCTGTGTTATCTTTATCAATCAGCTGCGTGAGAAAATCGGTGTAATGTTTGGTAATCCGGAAACTACAACAGGTGGACGTGCTCTTAAGTTCTATGCTTCAATGCGCATGGATGTAAGAAGAGTTGAAACAATAAAGAGCGGAGACCAGATGCTTGGTAACAGAACAAGAGTTAAAATTGTCAAGAATAAGGTTGCACCACCTTTCAAGCAGGCTGAATTTGACATTATGTATGGCAAGGGAATTTCTAAATCAGGGGATGTCCTTGACTGTGCTGTTGAGGCTAAGATTATTGAGAAGGCCGGTTCATGGTATAGCTATGGGGGCGATAGAATCGGACAGGGCAGAGAAAATGTTAAGAATTTCCTGGAAAACAATCCTGATATTCTTGCAAAGATTGAAGCTGAACTTATGGCTACTCTTAAACCTGCAGAAGAGGAACTTACTGTTGATGAAGACGGAGTAGTTATAGAATAATTTTTTATAATAAATGGGAGACTAAAAAATGGAAGCAATTAAATGTATCAAAGAAAGAAGAAGCATTAGAAAGTTTAAGGCCGATAAAGTCAGCAGAGAAGTAATGAACCAGATTATCGATGCTGCAGCTTATGCTCCATCATGGAAGAACACTCAGATTACAAGATACACTGTAATCGAAGATGAAGCACTTAAAGCAAAGATTGCCGATGATTGTGTTCTGGGATTTACTTATAACAGTAAAACTATTAAAAATGCGCCTCAGCTGGTTGTAGTTTCATACGTTACAGGACGTTCCGGATATGAAAAGGACGGTTCGTATACAACATCTAAGGAAGACAGATGGGAATCCTTTGATACAGGAATTGCTACACAGACATTCTGCCTTGCAGCACATGATAAAGGTGTAGGAACCGTTATTCTGGGAATCTTCGATGAGGCTTCTGTTGCAGAGGCTGTAGAATTACCGGAAGGACAGAGAATAGCTGCACTTATTGCTATGGGATATGCTGATTGTGAAACTCCGGAAGCGCCAAAGAGAAAGTCAATAGAAGAACTGGTTTCATATAAGTAATTGTGTTTGATTGAAAAAAAATCTAGAAAAAGTATATTGAAAATTGCTGAAAAATGTTTGACAAGCTTCAATCTCTATGGTATCATGAACGAGTTAGACCGCACGGAAGAGGTTTGCAGTGAAGTATTCACGGACAATTCCGTGAATCACCTTAAATGGCGAGACTGGATAGAGGAGGTAAAGAAAACATGTACGCAGTAATTGAAACAGGTGGAAAGCAGTACAGAGTACAGGAAGGCGACATCATCACAGTTGAAAAGTTAAATGTTGAAGCTGGTGATAAGATTGTATTCGATAAGGTACTGGTTCTAGCCGGAGAAGGAGACCTTAAGGTAGGTGCACCATACGTTGAAGGTGCAGCAGTAGCTGGTGAAGTAGTTGAAAATGGTAAAGGCAAGAAGGTTATCATTTACAAGTACAAGGCTAAGAAGGACTACAGAAAGAAGCAGGGTCACAGACAGCCATACACAATGGTTAAGATCGAATCATTAGGAGGAGAAGCTCCTAAAGCAGAAGCCAAAGAAAGTGGAGAAAAGAAATTCTCAGCTTCAATGAAGAAAGATGAATTAATTGCTTTCGCTGCAGAAAACAACATTGAAGTAGATGCAAAAGCAACAAAGGCTGTAATCATCGAAACAATCGAAGCAGCATTAAAGTAATTCCAATAGCCAGAAAGTAAGGAGGTGTCTGGAACATGGCAAGTAAAAAAGGAGTAGGTAGCTCTAAGAACGGTCGTGACTCCGAGTCCAAGCGTTTAGGCGTTAAGACAGGTGACGGACAGTTTGTTAGCGCTGGAAGCATTTTGGTTAGACAGAGAGGTACTAAGTTCCATCCTGGTAATAATGTTGGCATCGGCGGAGATGACACATTATTTGCTATGATTGACGGTGCTGTAAAGTTTGAAAGAAAAGACAAGACTAGAAAACAGGTAAGCGTTTATCCAAAACAGGCATAAGAAAACCTTGAAGCCCCTAACACGTGTAGGGGCTTTTTATGTATCTATTTTATTTATCAAATTGCAGGGAACTATAAGGGGGTTCTAACAGATGTTTGTAGATAGAGCCAAAATATTTATCAAATCAGGAAAAGGCGGAAACGGTTGCGTTTCTTTCAGAAGAGAGCCTTTCGTACCTGAAGGGGGACCTGACGGTGGAGACGGAGGAAAAGGCGGAGATGTAATCTTTCAGGCCGACAGAAACCTGAGAACTCTTATGGACTTCAGATATAAGAGAAAATATGAAGCTGAAGACGGCCAGAATGGTATGAAGAAAAAAAGATTTGGAAAAAATGGTGAAAATCTTGTTATTAAAGTACCTATGGGGACCGTTGTTATAGATGAAGAATCAGGACTTGTAATGAAAGATCTTGTGGAGGATGGTGATAGCTTCGTTGCCGCAAAAGGCGGTCGTGGAGGAAAGGGAAATGTACATTTCAAAAACTCCGTAAGACAAGCTCCGAACTTTGCTGAAGCAGGCGGATTTGCCAAGGAAAGAACTATCATTCTGGAAATGAAAATGCTGGCTGATGTAGGTTTGGTTGGTTTTCCTAATGTTGGAAAATCAAGCCTTCTTGCTACTTCAACAAGTGCTCAGCCTAAAATTGAAAATTATCATTTCACAACTATTAATCCTAATTTAGGTGTTGTTGAGATTTATGATTCCAGTTTTGTAATGGCTGATATTGCAGGCATTATTGAAGGAGCACATCAGGGTCTTGGTTTAGGTTTTAAATTCCTGAAGCATATTGAAAGAACTAAAGTTCTTATCCACGTTGTTGACGTTTCAGGAAGTGAAGGAAGAAATCCAATAGAGGATTTTGACAAGATTAATAATGAGCTGCGCATGTACAGCGAAAAGGTTGCAAAGAAACCTATGCTTGTAGCAGCAAATAAGATGGACATGATAGACGAAGATGATCCACAGTATATAGAATTTAAAGAATACGTTGAGGGTCAGGGATATAGAGTATTCCCGATTTGTGCTCCGATTAATCTGGGCGTTCAGGAATTACTTGCAGCAGCACTGGAAGAACTAGAAAAAGCTGCTCTTAATCCTGTGGAAGAAGACGAATATGAATACTTTGATTTCGAAAACGAAGATAAGGATCCTGACTATAAGAATGTTTATGCAGAAAAATCCGGAAACGATTACATTATTTACGGAAAACAGCTGCGTAAAATCTTTGACTCAACAAACTTTAACGATATGGGTTCACTGCGTTATCTGTACAAGTATATCGAAAGCAAGGGTGCAATCGACACATTAATAGAATTAGGTTTAGAAGAGGGAGATATTATTAAAGTATTCGATTATGAATTTGAATACTGGGATGAATTTGACTTCTAGGAATAATTGAAAATAAAGTATGTCATATTAACCGCCTCTATATAATACTTTGTATTGTATAGAGGTGATTTTATGAAGAAGAAAAAATATGAAAAAAAGATATTAATCCAGTTCTGTATATGTTTAATTATAACAATATCAGTTTTGATTATGAGAAACAGCAGCGACAGTCAGGTTTTAAAATATTACGATAAGCTATACAACATAGCCTGTCATAATATTACTGTATCAGAAATACGGGGTACGGCAGCTAAAGCTGCAGCCATACTGAAAGATACACCTGCTCGTGTAGTATCAACTGTTGTCCAGGTGAACAAGGAGGCACAGTATGGAGTCCCTGTTGATTCCGGAAGTAATTCAGAAGATATTCAGCAGGTTCATTCTGTTGCAGGCGGAAAAGTCCAGTATGTTGGGAAAAATGCAGAAAAAGGACTGTTTGTTGTCATAAAGCATGAAGAAGCTGTTTCTACATATGGTTTCCTTGAGGACGTTAAAGTAATTCCTGATGAGAGAGTTCAGCGGGGAGAGGTTATAGGAAACTACAATCCAAAATGCGGCAATGATTTTTTATATGATTTGACATCTGATATGTGATATACTAATTAACAGAAAGTTGGTGAGTATATGAACAAAAGAATAAGTCCAAAGGAATGCGAACAGCTATACATAGAATATAATACACCGGCTCATGTAGTAAGACATTGCAAGGCAGTTTGCAAAGTTGCGCTAACAATAGCAGAAAAAATGAACGAGAAAGGTTACGGCTTTGATCTGGCTTTGATCGAGGGGGCTGCCCTTTCACATGATGTTGCCAGGATAGAAGAGGACCACGGGAGTGTAGGTGCTGAAATCCTTGAAGAGCATGGTTTTCATGACGAAGCGGAAATTGTTAAGGTTCACATGAGGTATGACCTGAATGAATTTGAAAAACTTAACGAGACTGACATGGTATGTCTGGGAGACAGACTTGTAAAAGAGGACAAGTACGTGGGTCTGGATGAACGAATTAAATATATTTTAGATAAAGCTCCACAGTACATTCCGGGTGTAAGAGAGCATATTCTGATGACTAAGGATAAAACCAGAGTGTTATTGGACAAGATTGAGGAATATATCGGTCAGTCAATTGACAGTCTGTTTGAAGAATAAATAATAAAATTACGTGAGGAGATTTTAATGCGATCAAAATTAAACAACCTTCTTAAACAAGTAGAAAAGCCTGCCAGATATATTGGTGGGGAATACAATATTGCTATTAAGATACCGGAGAATGTGAAGACAAGATTTGCTTTCGCATTCCCTGACTTATATGAAATAGGAATGTCATATATGGGTCTTCAGATTCTTTACCATAATCTGAATAAAGAAGATGATATCTACTGCGAGAGAGTTTTTGCTCCTGCTGTAGATATGGAAAATCTTATGAGAGAAAATGACATTCCACTATTTACATTAGAAACAAAAACGCCTGTAAAAGAACTTGATTTTTTTGGCTTTACTCTGCAGTATGAAATGTCATTTACTAATATTCTGAATATGCTGGAACTGGCACAGATCCCTCTTCTTTCAAAGGATAGAACAGAAGAAGATCCTATTATTATTGCAGGTGGACCTTGCGCTTATAATCCGGAACCTCTTGCAGACTTTATTGATATTTTCATGATTGGTGACGGAGAAAACAGTCTGCCTGTTCTCATGAAAAAATACGGAGAGGCAAAGGAGAGAGGAATTTCAAAAGAAGAATTCTACAAGGAAATCGCCGGAGATACAGGAGTATACATTCCGTCATTTTATAATGTTACATATAACACGGATGGAACTGTTAAAGCATACGAAAAGAATTATGAAGGTGCACCTGACAGTGTAGAAAGATGTATTGTAGAGGATATCGAGAACATTGAATTCCCGACTTCTCCTATTGTACCTATAATTGAAACTGTTCATGACCGATCAGTTGTGGAAACCTTCAGAGGATGCACACGAGGCTGCAGATTCTGTCAGGCAGGCATGATCTACAGACCTGTACGTGAACGTTCAAAGGACAAGATTATGGATCTTGCCATGACGCAGCTTGCAAATACAGGTCATGAAGAGCTATCTCTGCTGTCGCTGTCAACAAGTGACTATTCAAAGTTTGAACCACTTGCTATTGAACTTATGCAGGAATGTAAGAAACGTCATGTTTCTCTGTCTCTTCCGTCACTAAGACTGGACACGTTCTCCTTCAACGTTCTTGAAGAAATTCAGGGTTACAAAAAGTCGGGTCTGACCTTTGCACCTGAAGCGGGAACTCAGAGACTGAGAGATGTTATTAACAAGGGCATTACTGAAAAGGACATATATGATGCTGTAGAACAGGCTATTGAACTTGGATGGAAGAACATCAAGCTTTACTTTATGATTGGTCTGCCTACAGAGACATATGAAGATCTGGACGGAATCGCTGAAATAGCAAGGAATATTGTGGGAATTCACAGAAAATCCGGTAAAGGAGGACGTTTCAACGTTACAGTGAGTGTGTCCAACTTCGTTCCAAAGCCACATACTCCGTTCCAGTGGGTAAGACAGGACAACACAGAAGATTTCACTAAGAAACACAATTATCTTCGTGAGAAGCTTAATATGAAAAGTGTAACCTTTAACTATCACGATGATGCCGTAAGTACTTATGAGGCTGTTTTTGCAAGGGGAGACAGACGCCTTGCAAAACTTCTTCTGGAGGCCCACAAGCAGGGATGCAAGCTGGACAGCTGGTCAGAACACTTTGATCTGGCTAAATGGCAGAAGGCTATTGAACTTTCAGAAACAGATATATCATTCTATACAACCAGAGAAAGAAGTTTTGATGAAGTTCTGCCTTGGGACATTGTAGATTCTTCAGTTTCAAAAAAATTCCTGATGTCAGAAATGAAGAAGGCTGCTGAAGAAAAAACTACTCACGATTGCCGTTATGGCTGCGTTGGATGTGGAATCAACAGAAGAGTAGAATGTAAGCTGGGAGGTATTTATAGTGAGTAGATATATTATAAGATTTGCCAAAGAAGGCTATATGAAATACACCTCTCACCTGGATATGCTCAGACTTTTCCAGCGTGCTTTCAAGAGATGCGATATTACAATGGCTCATTCGCAGGGTTTTAATCCACATCCCAAAATGGGCTTTGCACAGCCACTATCATTAGGCTACACTGCAGCAGATGAAATACTGGAGTTTGAGACCGTAGAAGATTTTCTACCCGTTGATATAAAAAATGCAGTAAGTGAAATCATGCCTCAGGGGCTGATTATCAAAGCCTGCAGCCGCTTAACCGACAATGTCAAGTCTCTTGCGGCAATTGTTGACGAGGCTGAATATACTGTCGTTTTTCCTGTCAAGGCCAATAGTGCGGATTACGCAAAGATTCTGAGTGATTATCTGACTCAGGACAGTATCAAAGCTTACAAACGCCAGAAGAAAACCAAGAAAATGGTTGAAGTTGATATTAGAAGTAAAATTCGCAATATTCAGCTTATTGAAGGAGAGAATCTTACTCTGAAGCTTGTATTAGACTGCGGAAGTACTTCAAATTTAAGTCCTGAACAGGTTATTTCATCCCTTATGGAATTTGCCAATCTTGGAATAGAGAGATACGATGTTGAAGTAGAAAGAACAAAAATTTCATTTGACAGAAAATTACATATTTAAACTGTTTACACTTGACGGTGCTTTGAATAAAATGTAAAATAATGGTAGCAATCCACACAATTAATTTACTAATTTACTTTTTGAGAGGCACAAGATGGACAAGTTTAATATGGATACTTTCAAGATTGCTGTTCAGTCAGCGATTGAAAAAAGCAGAAAAGATAAAAGAATATGGATAGCAGCGGCAGCAGTACTGATTCTGATTGTCGCTGTCTTGTTTTTTGGAATCAATGGTAAAAATGATGATATTGTTATAACTTCTTCAGACGGCCAGTTTATTGACAGCTCCGAAACAGAAGATACTTCAGTTTCTTCCAAACCCATATACATTGACATTAGCGGAGAGGTAAAAAATCCGGGAGTTTATCAGGTTGCAGACGGTACAAGGCTGTTTGAGGTTGTGGAAAAAGCAGGAGGATTAACTTCAAATGCCAGCGTGGAAAGTATAAATCAGGCCGAAATTGTCAGTGACGGACAGAAGATTATTGTTCCTGATAAGAATGAACTGAGCACTGGAAGTTTTGATGAAAAGGGAAGTACAGGGTTAATGGATAATGGCCTTGTAAACATTAATATTGCAGACAGTGACGGACTTCAGGAGATTCCGGGGGTAGGTCCGTCAACAGCTGAAAAGATTCTGGCATACAGAAACAGTAACGGAAAATTCAAGAGCAAGGAAGACCTTATGAATGTGAGCGGAATCGGACAGAAAACTTTTGATAAAATTAAAGACATGATTACAATCTGATAAAATGATGAATTGAATAAAAAAACTGATAATGGCAAGAATATCCTTGAGGTGAGTTTTTATGTTTAGTGAAAAGAAAAGATTTCCCTGGGGATGGATTGCTATAACTGTAGTTTTAGGAGCAATAGGAATACTGTTTATTATTGCAGCTTTTGCAGATGATACTGAAACTGACAGGGACATAAATAACAGTAACATAATTCAGAGTGAAAACAGCGGGCAGGATGATTCAGATGATGAGAACAGAAACGATAATAATTCAGATGAGCCTGTATCTAAAATAGTTACTGAGTCATATTATCTGGTTAAAAATGATAATAATATAGTAAGAGTATATTATTATGATTCTCAAGGTAAGCATATTGAAATTGAAAAAACAAATATTGTTTACGAGACTCTTTCAGAATCGGATCAGAAGCGACTCGATGAAGGTATAAAGCTGAGTTCAAGAGAACAGCTGAACAAACTTTTAATGGATTATGAAAGTTAGGTTTGAATGTGAATGAAAAGAAGAATAGTTAAATCCTTAGGCGTTTTTATACTTGTTTTACTGTTTATTGTTACTACAGGTGTTATATTTCCGGAAAACACTGTAATTACAACTGAATCTGAAAATGTTGTCGCTGAGCGCATTCTTATACCATGTGGAAACTCCATTGGAATACAAATGGATGTTAAAGGCGCTCTGGTCGTAGGAACAACTCAGGATTGCGAAGCGCAGATAGGAGACAGAATTATTAAAGTAAATAATACTCGTGTAAACAGCCCTGAGGAGGTTGCAGAAATTGTTTCCGGGTCTGAGCAGACAGTTAAAGTTGAGGCTGTGAGAAACAGTGAACGGGTAGAATACGCCCTTACACCTTATTATGACGAGAAGACTTCTGAATACAAGCTTGGATTATGGATAAAGGAAAAAATTGCAGGCATAGGCACTTTAACTTTCTATGATCCGAGAAATGACAGATTCGCAGCCCTGGGACATGGAATATACGAACCTGAGACAGGAACTCTTCTGGATGTAGAAGACGGAAAGCTGCTGAATACAAAGGTTAATCAGATTACCATCGGGAAAAAAGGTGAGCCGGGAGAAATTGGAGGAACAATATATAATTTTGACAACCCACTTGGAAATGTTCTGAAAAACACTGAAATGGGTGTTTTCTGTTCAGCAAGTGACGAGGGTGATATTAATATCAGAAATCCTCTCGTTGCTGCAACGCCAAATCAGACCCAAAGAGGGGAAGCTTATATTTTGACTACCGTTGATGGAACAAAGGTTGAACGATTTGATATTGAAATAACCAGAGTCAGACATCACAGCAAAGCAAAATCAAAAAGCATAGAATTTAAGGTTACAGATGAAAGGCTGTTAAGCATAAGCGGGGGAATTGTTCAGGGAATGAGCGGCAGCCCGATCATTCAGGATGGGAAGCTGGTCGGAGCGGTGACGCACGTTCTTGTGAATGATCCAACGAGAGGGTATGGAATTTTCATTGAGAATATGCTGGACGCAGCGGGGTGAATGATATGCCGGAGGTAGTTTGCCTCTGGCATTTTTTCTGTGCTGTGCTATACTTTATAATGAAAATTACTCGTAAAAAGGAGACTGATCGTGTCATACAGTGAGCTTATAAAAAATATTAATACGATTCGGGAGTATATGCGCGATTTCTATGTTTTTGGCTTCAAAAGTCGCGAGCAGTTTGACTCTAAAAGTTTGCGATCCTATGATGATGAAAGAAGACGGGTGGAGAGCTGGCTGGGTGATTATATGCAGTTCAGACAGACGGCTGAAGGGAAAAATGTTTTTATTTCCATAGATAGCAGAAAAGTGAACAAAAATCCTCTTTATAGAGCCTGGAAGACAAAAAGCTTTACAGATGGAGATATAACTTTGCACTTCATTATTATGGATATTCTCGAATCATCCGAAGAACCATTAACCTTAAAGAGTATTACCCAAAATATCGATAGATATCTTTCCGTCTTTGAACCTCCCAGATTATTTGATGAGTCAACAGTAAGAAAAAAATTGAATGAATATATCAGTGAAGGAATTATAGAAAAAAAGAAAATTGGGAAAACAATCTATTACAGTAAACCGGAATGTACAGAATGTTATGATCCGTCTGTTATCAGCTTTTTTTCAGAAATATCACCATGCGGAGTAATCGGTTCATTTCTGCTGGATAGAGATGAAAACAAAAAATCAGAAGATAATTGCAATCCTTTTCTTTTTAAACATCATTACATTACATCTTCTCTTGACAGCGAAATAGTATACATGCTGCTTCAGGCAATGCAGGAAAAGAGATATGTTGATATCCAAAGCTTTAACAGAAACAAAAAAAGAACCAGAAGTCTTCATGTGGTGCCACTGAAGCTTTATATAAGCGTTCAGAGCGGAAGACAGTATCTTATGGCCTACCATCCTAAAGGAAAGAAGATGATATCTTTTAGGACAGATAATATCGTTAAAGTTGTCACCGCCGAAGAAGCAGAAGATTTCCACGCTTTGCGTGTTACACTTGATAATATGAAAAATCACATATGGGGTGTAAGCACTCGCAGTGTATCCGGACAGCGTATGGAACATGTTGAATTTACGTTGTATTATAATGACAGTGAGAAACATATTCTGCAGAGACTAGAACGTGAAAAACGTTGCGGCTCTGTGGAGCGCATTGATGCAAACACATGCCGCTTTTCTGCTGATGTATATGATGCAGGAGAACTGATTCCGTGGATACGCACTTTTATCTGCAGGATAACAGATATATATTTTTCGGATTACGAAAAAGAAAAGTTGTTTAAGGATGATCTTGAAGAAATGTACAGAATATATAGAATTGAGGAGAAAGGCGGTGAGCCTAAATGATTTTCAATGAAATATACAGTGCATATTATAATGCAGTAGCTGCAATAATAAAGAAAGCTATCATAAATCCTGTTGGACGAAGTGAACTGCACCAGATTGTGCAGGAAAATGCTTTTGGGGAAAGTGTTCCTTCAATAGAGCAGTCCATTTACGGAGAAAAGTGGCAGCTTATAAAAAAGGACGGAACGACTCCCATTGAGAATATTCCTGACATGCCCCTTACACTTATTCAGAAACGCTGGCTGAAGGCTGTTTCCCTTGATAAAAGGATGAAGCTGTTTGTTGATGAGCCTCTGGACTTTGGTGACGTGGAACCATTGTTTACATCTGATGACATTGAAATTTTTGACAAATATTCGGACGGTGACAATTATACAGATGAACAGTATATACATAATTTCAGGCTTATTCTTGATGCTATAAGAAATAAGTATCCACTGAATATCCGGACAAGAACTCGTTCCGGTGCAGAAATAAATCTGGTTATACTCCCTAAATATCTGGAGTATTCAGAAAAAGATGATAAATTCCGCCTTATAGGATCCGGATCAAGTTCTGCTGCTACAATAAACCTGTCCAGAATAGTAAGCTGCATGCCTTGTTCTTCAATTGACAGAAAATCATTTTCAAACAGAGTTTCTGCAAGGCAGCGACAGGTTGTATTCCAGTTAAGTGATGAAAGAAATGCCTTAGACAGAGTTCTGATGAGCTTTGCTCATTTCAGAAAAGAGGCAGAACAGCTAGATGACAGACACTATCAGGTTACTGTTTTCTATGACAAAGATGATGAAACGGAGCTTCTTATACGCATTCTGTCATTTGGACCTATGATTAAGGTTATTGCACCTGTTTACTTCAAAAACCTTATTAAGGAAAGATTGAAAAGACAAAAAAACTGCGGACTTTAATGAGTCCGCAACTTTTTTCCGAGATTTGTTACAGAATATGTTATATGATTTCCTTACAAAAAGAAAAGAGAAAGGAATGAGTTAAATGCTGGAAATCAAGGGAAAGAATAATACAGCAATCTGTTATGCAAAGGTAATTGAAGATGAAGCCATAGAACAGATTCGAAGAATGTGCGACTATGGCCTTACTTCGGAAAGCAAGATAAGAATCATGCCGGATGTCCACAGCGGTAAAGGATGCACAGTTGGAACAACTATGACTGTAAAAGACAAAATCTGCCCCAATATAGTCGGCGTAGATATTGGCTGTGGAATGTACACTGTGAAACTGTCCGATGGAACAATTGATTTTAATGTTATAGATGAAATATGCCATTTCATTCCTTCAGGGAAAAGAGTCTGGGATGGCTGCATAGAACATTTCGACCTTACAGGACTGAAATGCTACAGAAACTTAAAATACTCCAGACGTCTGGAAAGAGCTGTCGGCACACTTGGAGGAGGTAATCACTTTATTGAGATTGACCGGGATTCAGAGGGTGCATATTATCTGATAATCCATTCAGGAAGCCGAAATCTTGGCAAACAGGTGGCAGAATTCTATCAGCAGACTGCTGTGGACCTGCACAGAGGAAAGGAAGAGTATTTCAGAGAGAGACAGCGTATTATCAAAAACTACAAGGAAGAGGGACGATGTACTGAAATTCAATCAGCTCTTATTGAATTAGAGAATAATTACAAAACAAAAGAGCTTGATGCACCGGAAGATTTATGCTGGCTGTATGATTCGTTTATGGATGATTATATTTCTGACGTAGAAATCTGCCAGAAATTTGCCAAAAGAAATCGTGAGCTCATTGCTGAAATAATAATCGAGAAAGCCGGACTGAATCCTTTGGAATCATTTCATACCATACATAATTATATTGACACAGAAGAAATGATACTCCGCAAAGGCGCAATAGCGGCACATGCAGGCGAGAAGGTGCTTATTCCTGTTAATATGCGCGATGGTTCAATTCTGGCAGTGGGAAAGGGAAATCCGGAATGGAATTATTCAGCTCCCCATGGTGCAGGAAGAATAATGTCAAGAACTGCTGCAAAGAATACTCTTGATATGGAGACGTACAGAAAGTCCATGGAAGGAATTTATACCTCATCTGTGAATGAGTTTACCCTTGATGAGGCCCCAATGGCATATAAGTCTCTTAAGGATATTGTTGATGTAGTTAAAGAAACTGTAGATATTATTGAAATAATGAAGCCTGTGTTTAATTTTAAGGCCTAAAGGGTGTAAAAAATGTGTGAAAAGAAAGCTTTAATACTATATACGTCAGAACGGAAGAAGAATATCTCAGGCTTAATCCTATAAGGGATGTTCTAGAGTTGCCCATAGATGATGAACTTGATATTAACGGGTGGGATCTGCTATTTTTCTACAAAATCAAGCCTGTATCATTACATAAGCATGGCAGAAGGAAACTACAGAGACTATCTTAAGGGAGAACTGGTAAGAGCAAATAATTTTTTTGTGTTTTGAGACCTGTTCTAGCCTGTCGCTGGATTCTGGAAAAACAGACACCCCCTCCCATGCTTTTTTCAGAACTTGCTGCGGCTGAGCTCCCTGCTGAAATAAAGACAATACTGAAAAATATTGATGATAAAGTTACTTTTGACTGGAATCATCTGAACAGGATTTTTCTTGAAGAAATACGAAAATACAAATAAACATTTGTATGATATAATATCTTAAATAAAATGATTCAGAGGTGAACTATGGCAATGTGGAACCCCTGGAGGGGATGCAGAAAATGCAGCGAAGGATGTCTCTACTGCTACATACATAAGGGTGACGCTAAGCGTAGGGTAAACACTAATAATATTGTAAAAACAAATGATTACAATAAACCTGTTGCAAGGTTAAAAAACGGCAGTTATAAAATGAAGACGGGTCTTGTTTACCTGTGCTTTTCATCAGATTTTTTAATAGAAGATGCTGATGAGTGGCGCAATGAATGCTGGAAAATGATAAAGGAGCGCAGGGACTGCACATTTCTTTTTTTAACAAAAAGAATTGAGCGCTTTATGTCCTGTATTCCCGATGACTGGGGAGATGGATACGACAACGTTGTTGTGTGCTGCACAGTAGAAAATCAGGAAAACGCAGACAGAAAGCTTTCTGCTTTTGTTTCCATGCCCATAAAGCACAGATGTATTACCGCTCAGCCCTTAATCGGCCCTGTTGATATGGAAAAGTATCTTGATAATGTAGAGCTGGTTGTTGTCGGCGGGGAATCAGATGTTAATGCCCGGCCCCTGAACTATGAATGGGTACTTGATATTAGAGAACAGTGCATCAGAAAAAATGTAAATTTCCAGTTCAGACAATGCGGGACATATTTCATTAAAGACGGAAAAATGTACAGGCTGCAGGTGAAAGATTTAAGCAGCCAGGCAAAAAAAGCAGGAATAAACTACAGCTGCAGAGCAGCAAAATAATGAGAGGATATATGAGTATCGGATTGAATTATTTGGAGAAGGGCCGGGGCGAATACCTGGTACTTCTGCACGGAAATGGACAGAGCTACACCTATTTCCAGAATCAGATTGAATACTTCAGCAGGTTTTACCATGTAATTGCCATAGACACAAGAGGCCACGGCGGTTCTCCCAGGGGAACCGCACCCTTTAGCCTAAAGCAGTTTGCAGAGGATCTTCATTCTTTAATTCTGAAAAAGGAAATTGTCAAAACTAATATGCTGGGCTTTTCTGATGGGGGCAATATTGCAGTTTATTATGCACTTGAGCATCCTGAATATGTCAGTCGACTGGTACTTAACAGTGCAAATCTGAATCCTGATGGACTAAAAAGAAGAGTTCTTTTGCCTGCCGGAATCGGATATTATTTTTTTAAAGCTTTCAGTGGATTTTCTGACCGTATAAAGAAAAAATGTGAGCTGCTGAATCTTATAGTAAATGAACCGGATATTGACTGCGAAGATTTAAGACTTCTGAAAATGCCTGTTCTGGTTATTGCAGGAACACATGATATGATTACCCGAAAGCATACAGAGCTTATTAGCAGATGTATTAACGACTCCAAGCTGTGCTTCATCAGGGGTAATCACTTTATTGCTGCAAAACGTCCGGATGAATTCAACCGGATTGTACATGAGTTCCTTAGTTGTCTGGAAAAAAACAGCAGTAACAAGAGTAAAAGTACATTCTTGAGTGCTTGAAGTAACATAAGTATTGTGATAGAATGTATTCTAACATTTTAGTACGAGGTGATGTAACAATGGTAACAAAAGACATAAAGTATGTTGGTGTAAATGACCATCAGGTAGACCTTTTTGAAGGTCATTTTGTAGTAGAAAACGGTATGGCATATAATTCATATGTAATTATGGATGAAAAGATTGCAGTATTTGATACTGTAGATGCCAGTTTTACCGAAGAATGGCTGGGTAATGTAGCTGCTGCATTAGAAGGACGTAAACCGGATTATCTTATCGTGCAGCATATGGAACCGGATCATTCAGCTAACATAATGAACTTTATGGAAGTATATCCTGAAACTGTTGTTGTTGCAACAGCTAAAGCCTTTAAGATGATGGGACAGTTCTTTGGAGAAACTTTCGAAGGACATAGAATTATTGCTGATGACAAGGACACTCTTTCCCTTGGTGCTCACCAGCTAACATTCTTTACTGCTCCTATGGTACACTGGCCTGAAGTAATGGTAACTTATGATTCAACTGATAAGGTTCTGTTCTCAGCTGACGGTTTCGGCAAGTTCGGTGCACTTGACGTGGAAGAGGACTGGGCATGTGAGGCAAGAAGATATTACTTTGGTATTGTAGGCAAGTATGGTGCTCAGGTACAGGCGCTTCTTAAAAAGCTGGAAGGAGCGGAGCTTAATGCAATTTGTCCGCTGCATGGACCTGTTCTAAAGGAAAATCTTGAGTACTATCTTGGATTATATCAGACATGGTCAACATATGATGTTGAATCAGAAGGCATTGTAATCTGCTACACTTCAGTTTACGGACATACTAAGGAAGCTGTTGAACTTCTTGCTAATAAGCTTGAGGATATGGGATGCCCTAAGGTTGCAGTAAATGACCTTGCTCGCTGTGATATGGCTGAAGCTGTAGAAGATGCATTCAGATACGGAAAACTTGTACTTGCCACTACTACCTATAATGGTGAGATATTCCCTTATATGAGAGAGTTTATTGACTGTCTGGTTGAACGTGGATACAAGAACAGAACAATAGGATTAATAGAAAACGGATCATGGGGTCCAATGGCTGCAAAGGTTATGAAAAAGTCATTAGAACCATGTAAGAATATTACATACACAGATACAACTGTTACAATTCTTTCCGCATTAAATGAAGAAAGTACAGCTGCCATTGATGCATTAGCTAAGGAACTTTGCATTGAGTGCGAAAAGGGTGAATGCGCATGCAAAGCAGTTAATGGTGAGAAGAAGTATGTCTGCCAGATTTGCGGATATGAATACGTAGGTGACAGCCTTCCTGAAGATTTTATCTGTCCGGTATGTCACAGAAGTGTTCCTGATTTCAAGGAAGTATGCGAAGAGGAACCGGCAGTAACGAAAAAGAATAAGTATGTCTGCAAGATTTGCGGATATGAATATGAATGCGAAGGTGAACTTCCTGCCGACTTTACTTGTCCTATATGTAAACGCGGTGCAGACGATTTCAAATTAGCCGAATAGTTTCGTACTGTGGTTTACAGGAGGAAGAATGATTACTGAAGATCAGATTAAAAGAATTAATGAGCTTGCAAGAAAGTCAAAGACTGAGGAAGGCTTAACTGATGCTGAAAAGGAAGAACAGCAGCTCCTGCGCAGAGCATATATTGATTCCTTTAAGGCGAATCTCAGAGCTCAGCTTGAAAACATTGAATTTGTTGATAACGATAAGAAAAGCTAATATGTTTTTCGGGGAAAGCAAATTATAGTGAAATTAAGAGTGGATTTGTTAAAAAATTCACTCTTTTTTAATTATTTATTGTTTTAATTTATATTTTTGATGGTATAATATAAAACGTTAGATTAAAAATAGGAGATAATATATATATGAGAAAAGTATATTTAGACTACTCGGCAACTACACCTGTGAAAGAGGAAGTAGTTCAGGAGATGATTCCATATTTCACACAGCAATTTGGAAATCCATCAAGTTTATATACATTAGGACTTGAAGCTAAAGCCGCTTTAGACAAGGCAAGAGGACAGGTTGCAGACTTGATTAATGCAGATCCTAAAGAAGTATTCTTTACCGGCTGCGGAAGCGAGGCTGATAACTGGGCGCTTATGGGTGTGGCAAATGCTTTAAAAGATAAAGGTAATCACATTATTACTACAAAAATTGAACATCACGCTATGCTTCATACATGCGAGTTTCTGGAAAAGAACGGCTATGATGTGACATACCTTGATGTGGAAGCTGACGGAACAGTTAAACCGGAAACTCTTGAATCAGCAATTACTGACAAGACAATTCTTATCAGTGTTATGTTTGTCAATAACGAAGTCGGTACGGTAGAACCTATCAAGGAACTGGCAGCAATTGCCAAGAAGCATAAGATTCTTTTCCACACAGACGCTGTTCAGGCCCTGGCAAATGTTCCTATTGATGTAAAAGAATTAGGCATTGATCTGATGTCAATGTCTGCTCACAAGATTTACGGACCTAAGGGCGTGGGAGCAATGTTTATGAGAAAAGGACTGAGACTTCCAAACTTCATTCATGGCGGTGCACAGGAAATGGGCAGACGTGCGGGAACAGAAAACCTGGCCGGCATTGTTGGTTTCGGTAAGGCTGCTGAGCTTGCAAAGGCAAATTTTGATAACCATGTTAAGCATTGTGAAGAACTCAGAAATTATCTGGTCGAGAGAGTTACCGGAGAAATTAAGGATACATTTGTAAACGGAAGCATGGAACACAGACATCCGGGAAATGCTAACATTACATTTAAGTATATTGAAGGAGAGTCAATTCTTCTTCTGTTGGACTATAAGGGAATTTCAGTTTCAACAGGCTCAGCTTGTTCATCAAAGTCACTGAAGCCATCCCATGTGCTTGAAGCACTGGGTGTTCCTGTGGAAATGATTCACGGAACAGTAAGATTTACAGTTGGTGATTTTACAACAAAAGAAGATATCGACTATGTGGTAGACAGCCTGAAAGAAGTTGTTGAAAAGCTAAGAATGCTGTCTCCTGTAAACGAAGAGAAAGGCTGGTAAATAAGAATGGGACTATATAATGATAAAGTAATGGAACATTTCATGAACCCAAGAAATGTAGGGGAAATGGAAAATCCTGATGGACAGGGTACATACGGAAGTCCGGTTTGCGGCGATATGATGCAGATTCAGATTAAAGTTGAAAACGACGTTATTACAGATGCAAAGTTTAAGACTTTCGGCTGCGGAAGTGCTATCGCATCATCAAGCATGGCCACAGAGATGATTATCGGCAAGACAATAGATGAAGCTTTAGCAATTTCCAATAAGCAGATTATTGATGAATTAGGCGGACTTCCACCGGTAAAAGTACACTGCTCAGTTCTTGCTGACCATGCAATCAAGTGTGCAATCTATGACTATGCACAAAAGAACGGGAAGACTTATGCAGGATTAGAAGGATTCGATCCTGATGCTGATGAGGATGATCATGACGAAGTTATCGAAGAATAAAGTTGTTTTAGGTCTAAGCGGCGGAGTGGACAGCACTACCGCTGCTTTGTTATTAAAAGAAAGAGGTCTGGAAGTTATCGGTTTTTATTTCGATGTATCCGGCGAAAATGAGGAAGGTGCCGGAGCTGCGGAAGATCTGGCAGGACGCCTTGGAATAAAGTTTATAAAGGTGGATGTATCTTCTGAGTTTGAGCAAATTGTAATAAAAAACTTCTGCGAGGAATACAGCTGCGGGCGCACACCAAATCCGTGTGTAGTATGTAATCCGAATATTAAGTTTAAAAAACTTATAGAGGCAGCTGACCGAGAAGGAGCATATTACATTGCAACAGGCCATTATGCCAGAATATCTCACAATGAAAATACTGATTTGTACTACGTGAGACAAGGTGCGAATGAACGAAAAGATCAGTCATATATGCTGTATAGACTGGGACAGGATGTTTTATCACGCCTGATTTTTCCTCTGGGAGACTTTTCAGATAAGGAAATAACCAGAGAAATGGCAAGACAGTATGATTTACCCAATGCTGATACTGCAGACAGTCAGGAAATTTGCTTCATAGATGATACTCGGGAAAGCTATCAGGAATATCTCGGCCGCAGAGGCTATAAATCCGTGCCGGGAGAGTTTGTGGACTGTGAAGGAAAGGTTCTTGGCAAACACAAGGGCATTATGAATTACACCGTCGGTCAGCGAAAGGGCCTGGGAATTGCTCTTGGAAAGCCGGCTTTTGTAACCCAGATTAACCCTGAAACCAATCAGGTGACACTGGGTGATAATGCCGATCTGTTCCATAATGAGGTATATTCTGTTGATAACGTTTTTGCTGACGGCAAGATGCTTCAACAGGGTGAATGCATTTCAGTGAAAGCAAAAATTCGCTATGCATCAAAGCCTGCAGAGGCGGTTATTTCTGCTGCAGGCGATGGACGCCTGTTAACTCGTTTTGATGAACCGCAGAGAGCCGCTACTCCCGGCCAGTCCATAGTGTTTTATCTGGATGATTGTGTTATTGGCGGAGGCTTTATTGACTGAATATTTCGACTCTGAATACTCCATAATAATCTTGAAAGGAGTGTGCAGAGATGAACAGCTTTTGGAAAGATGCTGCATTAATTGCGGCAATGGGAACAGTCGGATTTTGTGCCTATAAATGTATGTCTCCCGATGACAAGCGCAAGCTATCCAGAGATGCAAAGCGTACAATGGAGGATATGTGTGACGTAAGACACGATATGACCAGAATGGCTGGCACAATCAAAGACACCTTTTAATATTTCGGGACGAGTAATTCGTCCCGTTTTTTGTAAAAATACAGTATTCTACTTCTAAGGGGTGTTCTTATTTAAAAATTGAATATAGAATTGCCTTAACATATAATGTAGGAAGAGGTGGAAACGTGGAGTTTGTCTCCCTGATGTTTCGGTTTACTATGATTTATGTATGATTCTTGGAATAAGCATTAATGAATTTCTTGCCGGTGAAGACATTGTTAAAGAGGACATTGTTCAGCGCTCTGAAGAAAATATTATTAATGTTACGACTGACAACAAACAACGCCAGAAAATATTAAAGAGAATAATAGTTATATTGTTTG
>JAQYNQ010000018.1 GCA_028727785.1 Eubacteriaceae bacterium | reverse complement strand
TAAAGCTATCGTCATGGCGGCGCGCCTTATGTCGCTATCACGCGGGTTTTGTGCCTGCATCATGGTATATTCAGTTGTCAATGAACAGTGAAAGGTTTCGTAGAGAATACCCTTCACCTATCGCCGTTTTGAGGGCGATTTTGCAAGGTGTTTTTCGCTTCTCAAAGCAAGTTTTTAATTTTTTTGATTGCTGTGAGAATGCTGAGTGAGATGGCCTGATGTGATACCTCCTCTCGGAGCGCAATGGCTTCCATCGTCATTCGATCAACATAGTGCATCCAAAGTCTGCGGAACTGTGTTTCGGTCAGGATCACCTTTATTCGTTCCACCAACTCAGTGCTGTGGCGAATCTGCTCCAGCCTGTCATGCTCCAGCTCTATGCAGACATCCACAGCTGGAGTAGACGCTGATTCCTCTGATATACTGTCCAGAGAAACGGTGTGATTGGCATGGACATGATCACGTTTCTCCGAATGATGGTATTCTGCGTCTGACCAGGCTTTCCACTTCAGGAAATCTGCTTCACTGTCAAAATCTTCACGGGTCAGACGAATGATATTTCCGTTGGCATCGATGTAGATAATGGAGCCGGTATCTTTTTTATTCAGTGCGTAAATACTCTTTCTGTTGAACATAAGTGTTTCCTCCGTTTCCTCGAATTTCAAAACCGAAAATCAAAAAAACGAAGGTGGGGAACGGCAACGGTTTTTTCCCCTAAACACAAAAAAGCCCGCGGCAAAAAAGCCGCAGGCATAGTAGTACAGTATTAGATAGCCACTAGGAGGGCGAATATCAAACGGCTGTAAATTGACATAAATATGCCTCAACAGCCCCAAAATAGAAATCCTATGCTTCTGAAAGGTATGGGGATCGATTCGTCCTCCGCTCTGTTTCATACTGACCACCTACTTGGTAGATTCCGGTGGTGATGACCTCCGGAATTAAATGCTACCAGGCAGGTGCCTCAGGAAAGGACTAATTCTGAGTTAAAGGACGGACAGATTAAAGAATTTTAACGAAGAAACATTAGAAAATCCGAGGATAATTTGGGGATAATCTGAGGATAATGTCTGAGATACAGCACTCCGTAATAGGATTATCCAAGCATGAGTGCCGGACATTCAATCTGTATTCGGTATAACTGTTCATCTGATAAGGTGTCTTTAGTATTCATATAATATGATTTGGCTGTACCTACGCCTGACTGCTTATATATCAGAATGATCAGGTACATATTGAGACGGCCATTATATGGATCGAAAGTAAGAGCTTCTTTTACTGCTCTATGAGCGTATATATACTGTCCTTCAGATAAACAAGCTTCAACATAGCTTGTAATCAGTTCGACAAACATTCCATGGTAATATGTTATGTTTGGGATAAAGTTAATATTATCGGATAGCCTTGGAAGCAAATCTCCAGTAAACAATTCTATTGCAGATTCATACAACTTGTACTTTTCCTCGGCACTGTCAGTTTGCTTCATCCTTAAACAGAGGTTTTCAAACAGGTTGACATCTGTAATCAAACCCATACTTTGGTTAAGGCTGTAAGAACCATTATCGTATATAATTAGAAAGTCTAAACCGATAACTTTCAAACATGTACGCAGACGAGCGGCCACATTGCGAACTGCTCGATTAGGATTATCAATACATTCGTCTGACCAAATAATCCGTGCTAAACGGCTGGGGGTTGCTCTGTGGTTATCGATTAATGCCAGATATGCAAGCATCGTGTAGCACTGTGCAGAAGTAAAATCGTCTTCAGATAGCACTCCTTCAATACCGCGCACTGAAAGTCCGCCAAAACAGGATATGTAAATGCCCTTAGGATTTTCTTTTAAGGCTAGTGTAGCCGCAGAGAGCCTTTTATCCAGTTTTATCTCATTTAACTCTTGTACAATAACGCAGGCAAGGAGGAGCAAAAAAGTGGGATCAGCGCCATGTCTCTTTGGATTATCTACTCCAATAAAGCCCTGACTCAGGCGTTTGGAGAAAGGGACGGCAATCAAAGAATGTACACCGAACTTTGTAAAAAACTCATACTCAAATGCGTTATCCTCAAGAAGCAGTTCAACATTAGAGATAATCATCGGTTGGTTTTTCTTCAAAGCAGAATACCAACGGGAGTAGTCGCTAATCTCCAAATACTGAAGCTGCTCATTTTGATATTCGATACCATCTTTGCACCACTCATGGGTGTTCATAGCGATGTTTTCATTCCAGTCTGCTTCAATGACATAAGCTCGATCAGCGTCATAAAACTCTGTTGCAGCCTTCAAAAAGCTGCTAATAATCACCTGTGGATTCTCTAGATCACGCAGATTCTCCTCCAAACTGCGGAGAGCGGTAACAAAATTAACTGCGTAATCCAGTTCAGCTTTGTTAGTCACTTCTTTGCTCATAAAAATCATTCCTTTCTAGTCAAAAGATTAAGTGCAAGCAGAAAAACCGAGCAGCATCAAAAATAGATCATTCGGTCTACATGAAACTGCTCGGCCAGCAATATATTTATTTGTTCTTGCCGAAGCTTTTTGCCAGACGGATAAGCAGCTCTAGCTTTTCATCGTCAAGCCCCTGCACTATTGCCATTAATTCGTCAATCTTTGATGGATTCTTTATATCTGTGTTAAAAAAATCCTGAGGCGAAATGCTCAAATAATCGCACAACGCAAAAAATGCAGCCATTGACGGATAATTCTTAGCATTCTCTATATTATTAACATATGATGGGCTTTGCCCTGAATCAAGGCTCATTTCTCTTGCAGAAACACCTTTTGCTATTCGAAGCTGACTGATTCGTCTGCCAAATTCTATTTTGTCCATGATGAGTTCGCTCCTCTTTATATAATTGTACTATTCAAACTCGTAAAATCATCGATATATACTTGCAATTATTAATGCAATATCGAGATGAAATAGTTATTTTAAAGATAGCGTTTATTCTTCATAGACATTTGGTATTCCCAGAGGAACGATAGATATACAAAAATAACGCCTCTGCTGAAGCAATTAATAGTCAGCAGAGGCAAAAACGATATATAACTATCTGTGCTATGTCGAGCGGCTTAAATGCTCATTCATTTTGTTGCGAATTATCATAAAATAATACGCATTCAAAAGAACCATTTCTCATATGCCTTATAATACGCTTGATATTACCTCCAATATGCTTATAGAACTATATTGCTGAAACCAATTCTGGCAACGCCTTTTATTCGTTATTTGATAATCCGTCCATCTTTCATTTCTACAATTCTATCGCATTTCTCTGCAATAGAACGATCATGTGTAACAATGATCAGGGTTTTACCGCCATTTTTGCAAAGGTTCATCAGAATACTCATGACCTTGTCGCGATTTTCTGCATCAAGCGAACCTGTGGGCTCATCGGCAAGTATTATTGGCTGATCACAAACGATGGCTCTTGCGATAGCGACTCTCTGCCGTTCGCCGCCGGACAATTGCCCGGCCTTTCGGTGCAGCTTATCAAATATTCCAAGCTCTCTGGCTGCGGCATGTATACGCGCTTTGTGCTCTCTACGCCTGATTTTTTTACTGTACAACAACGGTATCCTGATATTACTGTACACGCTTTCTTGATCCAAAAGTGCGAAATCCTGAACGATGTACCCAAAGTTCGAATTTCTGAAGCAACAAAGAACATTATCCGGCATATTAGTAACATCCTTCCCATCAATAATTATCTGTCCGTCATCAGGTGAAAGGATTAATCCCAGCATATTCAACAAGGTTGATTTTCCGGAGCCTGAAGGACCGATTATTGCGACAGCCTCTCCTGCGTTTGTTGCAAATTCAGCTTGGGTTACGGCCTTAACCACATAATTGTTGGTTCGAAAGCTTTTACTCACCTTATCTAGTATGATCTGATTCATTGATTACTCCCTCCTTAATCCCTGTGAAAAATTGATTCTAAACTGCCTATACTTGATTGTCGTAATAGTCAGCGTTATTGCAAGCAGTGCTAGAGTCAGAATAGAAATATTTCCGAATGACAGCAGCATATTCTTTGACATAATTGTCAGAATCCCTACGAATGGGATAATGTTATATCCCACTGTAAACAAATGCATTCGCATAAATACATACTTCCCAGATGCACCGAACAGATGATGGATCGAGTAAGCCGGTATCATGAAGTTCAGCGCTCTTGTCATGTTTAACAGCATAGCTCCAATAAGAGCGATGGAAGAGGAAATATAGAACAGAAGATAGGTCTGATGAGTCCTCGTTCCACTGGCTTCGACGCTTGCCAAATAGCTGCTTACAGATTGAATACCGGCATACATACCCGTTGTTCTGTAGAGAATGCCTCTTAATTCAATCAGCTCTTGCTCTGTAGGATTTACGGCTATGAGCCGTTCTAATAAAGCATCTCCTGACGCCTGCGGAAACAGTTTGTTAATCAACGCATAGCTGTCCGTAAAGACGTATAAAGTATTTTCCAGTTCCAATGAACCAGCGGGCGCGTAGTAATAAGGATGGTATATATCCATATTGTCAGGAACGGCGGCATCAATTGTGAACTTCTCTGTCGAAAGCTGTATGGTTTCACCAACCATATCTTTTCGATCGGTAGATACGGCAATGACTGTTGATTTACCGGCGGGACGGCTGAAACGGGTCAGATCCGCATATTTGCCGACATATATAATCAAATTGCTGAATCCGTTTCCAGAATACGGAATGCTTACATAACTTCCAAGCACCCCCTCTGAGGAGAACTCATTTTCAAAATACTCTATAAAAGCATCTGCTCCGTTTTGTTGTGGTTCCCCAGGTGGTTCGGCATAGGACGACATTGAATCATCTGATACAGCCGTTTGTTGAGTGTTAAGCTCACAGCTCTTGATTTGGACCATATAAACATTGTTTTTAACGAAGCGATTGATTGCTGAGTTTTGTCCTGAAACATGCTTATAGCTTAATCCAATCAATATGAAGGTCATTATTGTCATAGCAGCAAGAAATCCATAAAGAATAATCCAGCCGATTTCCTTGAATAAATCTGAGAATACCTGTCTTATCAATGTCATAATCTATCACCTCACTTTTGTTACTGCACTATTGATGCTTATGGCACAAACCAATGAGGTTCCTATTGATAGTGCAGTAATTCCGATTGCGACATAGAAGAATAAACGCTTCAAATCATACATCGACATATAGGAAAGCCCATTAAACAGAATGACTGAAAACAAGCCGATAGCTATTACAGCTATCAGAAGCGCTATGCCAACTGAATTGAATAACATGCGTTTCTTTGATAAACCGAAGATGTGGCGTATCTGCAAGCTCCTAAGATTCTCCCTATATAGCAGTAGGATGTTATATATGAAGCAAAAAAGCAAACCAACCATGGCGCAGACTGCCGCTCGAGTAACAAACCCATCCGTCAGCATTCTTTGTGCCAGCTCAAACATGGAAAGAGATTTATTGAGATATATTATCTGGTATCCATTTTCCTCAAATAGCCTCACAAGAGAATCGACCTCCTGAGCATCTGTCAAATATACGCCATCTGCTATCGTAGACATGGTTAATGGATATAAGAAATCAACATTTGCAAGTGTGGCTGGCATATCCTCATCACAGTAAGTCCCCGAAACTGCAAGCCCAATGCTATCTGGCATTAATATGCCGTCTTTTACATATGCTTCTTTAAATAAGTTGCTTTCTGTAATGTAGACACCCTTATTCTTTTCGGTCTCATGTTCTTTGCTTGGGTCGTTTAGTAAAGTGAAAAGCCAGCCGGAGTAATCACAGTAACCGCTTCCTGCTGAAAAAGCATTCTTATGAATAATGGTTGCTTTATGTGCATTTGCCCATGCATCTATTTCCTGCATGAAACTCAATATCTCTTGTGAAGAATTCGGATTGCGGGAGACTTCCATTCCGGGTTCCCAGTCAGGATCGGGTTCCCAATTTTGACCGGCAACAGAAATTGAAATTAGCCCTTTTGCAGGATTGTAGATATAATCCGAATAAATTATGGATATCCCCAACCCAATAATCACTAGAATTATACAAGAAATGATTAGAATCATTGCATTTTTTCGCTTCATTTGATCGCTCCTAAAATGAATTTATGGTTTTATTTGGAACCATATTAAACCATCCCTGCTGGTAAAACAAAACAGGGGTAACAGAATCAAGCAATGAAAAGAAGGTTTCACTAAAGAATCTGTGCCCCCGCCTTTTGGTTATCACAACTCGGTTAGTCCAGACGTTTAAAAATCATTATTCCGTAGCATTTCCAGTAGAAAATGGCAACGGCCACAGAATAGGCTCATCACGGTGGGGTTGCCACATGAATCCATACCTGAACTGCGTCTTATGCGGATTAGGAATAATGGAATCCGTATATGTATGACTTCTGGTCAACAGGCGCGAATCGGTCTGATCTATACCATAGTCGGTATAAAGTCGTCCGGTGTCATTGACTATATTTCCTAAAAGGTCATATCTCCAATAACGGATATAGCCCGCTTGAGCATGCTGACCATCCTCATTATAGGACGGACGGCACTGAACATATCCGTAATAATAAATGGACATGTCATCATGTGAGTTTGTCGCATAGTTGGGTGAAATGTTATTAACAGCAGCGAATGCTTGTACACAGAGCACCGCCAACAATGCAATGCTTGCGCAGAGTACTGCGATACGTTTGATTTTTTTCATAGTACCTCCGTTGTTTGTCATAGGTTAATTGTATTAAATCAAGCTCAGCAGAATCTCATCGGATTCGAATTCGGAAAAGTGCAACAGAGCCCTTATCCGCCACTGTTGGTTCATTGTGCCATCCAACATGGCTTGTACTATACCATATAATCACCCCCATGTAATTCTATGTGTAGGCATCTCTCTATTTCTGCTCACTGTTCTGTTAACATAGACAGGAGGACAGCGTAGGAGAATGCAGGAATCTAATGTGCTTCTGCTTGCAAACACCGATTCCTACTTTAGCCCTTTCACTTATATGACGCGCAAAACTGCATAATCTTACAATGGAAAAGTGCTTATAATTGAATATATTAAATAAAAATCAGACCATCAAGGCTTTCGTGTTGCCAGATGGTCTGAATGTGCTGTGCAGTTTATTGTGTATTGGAGAGTTTTGCGTCATGTAGATATATCACTTTTTTTACATTTGAATGCAACCCAGGGATCATGCGTAACAATAAGTATCGTTTTCCCTTCTTGATTTAATCGAATCAGTAATTCCATAACCTTTTCGGAATTATGAGAATCAAGAGAACCAGTAGGTTCATCGCATAAAATCAGTTCTGCATTGAATGCTCTGAGACAAAAGACTATCTGGACAACGCTTGTCCTTAGTTATTGAATATCCGTTTTATAATGCTGTACCAATGGTATCACCCTCCTTCAAGTTACTCATAAACTTTCGAATAACGCTTTGCTATGCAAGGCAGATTGCTATCAAATGTGCGTCTCCATTTTACGAATCTCCTTTTTGATGTTAAAGATATTCAATGCAAAGAGCAAGGCACAATAGATCAGAAGTGCAATCAGCATAATCAGGAAAAAATCTCTGACTACGGAATACGATACCGTACTAAACCGCAATACGCAGAAATGTCCGATTGCATATGCAATTGGAAATAGAATAATCCTTTCAAGCCAAAACCTCGCTTTTTCACGCTTTCTCAAACATACTAAAACGGCAAGGGTTACTAAAAACAGTGCGCCAGAGAAAAGAAGCAAATATCCAAGCGAAAGCCCTGGGCAAGAAATTGCCCCTCCAATGTTTGAGCTAGGTTTTCCATAAACCAAAACATCTCCAATATCGACAGATTCACCTCGGAAATTCTGCGTGTAGTAGATTATGGTCGGATCTGCATTATTTAACTTAACTACTGCAAACTGCTGTCCTCGTTGTCCAAATACATTGTCCCAAATCGTAGACCATGCTTCAATGTGATATATTTTTTGTTCTCCATCTGGAGCGCTCTCTTGGACAAGTCTATATCCAGTGATTTTTTCATCGAATGAAATCAACACCAGGTCATCGACTTCTGTAATGTCAAGTAACTCATGCGAATACGGATAATACTTCGGCGCAGTCAAAAACCCGATTACGGATACTGCGATGGCGAGCAGTATTGCAACTGTAAGCAGTATCGTTTGTACCTTCTTTGCAATAAGGGTTTTCTTAACTTTTAAAAGGAATGTAATGTCGGTGTCGGCTTTTGGCAGAACAACAGCTTTTTCCATCTGCGCCAGCTCTTCACGGCACTCTGAGCATTCATTAAGATGCCTGAGTACAAAATCAGCAGTTTCGTCACTCAGTAGCTTTTCTTCGTAAAGCGGTAGAATATCTCTTACGATGTAGCATTCATTTTTCATTTTCATCGCCCTCCATTTTTCCCTGAATCATTTTTCGTGCACGGTGATAGGTGACGCAAGCCCAGTTCTCGGTTTTTGAGAAAATCTTGCCAATCTGCGAGAAACTCAATTCTCCAAGTACCCTCCACATAAAAACCTCCTTGTACGGTTCTTGCAAATCATGCAATGCAAACCGTATGGATGACACATCATCTTTCCGCAGCAGAAGTTCCTCCGGCGTTTCCTCAAACGGAATTTGCTCCAACTGCTCAATGTCCGCAATCAGGTCAAGCCACTTGTTCTTTCTCATATATGAGAAATAGCTGTTTTTTGCTATTTGACAGAGCCAAACACGAATGTCGCATTCGCCGCGGAAGCCCTCTAAGGATGATAACGTTTTAAAGAAAGTATCACTTGTTACTTCTTCGGCAACGCTGTCATTGTGCGACAATCGCCTGACATACTGATATACATAACGAAAGTATTTCTCGTAAAGCTTATCAAAGTCCGGAATTTCCGGCATCCCTATCACCTCCTTTCACTTATATGACGTGCAAAACTGCATAATCTTACAAGCAATTTCAATTTTTTATAGCGTTTATGCTTCAAGATGAGCAAAAGCAATATTGCTGTTTGCAGATTCAAAGCACAGCACTTCCTTCCAATACAATTGTACCTGTTTACCATAAAGAAAGCAATTTTGCAATGCCACCATTTCGAACGTCCACAGAATAAACGAATGATACGCTATCTACGCAGCTAAAAACTTGGTGTTTGTATACCTGATCACAGATTTGGACAAAGCTATGAAAAAAAGATGAGTAGCATCAGTATAACTCCACTGAAATATGTACCATAGTTTTTGGTATAACACTTTTTGACATTGCCCACTTAATGTTCCAGAGATATTGAGCCAAAGAAATAATCCAAGCAAATTCAAACTTATAAATTCAAGTTTTAACACGATACAGGCGTAGCTGGAACGATATGGCCCGGATTGTTATCGATTGGACAAGAAAATTGCGATTATTGCAATCCTTTTTCTTCTTGTTGTGGCGAAAATTATGATGGTCGCCAGAGGACGAACTATCATCGGAGAGTATGATGAAACAAACGAGGAAACGCAAATAAAATCATTACCTTAGCATCTGTCTATTGAACGCATTAGACCATGCCCAGCCTTGTGCTGGACATGGTATTTTTTGATTACGCAAATTCGTCAATGTGTAAACCGCCGTGCGGTATGCGCTGTTTCATCATTATCCATGACCATTGGCGCTGCCTTCCAGCCACAGAACGGTATCCCGGATAGTGCTTTGCAGCGATCTCGGTTCATAGCTGAAAGTGTCTGTGGCGGCTTTCCTGCTGAAGTTGCCGTTGGAATCGAGGACGGCCACAGCGTATGGTGTGAAGTATAGCGGCTTCTGTTTCCGCAAACTCCATCTCTCATAAATCGGAGCAACAACCTTAGCAAAACAGATCGGCAGATAGGATACCGCATGTCTAAGATTAAGCGTTTTCTTTGCCGCTTCCAGTATGTCGCGGATAGAAGCATAGTGGCCGGAGAGAATATAACCGTGACCGGGCAGGCCATGTTCTGCACAGGCAGCAATCCCGGATGCAACATCCCGCACATCTACGAAATCATACCCTCCCTTTACCGCTACCGGCAGCTTTCCGGCAAGAAAGGATAGCAGCATATTGGTGATGCTTCCTTTCCCACTGTCGCCTGGGCCTATGATGCCGGTGGGAAATACCACGCTGGCATTTAATCCCCGCTTCGTAGCGTCAAAAACCAGGGCAGTTGCAATGGCCTTACTCTTTGCGTAATCGCCCCGCACTAGTTCCCGAGAGAATACAGCATCCTCTGTGATCTCCGTTCCCTTGGGCTTTTCCGGGATGGCGTGGACTGAGCTGATATACACGAGTTTTCCAACGCCGTATTCCGCGCACAAACGCAGAATGTTGTTGGTCCCTCCGACGTTCACTCGGTAAATCCTATCGCCCGGATGAGAAGCTACCGATACAATACCGGCACAGTGTATGATACAGGTTTGTCGGCCTGCACCGGAGAAGAAACGATTCAGGGTGCTTTCATCACATACATCACCTACAACGGAATGAACCTCCTGCGGAAGTTCCCGCGCCAGAGGATCATTTTCCATGACAAGGGCGTGGATTTCTACTTTATTCTTGAGAAGCTGTGCGACCACGGCGCGTCCGAGAAATCCGGTTGCGCCTGTAATAAGATACTTTTGAAACACGGGAACACCTCCAAACCAAACGACAAGTGTTGATTATCTTTCACAAGTATAGTATACTTAAAATGAACCTTTGCGACAACCAACAACGAGTTGCCACGCGAAAGATAACCGACATATGCAGCGTAAGTGTTGCAAAAACTTGTAAATTTTTTATGTTTGGAGGGTTTCTATGAGGAAAACCGATGCAAGAATCCGATATACGCAGCGGATTCTGAAAGAATCCTTTTTGACATTGCTCAAACAAAAGCCTGTCAATAAGATCACCGTTAAGGAGGTCTGTGAAATAGCGGAGCTGAATCGTGCGACCTTTTACGCTCATTACAGCGATTGCTTTGCACTGTTGGAAAGCATCGAGCAGGAACTGCTGGA
>JAQYNQ010000017.1 GCA_028727785.1 Eubacteriaceae bacterium | reverse complement strand
TCAACGCCGAAGATCAGTGGCAAAATTAGAATCGATAAACTTTCAAACACCAGAGTTCTCAGGAAAGAAATCAGTGCAGATGTAAGTCCGTCATTGAGTGCAGTAAAAAAATCCGAGGAGAACACTGCAAATCCCATAAATCCAAAGGATATAGCAAAGACTCTGAATCCGGAAACAGTAAGACTGAACAGCTGTTCATCATATCCTACAAAAAACGATGAAAGCGGTCTGGCAAATATTTCAGCACAAGCTATCATACATACACTGAACAGTCCAATCAGGGTTAGACTTTTTCTAAAAAGCCCCTTCAGTTCATCATAATTCTTCGCACCGTCGTTATAGCTTATTGCAGGAGCAATACCTATGGAATATCCAACAAATACTGCACAGAAAATCATACTGACGTACATCATTACGCCATAAGCTGCCACCCCATTTTCACCGGCATATTTCATCAGCTGAAGATTATATAAAATTCCCACAATGCTCATGGAAATACTGCTCATGAATTCAGATGAGCCGTTTATACAGGCCTGACGAACCGCTTTACCGTCAAAGTATGTCTTTCCCAACCGCAGTATACTGCTGTTCTTTCTGCTGAAATATAGAAGTGGAGCTGCACCACCGATTATTTCTGCAGTTGCAGTTGCAATTGCTGCACCAACCAGCTTATATTCCTGTGGAAGGCTGAGTACAAGGACAGCATCCAGAATCATATTTGCTACACCTAAAGAAACAGTAATAATAAAGCCCAGCTGTGGTTTTTCCGCCGCCACAAAGAAATTCTGAAACATAATCTGCAGTATAAAAAAAGGCAGAGAAATAAGAATAATCCTCCCATATATAACACAGTTATACAGCAAATCGTCTTCCGCACCCAGAAGTGATGCCACCGGCCTGATAAAAATCTGTCCGGTAACGGAAAGAATTACACCAACTGCGAAAGCAATATAAACAAACAAGGAAAACAAGCGATTAGCTTTCTCCCTTTCACCTTCTCCGTATGTCTTTGCAACAAGGGCTGTTCCACCCGTTCCAAAAATAAAACCTACAGTTCCCAGTATGATAAGTACCGGCATTATCAGATTAATTGCTGCAAAAGGTGTCTTACCGGCAAAATTTGATACAAAAAAACCATCAATCACACTGTAAACAGATGTAAAAATCATCATGGCTATTGTCGGTAAAGTAAATCTTATAACTTTAATATACGTAAAATGATCAGACAATTGTATTTGCATTTTCAGACTCTCTATCATTAACACTCAGTTTTTTTAGCTATCAGTTCCCACCTGAAACTATCCTTCCAGTATCTGAGCTGATATCTTCTTACAATGCTATCATAATAGCTTTCACAATGATAGTCAACAAAGGATGTCGCTCTGCGATCCACCCATGTTATCTTATTAACTGACACAATTTCCACTTCACCATATATGTTCATAACCTTATATTTACAGGGAACAGGCGGTGTGCCCTTTTCAAAGACTGCCAGCACTTTAATCGGTTCATTAAGCTGTATATACATTACATATTATCTCCGTCCAGAATTAAGAACATTTGTTCTTTTTATATATTATACACCACAGCTGAAATATTTCAATTAGTAAAACCTTCCTTATTCAAAAAAACAAAAAGCCGAGAAAGAATATTCCCAGCTTAAAATATCAGTTTTCCGAACTCATTTTTACACCCGCCAGTACTACGGCTCCTCCCGCTATCTGTTTAAGCAGAATCGGATCATGCATGAACACAACTCCAAGAACCAGACCGATTACAGGCATCAGATTAATCATTGATGCAGTTGAACTTGCCGAAAGCCCCTTAAGTCCGAAGTTATACATCAGGAATGCGACGATCGAACAGCCTACTGCAAGAAATATCAAAGCCCCCAGAGACACAGCCGTTGGCATCATCCAGCTGTCCCTTTCAGTCAGCGTAAGAGGAATAAAGAAGATTCCTCCAAACACCATCTGATAATATGTTATAGTTAACGGCGTATACTTTTCATTAATATTTTTTATAACAAAGTTATAAATTCCCCAGGCAACGCCTGCAAGAAGCATCAGAATGTTTCCAAGAAGAGGATTTGACGCCGTCTCTCCGCCTCCGGATGTAGATAGAAGATAAACCCCGATTATAGCGAGAATCAGGCCAATAGCCTTCTTTTTTCCCGGTGCCGCCTTTAAAATTGCAAATTCCATTATTGCAATAATTGCAGGATAGCCACCACTGATAAGGGCAGCGGCAGATGACGAAGTATATGCAATTCCCACATTCTGCAAGGCGAAATATAAAGTAACCCCGAATACACCTGCAAGAACAAGGTACTTCATATCCCCTTTTTCAATTTTCTCGATTTTCTTCCCCGCTTTTATAATAACAAACAGTATGACTGCAGCTATAACAGTTCTCAAGGCCCCAAGAGTTACCGGCGGAAAAGTAGTATAAGCATACTTTGTTATAATATATGAACTGCTCCAGAATAGTATTGCAGTCAGTACCGCAAGATAATACTGAGTCTTTCCTGATGAATTCTTAATATTAAACACCTTCTTTGCAAAATATCGTACTTTTTCCATTTTACCACATAAAAAAACAAAAAGCTCATCAAAAGACGAGCTTTTTTAATTATCGTTCGGCAACAATTCTGTAATATGCACTGGAGGTAATCTTGTACACTATAGCGTATATCAATCCAAATACAATAATTGTAATTACTGTTACTGCAATAATAAGTGTTAAATTATACAGATTGAACATCTGAAGCATTTTCCAGATGAGAGGAAAAGCAAAACTCATGTGAAGAACAGCAAATATCAGAGGTGCAAAGAATACAGTAAGCACCTGAGAGTTGATGCTCTTCTTTATGTCATCTTTATTCATTCCCACCATCTGCATAATCTGGAAGTTTTTCTGGTCCTCATAACCTTCTGTAATCTGCTTATAGTAGACAATGAGAACTGTTGCAAACATGAACACAATACTCAGCAGAACACCGATGAAGAATAATCCTCCAAAAGATTCGTAAAAGTCGTCTCTGACTTTCTCGGCACACTCATTGGAATAGCTGTTAAACAAATCCTGATCATTCATTTTTCCCAGTTTATCACTTATTGTCTCATGCATTTTCAGTTGTGTTTCAATATCTCCGTCTACATTAAAGGAATATGACCAGCTGTCAGCACACATGAATACTATACTAAAGTCCTTCGATTGCGTTGAATTAAGTTCGTCAAGGACACCGTCAAAATCGCCGACTACAAGATATATACTTGGAAGTATATCTGCTGCAAATATACCCTTAGTCTGAATATCATCGGCTGTACCGATAATTCTGATTTCTCTGCTGTCTCCTATCTTAATCTTGTCCTGATTATATTCAGTTCTTATACATGTAACAAGTGCTGCATCTGCTGCAATTTGAAGATCTTTACCGGTCATCTTATTATATGCTTCTACAGAAATAAGGCGAACACCCACTTCAGGATTTTCGAATTTAAGATTGCTGCCATCCAGATTGCCATAGAAGCTGGCATACTCATAATCCAGAACAGACGATGGATTCAGGCCTGCCGCATCCAGTTCCTCATCAATCATATCTCTTACTTTAGAGATAGAGTCGTCAGAAAGTTTATCACCTTTAGGTGCATTGATTTCATAACAAAGATCCATAGGATATCTTGTTTTGAAACTTTCCTCAGAACCGATGAACAGGCTTACAGTTGAAGAAAGAACCACCAGTACCATAGTACACAAAATGCAGATAGATGCCAGTCCCGCACCGTTTCTTTTCATACGATAAGACATGGATGAAACGGATACAAAATGACTTTTTTTATAATAATACCCCTTATTCTTTTTTAAAACTCTGCATAATGTAACCGAACCAGTGGTAAACAGCATATAGGTTGCAATGATTACCATAATAACAGCGATAAAGAAAACGCTTAGTGCGTCCAGTGGCGACTTAATGCTTACTGCTATAACGTAGGCTCCCCCAAGTAAAATAATGCCTGTAACAGCAATAAGAAAATTGCCTTTTGGTGGTTTTTCTCCCACATTTTCACTGTTCATCAGATTTAGCGCATTGGTTCTTCGTATTTTAATAAAACTGCTCACAAGTATTACCAGAAATATAACGACGAACACAAGCAGTGTCATTACTACAGCAATGTACGGAATTCTGAAATCCATAGTTGTTTCGTGTCTTATAACCTTCATAAGGCCCATATCTGCAAGCTTTGACAGAAGAATGCCCAGGAATAATCCGGAGACTAAGCTTATTACTCCGATTATCAAAGCCTCCCAGGTGGCAATTGTTGCCAGTCTGCTTTTATCCATTCCCAGAACGTTATAAAGTCCGAACTCACGGTTTCTGCGGCGAACCAGAAAGGAATTTGTGTAAAACAGAAAAATGAAAGCAAATACAGCTACAACAAACTGTCCCAGGTGCATTATCATGTTCAGACTGCCACCGCCACCCATTTCCCTATAAAGTGGATTGTCGCAAAGTGATGATATGATGTAGAACATGGTTATCATGCCGATACAAGTAAGAATATATGGCAGATACAACTTTCTGTTCTTTCTGATAGTTACTATAGCAAGTTTAGGATAGAATCCGAATCTCATCGCAGTTCGCCCCCTGTCTGAAGCATTGCAAGTGTATCTGAAATCTTCTGATACATTCCCTCATTTGTGCTGTCTCCCCTGTAAATCTGATGGAACACTTCACCATCTTTTATGAAGAGAACTCTTCCTGCACAGCTAGCTGCTTTTACCGAGTGAGTTACCATCAGAATGGTCTGCCCTGTCCGGTTTATTTCTTCGAAAAGCTTAAGAAGCTCATCGGAGGATTTAGAATCAAGCGCACCGGTTGGCTCATCCGCAAGTATAAGCTTTGGACTAGTTATCAGAGCTCTTGCAACAGCGGCGCGCTGTTTCTGTCCGCCGGAAACTTCATAAGGATATTTTTTCAGAATATCTGTAATGCCAAGGCTCTTTGCTATAGGAATAAGCTTCATATGCATTTTCTTGTAGCTGACACCTGCAAGTACAAGCGGCAGATAAATATTATCTTCCAGGCTGAAAGTATCCAGCAGATTGAAATCCTGGAAAACGAAGCCCAGATTATCTCTTCTGAAGTCAGCCGCATTTTTTTCACCGATTTTGCTGAAATCCATTCCGTCAAGAATAATAGTTCCGCTTGTAGGCTTGTCCAGTGATGCAAGATTATTTAAAAGTGTTGTCTTTCCTGAACCGGATTCACCCATTATAGCAACGTATTCTCCCTGTTCTACACTGAAATTTACGTTTTTCAAGGCTTCAACCTGATTTCCGCCAAAGCGAGTCGTATATACTTTTCTAAGTCCTGTAACTTCTAATAAACTCATTGTTCGCTACCTCCTTTTCACAAGTATATATTAGCAAAAAAGAGAAATGTAACTCCATAGGATTTGCTTACATTTCTCTTTCGAAATCTTACATTTTTGTAAGATGTACAGTAAATATTGAGCCCTGTCCGAGTACAGATGTAACAGAAATACTGTGGCCCAGGTTGTCGGATATTCTCCGACATAGATACAATCCCAGACCGCTGGCCTTCTTGTCTTCTCGTCCGTGATAGCCGGTATACCCTTTTTCGAAAATTCTTGGCAGATCTTCCGGCGCAATGCCCATGCCTGTATCTTTAACGGAAATTCCATCAGGCTCCGTCCATTCTATGGTTATACTGCCTGAAGGTGTATATTTCAACGCATTTGAAAGTATCTGCTCAATAATGAAGCTGAGCCATTTTTCGTCGGTTACAACTTTCTTGTTAATCGGCTCATAAATTAATTTAAGTCCTCTTGTGATAAACTGACCTGACAGCTTTCTAACGCTCTGTCT
>JAQYNQ010000016.1 GCA_028727785.1 Eubacteriaceae bacterium | reverse complement strand
CGCACGGTGTTGCAGTTGAAATCGAAACATACGAAGAAAAGCCGAAAATCACTAATATCGGTGCAGTTATCTACTGTGAGAAAAAATCTCACAAGGGAATAATTATCGGAAAACAGGGAAAGAAACTGAAGGGAATCGGCAAGAGTGCAAGAATGGAAATTGAGGCGCTTCTGGGAACTAAAGTATATCTTGAACTGTGGGTAAAAGTAAAGGAAAACTGGAGAGACAGTGACTTTGCACTTTCAAACTTCGGATATAAGGAATAGCATATGTACATCAATTCGGAAGGTATTGTTTTTCGGCAGACAAAGGCTGCCGGCGGTAGGCGCATGCTGCTGATTTTTACAAAGAAATACGGAAAAATAAGTGCAGGAAGCAACATGAATGAAAAAGGACGAGGCAAGGCAGCCCTTGCGCTGCGTCCTTTTACCTATGGACAGTACGAGTTTTTTAAGAATCGTGATTACTACAACCTGAACAGCGGTGAGGTGAAAAAGAGCTTTTTTAGAATCGGAGAGGATTTGGATAAGTTTCTGCAGGCATCTGTAGCTCTGGAAATTACTGAGAAGGTTCTTGCTGATGAGCTGCCGCAGCCGAAGATTTTTAATCTTCTTATTGATTTTCTCACAGCACTGGAGACGAGAGAAAAAAAGCATGAGACTCTGCTGCTTGCCTATGAACTTAAGCTTTTTAACCTGCTGGGGACGGCCCCTGTAACAGAGCAGTGTGTATGCTGTGGGGAAAAGACTGAAATGAAGTATTTCAGTGTCAGAGACGGCGGCATTCTTTGCGATAAGTGTAAAGAATTAAAGGAAGATAAGTTGATTTTTAGACCGGGATTTGATATAGTTGATGTGATAAGTTTTTTTGTGAAGAATCCTATGGGAAACTTCTCTAAAATAGCTTTGAATGAAAGCATAGCAAGAGAATTGCAGGCCATATTGAGAGAATATATGGCGTATCACCTTGACGTGGCTCACCTGAAAAGTGAAGACGTGTTAGAGGGTAATTTTTAGGAGGTAATGATATGGAAATTACTTTAGAAAAGATTGAACTTGTAAAAGACAGAACCGGCGTGACATATAAAGAAGCCAAGGAAGCTCTGGAAGCGGCTGAGGGCAATGTTGTAGACGCAATCATTGCTATCGAGGAAGATATCAATGAAAGAGGCAATGCAAGTATCGGTGTTAAGGGAGAAAACCTGAAAGCTAAAATTAAAGAAATCTTAGATAAGGGTAATGTCTCAAGAGTAATCGTATCTAAGGATGGGGAAACAATGCTCAACATTCCGCTTGTAGTTGGGCTGCTGGGAACTGTAATTGCACCAACAGCAGCAATTATTGCAGTTGTTGCTTCATTTGGATTTAAATGCAAAATTGAATTTGTAAAAGATGATGGCTCTGTAATTGACCTGACAGAAAAAGCCGGCGTTTTCTATGAGGAAGCAAAAGAAAAAGCACCGGGTGCCTATGAAGAATTAAAGGAAAAGGGATCTGAAATCTATGCTGATCTTAAGGAAAAGGGAAGTGATGCATTTAGTAAGGCAAAAGATGTAGCTGAGGATGTTAAAGCAAAGATGAAGAAAGATGATGACTTCGACATCTTTGATATCGTTGATGATATTGATGACATTGATGACATTGATCAGTTTGACGATGATATTGAAAGCATTGAAGATATGGAACTTGCTGAAGAATGCTGCGAAGACGGAGAAACTTTGGAAGAGTCAAAAGAGTAAAAATAATTATAACAGGAAAGGGTTTTATAGAGAATGAGTGAAGTAGTTACAATGGAAAAAGTCGTTGCACTTGCAAAGAACAGAGGTTTTGTATTCCCAGGTTCGGAAATTTACGGTGGACTTGCAAATACATGGGATTATGGCCCTCTGGGAGTTGAATTCAAGAACAACGTAAAGAAGGCATGGTGGAAAAAATTCGTACAGGAATCAAAGTACAATGTAGGTTTGGATGCAGCAATCCTAATGAATCCAAGAACATGGGAGGCATCAGGCCACGTTGGTGGATTCTCTGATCCGCTTATTGACTGTAAGGAATGTAAGGCAAGATTCAGAGCAGATAAGCTTATTGAAGAATATATGATGGAAAACGGACTGGAAGTTGTCCCTGTAGATGGCTGGTCAAATGAAAAGCTTGAAGGCTTTATCGCTGAAAAAGGAATCTGCTGTCCTGAATGCGGAAAGAGTAACTTTACAGGAATCAGACAGTTTAATCTTATGTTTAAAACTTTCCAGGGTGTAACAGAAGATTCAAAATCAGAAATTTTCTTAAGACCTGAAACTGCGCAGGGTATTTTCGTAAACTTTAAGAACGTTCAGAGAACATCAAGAAAGAAAGTTCCTTTTGGTATTGCACAGATAGGCAAATCATTCAGAAATGAAATCACTCCGGGTAACTTCACTTTCAGAACAAGAGAATTTGAACAGATGGAGCTTGAATTTTTCTGCAAACCGGGAACAGACCTTGAATGGTTCGAATATTGGAAGCAGTATGCAATTGACTTCCTTAAGTCGTTAAACATGAACATGGATCACATCAGAACAAGAGACCATGAAAAGGAAGAACTTTCACACTACAGTAATGCAACAACCGACCTGGAATATCTGTTCCCATTTGGATGGGGTGAACTGTGGGGCATTGCTGACAGAACTGACTTTGACCTGAGACAGCACAGTGATTTCTCCGGTCAGGAGATGGTATACATTGATCCTGAAACAAACGAAAGATATATCCCTTACTGTATCGAACCATCACTGGGAGCTGACAGAGTTGCTCTTGCATTCCTGGTTGATGCATATACAGAAGAGACTCTAACTGACGGAAACGGAAAAGAAGACACAAGAACACTTCTTAAGTTCCACCCTGCACTTGCACCATTCAAAGCTGCAGTGCTTCCTCTTGCAAAGAAGCTGGCTCCCGTTGCTGAACCAATCTTCGAAGAACTTTCAAAGTACTTCAACGTTGATTACGATGCGTCAGGTTCTATTGGAAAGAGATATAGAAGAGAAGACGAAATCGGTACACCTTTCTGCATCTGTGTGGATTTTGACACAGAAGTTGACGGCTGTGTTACAATTCGTGACAGAGACACAATGGAACAGGTACGTCTTCCTATAGGAGAAGTTAGAGCATACATTGAAGAAAGAATGGAATTCTAATATTGAATAAGACATAAGGCCGGTTTTATGAACTAAATCGGCCTTGTTTTTTGCAGTTTTACAGGTCAAAACCTATTATTTTTAAGTGAATATTATTAAATAGTTAAAATATTTATAAATCCGTGAAGATGGGACATAACAGGCGCATTTTTGTGTTTTTGTTCTTTTCAACACTTAATAAAAGTGTTAAAATGTTTACGAATTTTATGAAAGACAATTTTATTGTAATGTTAATACACTTTAGGGAGGTAATTTTAACATGGCAAAATTAGTTTATTCCTTCAACGAAGGATCAAAAGACATGAGAGAACTATTAGGTGGTAAGGGTGCTAACTTAGCTGAAATGACTAAGATCGGTTTACCTGTTCCTTTCGGTTTCACAGTTACTACAGAAGCTTGTAACAAGTATTATGAAGACGGTGAAAAGCTGGATGAAGGTCTGGTTGCTGACATCTATGCAAAGATGGAAGAATTAGAAAATGTTACCGGAAAGAAATTCGGAGATCCGGAAAATCCTCTTCTGGTATCCGTAAGATCAGGTGCTGTATTCTCCATGCCGGGAATGATGGATACAATTCTAAACCTTGGTTTAAATGATGAAACTGCAGAAGGTCTTGCAAAGCTTACAGAAAACGATAGATTTGCCTATGACAGCTACAGAAGATTTATTCAGATGTTTGGAGATGTAGTAATGGAAATCTCCAAATCAAAGTTTGACAAAATCTTTGACGGACAGAAGGAAAAGGTTGGAGCTGAATATGATGTAGATCTTAGCACTGATGACCTTAAGGAAATCATAGTAGGATACAAGGCTTTAGTAAAAGAAGAAATGGGACGAGAATTCCCGCAGGAACCTGCAGCTCAGTTACTGGAAGCGGTTCAGGCAGTATTCCGTTCATGGAACAATGACAGAGCAAAGCTATACAGAAAGCTGAACGGAATTTCAGACAGCCTTGGAACTGCAGTAAACGTTCAGTCTATGGTATTCGGAAACATGGGAAATACATCCGGAACAGGTGTTGCATTTACACGTAACCCATCTAACGGCGAAAACAAGCTGTACGGAGAATTCCTTGTAAATGCACAGGGTGAAGACGTAGTAGCAGGTATCAGAACACCTAAGCCAATCGCTGAAATGGCTGAAAGCTTCCCTGAAGTATACAAAGATTTCGAGAGAATTGCAGATGTTCTTGAAAAGCACTACAAAGATCTGCAGGACATGGAATTCACAGTAGAAAGAAACAAGCTGTACATGCTGCAGACAAGATCAGCTAAGAGAACAGCTCTTTCCGCTGTAAAGGTTGCCGTAGACATGGTAGACGAAGGTTTAATCGATAAGGAAACAGCAGTTCAGAGAATAGAACCTGCTCAGATTGACCAGCTGTTACACCCTACATTTGATGCAAAAGCAGAAGCGGCAGCAAAGAAGCTTGCAACAGGATTACCGGCTTCACCTGGTGCTGCAACAGGTGAAATCTACTTTACAGCAGCATGTGCAGAAGCTGCTGTTGCAAATGGACATAAGGCTATCCTTGTAAGACAGGAAACATCTCCTGAAGATCTTGCAGGTATGGTTGCTGCAGAAGGAATTCTGACAGCAAGAGGTGGTATGACAAGCCATGCCGCAGTAGTAGCAAGAGGTATGGGTAAGTGCTGCGTAGCAGGATGCTCCAAGTTAATCGTAGATGAAGCTGCTAAGACATTAACAGTTGGCGATGCTGTTTACAAAGAAGGAGACTTCATTTCAATTAACGGTACAAACGGAAATGTTTACGAAGGTCAGCTGGAGACTCAGGCAGTTTCATTCTCAGAAGACTTCAACAAAATCATGACATGGGCTGATGAAATCAGAACTCTTAAGATTCGTACAAATGCTGATAATCCAAGAGATGCTAAGCAGGCAATCGAATTTGGAGCAGAAGGTATCGGTCTGTGCAGAACAGAGCACATGTTCTTCGAAGAAGACAGAATCCCTGCAATCAGACAGATGATCATGGCTGAAACAGTTGAAGAAAGAGAAGTGGCATTAGCTAAGCTGTTACCATTCCAGAAGGGTGATTTCAAGGCAATGTATGAGGTAATGGAAGAAAGACCTGTAACTATCAGACTTCTTGACCCACCTCTGCATGAATTCCTGCCACAGACAGAAGAAGACATGGCAGAGCTTTCAAAGGTATCAGGAGTTTCTTTAGAAAAGCTTAAGGCTAAAGCAACTGAATTACACGAATTCAACCCTATGCTGGGTCACAGAGGATGCCGTCTTGCTGTAACATATCCTGAAATTGCAAGAATGCAGACAAGAGCTATCATGGAAGCCGCTATTGAAGTAAAGGCAGAAAAAGGCTTCAATATCGTTCCGGAAATCATGATTCCACTGGTAGGAAATGTTAAGGAACTGGCTGACGTTAAGAAGACAGTTGTTGAAACTATCAATAAGTGCTTAGAAGAAGCAGATACTACTATGGAATATATGATCGGAACAATGATTGAAATTCCAAGAGCTGCAGTAACAGCAGACGAGATTGCCGAAGAAGCTGAATTCTTCTCATTCGGGACAAATGACCTGACTCAGATGACATTTGGATTCTCCAGAGACGATACAGGAAAGATTATCAAGGAATATATGGACAAGGGAATCCTTGCAGAAGACCCGTTCCAGACAATCGACCAGGATGGAGTCGGAAAGCTGATGAAGACAGCCGCAACATTAGGAAAGCAGACACGTCCAAACATTAAGCTTGGTATTTGTGGAGAACACGGTGGAGAACCTAAATCAATTGAATTCTGTCACAGAATCGGACTTCAGTATGTATCATGCTCACCATTCAGAGTACCTATTGCAAGAATTGCAGCAGCACATGCAGCAATTAAGACAAAGGCTGAAAAATAATAAAATAGTAGAAATCGTAGTAGAATACACTTAATCTTCAGGAGCTGCCTGCATTTTTAGCCGGCAGCTCCTGAACTATACAAATGTGGTGAACTGGAATGACAGTACAATTATCTTGATAATAATGTGTATATCATGTTAGAATATGGTGATGGAAATAATGCTTCACAGAAAGAGAAGGGGTGATGAAGTAAAGACATGGGGACTGGACATATTGGAAATTTAATGATGACAGCTTTGGTATCTATGGTTCCTGTTTTGGAGCTTCGTGGAGCAATTCCAATAGGTGTGGCAGCTGGCCTTGAATTTTGGGAGGCTTTGATTGCAGCAATAATTGGTAATCTGATTCCAATCCCATTCATAATACTGTTTATTAGAAAGATTTTCGAATGGTTGAGGAAAAAAAGCGAAGGGCTCAACCGACTTGTTGAAAGACTTGAAAGAAAAGCAGATACTAAGAGAGGACTCATTGAAAAATATGAGTTCCTTGGACTTGTAATAATTGTAGCCATACCTTTGCCGGGAACAGGAGCATGGACAGGTGCACTTGTTGCGGCAATGATGGATATGCGTATCAAGAGGGCTTTACCGGCTATTGCAATAGGCGTATGTATAGCCGGACTGATTGTTGCGTATGTAGCTTTCGGTGCAAAATTTCTATTTTTTTAAAAAGGGGGAGGATGAGTTGCAATGTTGGATATAATACTTAGTGCACCTGCATTTTGGCTGCTTGCAGCAATTGTATTCGGTGTTATTGAATCAATTACCATGGGGCTTATAACTATATGGTTTGCAGGTGGAGCACTGGCAGCATTAGTCGCATCGGTATTAAATGTGTCAATTCCTGTTCAGATTGCGATTTTTCTGGTTGTTTCTATTGTTTTAATGGTGGGAACAAGAAAAATCTTTATTGAAAAGCTTCGTACCGGAAATGAAAAGACAAATGTGGAAGCTTTGATAGGGCGAATCGGCACCGCAAAGACTGATATTGACAGCCTGTCTCCGGGAACTGTAAATCTGTCCGGACAGGAGTGGAGTGCAATCTGCATGGAAGATGAATGCATTACAGAGGGAAAGAAAGTTAAAGTTGAGAGAATCGAAGGTGTTAAGCTTATTGTCACACCTGTTGAAGAGTAGGGGGAAAAACAATGTTAGGAAAAATTATTTTATTCATTCTGGTTCTGATTGTAATTGCACTGCTGGCATCGAACATTAGAATTGTACCGCAGGCAAGAGCTTACGTAATTGAAAGACTTGGAGCATATAACGGAACATGGCAGGTAGGTCTGCACTTTAAAATTCCGCTAATTGATAAAGTTGCAAGAAAGGTATCCTTAAAGGAGAAGGTTATAGACTTCCCTCCACAGCCTGTAATTACAAAGGATAACGTAACTATGGAAATTGACACAGTTGTTTACTTCCAGATTACAGATCCAAAGCTGTATACCTATGGCGTTGAAAGTCCTATGGACGCTATTGAAAATCTGACAGCAACAACACTTAGAAATATAATCGGTGAACTGGAACTAGATGAATCCCTTACATCTCGTGAACATATCAATACAAAAATAAGACTGGTACTTGATGAAGCGACTGACCCATGGGGCATCAAGATTAATCGTGTAGAAGTAAAGAATATTACTCCGCCAAGAGACATTCAGATGGCAATGGAAAAGCAGATGCGTGCAGAACGTGAAAGAAGAGAAGCAATCCTGAAGGCAGAAGGAGAAAAGAAATCAGCAGTGCTTATTGCAGAAGGTAATAAGGAAGCCGTTATTCTTGAAGCCGAAGCAAATAAGGCATCAACAATTCTTGAAGCTGAAGCAAAGAGAGAAGCTGCTATACGTGAAGCAGAAGGTCAGGCTGAGGCAATCAGAATGGTACAGCAGGCAACTGCAGATGGTATCAGAATGCTGATGGAAGCAAATCCAAATAAGGAAATCATTGCCTTGAAGAGTCTGGATTCCTTCGAAAAGGCTGCGGACGGTCAGGCTACAAAGCTGATAATACCTTCAGAAATCGCTGGTCTTGCAGGTCTTGCAACATCAATTAAAGAACTTGTGAAGGAAGACTAGTTTCCTGTTGACTATTATTGAGATAAAAGAGGCTGAATCCGAAAGGTTCGGTCTCTTTTCAAGTATATAAGATATGTATAAGGTAAATTTATGAAGAAACACGCAATAATACCTGTTTTCATACCACATAAGGGTTGTCCAAATGATTGTGTCTTCTGTAACCAGAAGAAAATCACAGCAAGAAGCAGCAATGTGACTATGAGCGAGGTGCGAAATACAATTGAAACATACTTGTCGACTCTAGAAGGAAGTAGTGTGGAAACTATAGAAGTCGCCTTCTTTGGAGGAAGCTTTACGGGAATTCCAATGGAGGAACAGTCTGCATTTCTTTCAGTGGCAAAGGAATACAAGGACAGTGGAAGAATTGACAAAATACATATGTCGACCAGACCAGATTATATCAATGAGGAAATCCTTGATAACCTGAAGCGGTACGACGCAGATACCATAGAACTGGGGGTGCAGTCCTTTGATGATGAGGTGCTGAAAAGAGCAGGGCGAGGGCATAACAGCCAGGTGGTATATGAGAGCAGCCGGCTTATTAAAGACTATGGATTCCAGCTTGGAATTCAGCTTATGGTAGGACTGCCCGGAGATACAATGGAAAAAGCTGTCTACTCAGCAAGAGAGACTGTGAAAATAGGTCCGTCTATTGCTCGGCTGTATCCTACTATAGTGATAAATGATACGGAACTATATAACATGTATATGCGAGGCGAATATCAACCGCTGACACAGGATGAGGCTATTGTACGTACTAAAGCAATGTACGAGATAATAGACGAGGCAGGAATCAAAATTATTCGAGTCGGACTTAAGAGCAGCGATCTTATAAACGAAAATGGAGAAATAAGCGGGAACACATATCATCCTGCATTTCGCCAGCTTGTGGAAGGTGAAATTGCAAGAGAACGTGTGGAAAAACAGCTGATGGAACTTGGGCTTAACGAGATACCTGTGAATATTCATAGACCTGTTAAGGTGGACATATTCTCGTGTCCGGAGTCATTCTCCAACCTGGTGGGACACAAAGCCGCCAACAAAACTTATTTGCAGGCAAAATACCCGAATCTGAGTTTTGCATTCAGAACGGATAAAAGCATTGATAACAACAGATACAAAGTCATGATAAAGGAGAATCAGTGACATGGTTAATATAGGAAACAAATGGGATGAAGTACTGGAAGGAGAATTTGATAAGGAGTATTACCGGAAGTTGAAAGCTTTTCTTATCAAAGAATACAGAGAACATACCGTATATCCGGATATGTATGATATTTTCAACGCTTTGAAAGCTACACCTTACGATAAAGTAAAGGCAGTGATTCTTGGACAGGATCCGTATCACGAGCCGGGGCAGGCTCACGGCATGGCTTTTTCAGTAAAGCCGGGAGTAAAGACACCCCCATCACTGGTAAACATATATAAAGAGCTGAAAGATGATATCGGCATGGAGATTCCGGATCACGGATACCTTCAAAGCTGGGCAAAGCAGGGTGTCCTGCTGCTTAACACCTGCCTGACAGTTCGTGCACATCAGGCAAACTCACATAAGGGAAAAGGATGGGAGATTTTTACCGACAGAGTAATTCAGCTTCTGAACGAGAGAAGGGAACCCATAGTTTTCATATTATGGGGTGCAAATGCAAAGTCAAAAACCAAGCTTATCACATCGCCGCAGCACCTGATTCTGACAGGCGCACATCCAAGCCCGCTTTCTGCATATAACGGTTTTTTTGGCGGCCGGTACTTTTCTGCCACAAACGAATTTCTTGAGAAAAACGGTCAAAGTCCTATATACTGGGACTTAAATGATGTATAATATCTATATATAATATATTCATAAGGAGGATATAAGAGATGATATTTGGTATAGTAATTCTAGTTATAGTTGTAATTATTGCAATCTGGGCAATTACCGGATACAACGGTTTTATTAAGGGGAAGAACAGCGTAGAAGAAAGCTTTTCAACTATGGATGTTTATCTGAAAAAGAGATATGATCTGATCCCAAACCTGGTCGAAACAGTTAAAGGGTATGCAAAGCACGAGTCAGAAACTCTTGAAAAAGTTGTTGCTGCAAGAAATATGGCTCAGTCAGCAGGTACAATCGAAGAAAAGATAGCAGGTGAAAATGCTCTTACAGGTACATTGAAATCACTGTTTGCTGTAGCAGAAAGCTATCCTGATCTGAAGGCAAATGCAAATTTTATGGATCTTCAGAACCAGCTTAAGAGCGTAGAAAATGATATAGCAAACGCCAGAAAATACTACAACGCAGTTGTTAAGCAGTTCAACAACAGATGTGAAATGTTCCCAAGCAATATTCTTGCAGGAATTTTCCACTTTACAAGAAAGCCTATGTTTGAGGTTGATGCAGAAGAAGAACGTAAGAACGTAAAGGTGGAATTCTAAATGAAGAGAATAGTAAGCATTATTGCAATGGCTATGGTAATGACTCTTTCATTTCCAGTCATTGCATTTGGTGAAAGCGGCATGGTCACTAACCGGTTCGATGTTAGGGTGGATATCAGTGAGAGTCATGTCTGTCAGATTGAGGAGACCATAGATGTCAACTTCAAGGAGGCCAGACATGGGATTTTTCGCTACATACCCTATGAACCGGGGATATATAGCATTAAGAAGGTTCGTGTAGAGGGCGATGAAAGTGAAATCACTGACGAATACAATCACAGCTGGAACAAGATTATTAAAATAGGCGACCCTGACACCCTGATTACAGGGGCGCACACATATAAGCTGAAATATAACATAGTAGGTTATGAGGATAAGGATAAGGAAAAAGATTATCTGTCTCTTGATCTTATTCCTACAGACTGGGAGACATCTATTAAAATTTCCACAATTACAGTTAAACTGCCTAAACCTGTAGATCCTGATTCAATTATTCTTTATGGCGGTCAGTATGGGTCAAGTGCTAAAGCGACTGTTAAGTCAAAATATGATGATAAAAAGAACACTGTCACCATAGATGCAAGTAAGCTTCCAAAGGGATATGGAATTACTTTGAGTGCAGAACTTCCTGAAGGATATTGGGTTGATGCGGCAAACAGAAACTGGATGGGAGTACCCCTTGTTGCTGCTTTGATTGTAATCCCTGTTTTGATGCTGCTTCTGTGGTTCCTGTTCGGAAGAGATACTAAAGTTGTGAAGACTGTTGAGTTCTATCCTCCGGAAGGAATGACTCCGGCAGATTTAGGTTATGTAATAGACGGAACAGTAGATAACAAAGATGTTATTTCACTCATTATGTATCTTGCGGAAAAAGGGTATCTGAAAATAACTGAGTATGAGAAGAACAAATTCAGACTTGATAAGCTTACAGACATTGACCGCAGTGAGAAAACCTTTGTAAAGACTTTCTTCAGAGGTCTGTTTTACAATCATTCCTCTGTGAATACAGATGATCTTCCGTCAGATTTCGCTGAGGATTTCATGCTTGCAAAGCAGCAGATCAAGGACAGTTATAAAGGAAAGAACCGGCTGTTTACTGTTTCATCAGGTGTATGCAGAGCAGTCGGCATGGTTATGATGTTTGTTCCGCCCGTTATCAGCGTGGCAATTTCAGCAACAGCAAAATTCAAGGCAGTTGCATTTATAGGCCTTGTACCTATTCTGCTGTTTCTTGTAATCAGCATGCTGTGCATTATCAACCTCTTTGATAAATGGGATGCCACAACAAAGGGAAAAAGAAGGATAAACATCATTGTCGCATCAGTATTTGCTGTGATAGGCGTGGCCATTTCAGCAGTAATCACATCTACACTTATGGAAAGTGCAGCATATGGATTGCTTGTGGTAATTTCCACTCTCGTTACTTTTACGGCAGTTGTACTTATGAGAAAGAGAACTGAAAAGAGTTCAAGGCTTCTTGGACAGATTCTTGGATTCAGAGATTTTATTGAAAGTGCTGAACTTGAGAAACTGAATGCTCTCGTAGAGGAGAATCCGGAATACTTCTACAACATAATGCCTTACGCTTATGTTATGGGACTTTCCGACAAGTGGGCTAAGAAATTTGAAAAAATACGCGTGGAACAGCCGGTATGGTACAGCGGATATAATTCAACATCAATATACAGTATGCTCTGGTACAGCCATATGTTCAGCAGCTGTGCAAAATCCGTTGAACACAGTGTTATTAACTCCATGGTGGATTCAGCATCCGACCTGGGCGGAGGCAGTATCGGCGGCGGCTTTGGCGGTGGCGGATTCTCCGGCGGAGGCTTCGGAGGAGGCGGCGGCGGAAGCTGGTAACTCACGTAAAAATGAAACTTCATACGAAAAAAGGGATTTACCGACACCGGCAAATCCCTTTTTTAATCGATTAATACCCTTTGTTTGATAAAACTAAAGGTTTGGATTCATTCGTGAAGCCAGTTCTCTGATACCCTCTATTTCATAAGGTTTGAAAACAAAGCCGCGAATGCTTACATCTTTACAGATGTGAAGCAGTACATCCGGATATTTCTTTTTGAAATCGGCCTGAATTGCTGTGATTTCCGACCATTCCCATCTGTTGACATGAGTCATGCCGAATAGGGTATACTTTATATCCACCCCTTCTTCAGATACAATATGTTCTTTTTTCAGAAATGCCGCAAGCACTACTACAACAGCAAGTGCAGCATAGGTTATAAACCCACCCTTTACGGAATAATAGAACATAAATCCCGCTGCAGCAAGTGCTACATATTTAAACCATGGGTCGCGTTCACGCTGAATACCTTTATAAACCATTTTACTGAGCCTTTCTCATTTCTTCCAGAGCAGCCATTGCTTTTTCATGTGCATCGTCAGGAGCTGCAGCCGGTGAACCCTTCTTAATTCTTCCAAGTAGAGTCTTTCTTGAACCGTCAGCATACAGGATGTTTCTGCCTAAAGCAACAGTTACAAGAGCGAAGATAGGGTTGATAATGTTCATGAATGTATATGGAGCGTAGGCAATAGTTGATACTCCTAATACTCCTGAGTGGTATGCACCACATGATGACCAAGGAACAAGTGGTGACCAAAGTGTTCCGCAATCTTCCAGTGTTCTTGAAAGCATATTTCTTCCAAGTCCCATTTCATCGTACTTGTCCTTGTACATTGAAGCAGGAATGATAAGACCAAGATACTGGTCGCACATTGTTGTGATGCAGAATGCACCTGTAACCATAGTAACAAGAATAAGCTGGAAAGGAGTCTTAACCTTCTTGATAAGTCCGCCAAGAAGAGATTCAACCATTCCGATTTTCTGAAGGATACCACCAAAACCAACTGCCAGGATTACCAGGTTGTTCGTCCAAAGCATTCCGTCCATACCGCCACGATTGATAAGCTTGTAGCACAGTTCATTTTCTACATCTGCGGAGTATCCGTAGTGAGCCATTGTGATGCAGTCTGAGAAGTTTGCACCCTGGAAGATAACAGCAAAGATGCAGCCTACAACTGATACCAGCAGTACGCTTGGAATTGCAGGAATTTTTAGAAGTGCAACTACAATAATCAGCAGAATCGGAATCAGTAGAATAGGACTCATGTAGCTGTAGTGTTCAACAATTGCATTTGAAAGATCATTTGCTAACTGTGGATCGTAGTTTGAAGTAGCTTTCATTCCTAATACACCATAGATTACGATAGCAATCAGAAGTGATGGGAATGTGGTTGTTACCATAGCGAATACATGGTCAAACAGACCTGTCTGTGCTGAACCTGCAGCCAGGTTAGTTGAGTCTGACATTGGTGAGAACTTGTCTCCGCAGCATGCTCCGGAAATAACAGCACCGGCAATAAGTCCGGGGTTAAGTCCCATTGTTGTACCGATAGCCATAAACGCAACACCCAGAGTACCTGTTACAGTCCATGCAGAACCTAGGGAAATACCTACGATAGCACATAGAATTGTAACTACAGGAAGGAATACAGATGGGCTTAAAAGATTAAGACCGTAATATACTACTGCCGGCATTGTACCGCACCATGTGAAAGAACCGATCATGCATCCTACGCAAAGGATGATAATGATTGCCTCAAGGGACTGGCTAACTGCGTCTAGCGCACCGGCCAGCATGTCCTTGTAGCTGACTCCGCAAATACCGCCTATAATCATTGCGACTGCACAGGCAATAAGCACAGGAATGTGTGGGTCCTGACCCCAGCCTAAAACATAGTTGGAGATCATGATCGCAAGCAGAACAACGATTGGAAGAAGAGCTTCAATCTTGTTCGGCAGGCGAACAGCTTTCTTTTCTTTACTCATTTCGTTAATCCTTTCTTTTTTCATATTATGAAATTGTGTAATAATTCCGTGTGGCGTATAAAAATGGCATTGTTAAGATAATGTCAAGCCACAGCGCCAATTATTATATCATCTGGTGAAAATACTGTCAATATAAAGCAAAACAAATGAATAACAATAAAAAAACAGCACATCAGGAAACCATGTGGAAATCCGGCATGCTGTTCAAAAAATTATATTATTTGCATATTAAAGTTTATCTATTGTAGGATTCACGTGATAGAAATCACGTAAAGCCTCATACTGCTTCCGCGCCCTGCGAGATGCAGGACTGTCAGGTGTACCTGTTTTCACAGCCTTAATCATAATATTTCTTGCTGTGTGCTCCAGGCTGGTAAATTCAATCATTGCAACATCATAGCCTGCAGCCTCCAGCTTCAGACCCCGGAGCCCGTCAGTGAGATACTCCGTAAGTCTGTCTTTCAGAATTCCGTGTTTCAGCATAGGCTGGTGTATTTCATCTCTGATCTGGCTGAACAGCTCGTGCTGACAGCAGGGTACAGAAAGAATGACTTCCGTATTCCAGCTTACAGCATTTATTAAAGCATAGTCAGTCGCAGTATCACAGGCGTGAAGTGTGACAACCATGTCTGCATTATCGTCAGTGTAATCTGCAATATCACCCATAAGGAATTTCAGTTCATCATAGCCCAGATCGGAGGCAATTTTACTGCAGAAGTCGATAACATCTTTTTTTAAGTCCAAACCGATGATTTCAACATTTCTCTTCTTGACAATCTTCAGATAATGGTAGAGGGCAAATGTCAGATATGCCTTTCCGCAGCCGAAGTCAATAATCTTAAGTGTTTTATCCTTTGGAAGATAGGGAAAAACATCCTCTACTATCTCCAGGTAGCGATTGATCTGACGGAATTTGCTGTAGTGTCTGTCTAAAACTTTCCCATTTGTATCCATAACACCCAGCCTGATCAGAAAGTCACATGGTATTCCGTTTGGAATAGCATATTTTTTGGTGCGATTGTGCTCCAGGCTTGGAACTCCGCGGGTTGCAGGTTTTGTTGTGATTCTGGGCTTCGACGGCTTGGATGCGAGAATCTGAATATCCTCGGACACTGTGAATATATTTATCTGCTTGAAATCCTCAGTAAGAAGGCGCATGGCTTCAGCAAATGCTTCATCTGCCTCAAGATTTTTATGAGTGACCTTTTTTTCAAAAGTATACTCAACCTGAAATCCGATCCGGCCGCTCACTTTTACCGGACGAATTACAACTCTGGAGTACTCCAGAGACTTTCTCCTTTTGGCGGAAAAGACCATACGAACAAGGGTCTCTCCGCTGAGTGTATCTTTAAATAATTTTTCTAACTGTTCCATAATAAATCCTCCGCTGTTATAGTAACATATTTAGCTTTCGGGTTCAACAAAGGCCACATCTAAAATGTCAGCGACAGACAGTGCCAGATTCTTTGCAATGGCGTCAACGTTTTCTCTTATCCAGGCGGCATCTTCTGCATTATCATGGTACGCAATTTCTATCAAAACCGCCGGAGCCTGAGTACGCCGCAGCTCTGCCAGAGTTGTTGTGGGAACGGATGCAACCAGGGAAGGAACAGGATATACAAGCTTAAAATTATTGGCGATTATTTCAGCATATCTCTGTGATCTCTGAGAGTCTCTGTAGTAATAGGCATCAGCACCTCTTACTTGACCTGAAAGGTTTGGGGGTGCTGCATTGGAATGGATAGCAAGATGAAACCTGTAGCTGTCAGAGTTTGACTTTGCAATTGAGTTGCTTACTGTACCTTCCGGGTCATTTCTGGTAAAGGTTATACCACTTGCATTGAGAAAGGGTTCCATTGCATCAGCAATAAGATTTGCATAGTACTCTTCATTGCCACCCCCATTGTACAGATTGTACTCCTGTGTAGATGGACTTAAAAACAAATCAGGCATATTAATTCTCCTTCATAACATTTTATTATTAGTGTATTGCTAATATAGTATTAATGTATGCGGTATACTTTACGATGTTAATGTTGTAAAGAGGGGTGAAATGTGATAAAATAATAACGTATTATAGGCTAATTTAACCAATGAAAGAAGGATTGTATATGTCAGATAAGCAGAAGATTATAAATATAGCTGTAATTGCTCACGTAGATGCAGGAAAATCAACGCTTGTAGATGCTTTTTTAAATCAGAGCGGTGTTTTTCGCGCTAACGAAGAAATTGAGGAATGTGTAATGGACAGTGACGATATCGAAAGAGAAAGAGGTATTACAATTTATTCAAAGAACTGTTCCATCATGCACGGTGATGTAAAGATAAATATTGTAGATACGCCGGGACACGCAGACTTCTCATCAGAGGTTGAACGTATTATGAAGACTGTGGACACAGTTATTCTTCTTGTTGACTCAAGTGAGGGTCCGATGCCTCAGACAAGATTCGTACTGTCTAAATCACTTGAACAGGGACTGAATCCTATTCTGTTCATTAATAAACTGGACAAGAAAGATGCGAGAATAGACGAAGTAGTTGATGAGGTATATGAACTGTTTATGGATTTAAATGCCAATGATGAACAGCTTGATTTCCCTATTTTATACGGAATCGCGAGACAGGGAATCGCAGTGTACGATCCTGCCGACGCACAGGGACTTGAAGTTGAATCAGGTGGTGTAAAAATGAAGCATACACCTGCAGGTTTTGGCGGACTGGATATTACACCTCTGTTTGATACAATTATCAAGCATTGCAAGCCATATCCCGACTTAAGAGAAGAACCTCTGCAGCTGCAGGTTTCCACACTGGGATATGATGACTATATCGGAAGACTGGGAATCGGAAGAATTACGCAGGGAACAATCAGAGAAGGTCAGACTGTAGTTGTTGCTAAGGAAGACGGACAGCTGGTACAGAGAAAAATCAATCAGGTCTTTGTGTATAGAGGTTTGAAGAGAACACCTGTAAAGGAGGCTGAATGCGGAGATATCGTAGTAATATCAGGTATTTCTGATATTTCAATCGGTGAGACAATCTGTGATCCTGCAGATCCTCAGCCTATGGAAATGATTAAAATTGAAGAGCCTACACTTTCAATGAATTTTATGGTAAATAAATCACCTTTTGCCGGAAAAGTTGGAAAGTTTGTAACTTCAAGACATATAAAGGAAAGACTGGAAAAAGAACTTGAAGTAAATGTCGGTCTGAGAGTTGAGGAAACAGATTCAACTGACAGCTTCAAGGTTTCAGGACGTGGGGAACTGCATCTTTCAATTCTGATTGAAAATATGAGAAGAGAAGGATACGAACTTGCAGTTTCCAAGCCTGAAGTTATTATCAGAAGAGATGAAAACGGACAGAAACTGGAGCCTGTTGAAGAGGTTGTCATTTCTGTACCTGACGAATATGCGGGAACTGTTATATCCAAGCTGAATCTGCGCAAAGGCGTAATGGTTCAAATGACAGGTGAGAACGGATACTCCAAGCTTGAGTATCACGTACCGACAAGAGGTCTGCTTGGATACCGGTCAGAGTTTATAAATGATACCAGAGGCGAAGGGAACATGGAAAGACGTTTCTTCGATTTCGAACCGTATAAGGGCGAAATAAATGGAAGAAACAACGGCGTGGCAATTGCCATCGAAGAAGGTACATGTACTCCTTATGCTTTGTTTAATATAGGTGAGAGAGTTCAGATGTTTGTTGATCCGGGGACCAAGGTATACGAGGGAATGATTGTTGGAATGAACTCTAGAAGTGAAGACATGGAAGTTAACCCTTGCAAGGCAAAGAAGGTTAGCAACATGCGTGCTGCAGGGAGTGATGAGGCTATTAAGCTTTCACCACCAAGAACGTTTACTCTGGAAGAAGCACTGGAATTCATTGAAGATGATGAACTTGTGGAAATTACCCCTGATGACATCAGACTGAGAAAGAAGCTCTTGAGAGAGATTGAACGAAGAAGATCTGGTAGATAAAGATAATAATAATTGTGTGTGTAGTATTTCAAAAAACTGGAGGAGACAGCAATGGGGGAAATTAAGAAATTTAAAAGAGTCCTAGTTGCAAACAGAGGCGAAATTGCTATTAGAATCTTCAGAGCATGTCATGAACTTGGCATAAGAACTGTAGCAATTTACTCTGAAGAGGATAAGAATGCGCTTTTCAGAACAAAAGCAGACGAATCTTATCTTGTAGGCAAAGGAAAAGCACCGGTAGCAGCATACCTTGGAATCGATGAAATTATTGAATTAGCTAAGTCCAAGGGTGTAGACGCTATCCATCCGGGATATGGATTCCTTTCCGAAAATCAGGAATTTGCAGCAGCATGTGAAGCTGCAGGCATTGAATTCATCGGACCTACTGATAAGATGATGGGAAGTCTTGGTGACAAAATTCAGTCTAAGCTGGTAGCAGCTAAGGTTGGAGTACCAACAATCCCAGGCGTAGAGAAAGCTATTGAATCTGAAGAAGAGGCAAAGAAATTTGCAAGAAAGTGCGGATATCCTGTTATGCTAAAGGCTGCAGCTGGTGGCGGCGGAAGAGGAATGAGAATCGTTCGCGATGAAGAACATCTGATTCCTGAATTCAGAAGTGCTAAGAGCGAAGCGAAGAAAGCGTTCGGCATCGATGATATCTTTATTGAAAAATACCTGGAAAAGCCTAAACATATTGAAGTTCAGGTTCTGGGTGACAAATATGGTAATGTAGTTCATCTTTGGGAAAGAGACTGCTCAATTCAGAGAAGACATCAGAAGGTTATTGAATTCACTCCTTCACTTTGCCTGACACCTGAACAGAGAAACGCAATCTGTGAGGACGCTCTGAAGATTGCACGTTCTGTAAACTACAGAAGTGCCGGTACTGTTGAGTTCCTGCTGGATAAAGATGGAAATCATTTCTTTATCGAAATGAACCCAAGAATTCAGGTAGAACATACTGTAACAGAAGTCGTTACAGGAATCGATATTGTTCAGACACAGATTCTGATTGCAGAAGGCTATGCTCTTGATTCAGAAGAAATCAGCATCATGAGTCAGAAAGATATTCAGACAAGAGGATATGCGATTCAGTGCAGAATCACTACTGAGGACCCGGCAAACGGTTTTGCTCCTGACACAGGAACAATCGAGGATTACAGAAGTGCATCTGGATACGGAATCAGACTTGATGGTGGAAACGGCTTTACAGGTGCTGTAATTTCCCCTTACTATGATAGTCTGCTTGTTAAAATGACTGCATCTGCATATACATTTGAAGGTGCTGCAAGAAAGGCCATCAGAGCACTTAGAGAAACTAAGATTAAAGGTGTTAAGACTAACATCGGATTCATGCTGAACGTTCTTAACCATCCGACATTCATTAAGGGGGACTGTGATACAGGTTTTATTGAATCAAACCCTGAACTGCTGAACATCAGAATGGCAGACGACAAAGAACTTAAGGTACTGTCATACATCGGAAATAAGGTTGTTAACGAAACAGGCGGAGAAAAACCACAGTTCAACGTACCGGTATTCCCTAAGATTCCAAGAACAGAGATTAACACATTGTCAGGAACCAAGCAGTTACTTGATATGAAAGGCCCTAAGGCTGTTGCTGACTGGGCTCTGGCACAGGACAGACTGCTGATTACAGATACAACAATGAGAGACGCTCAGCAGTCACTGATGGCTACAAGAGTAAGAACTGTAGACATGGAAAAAATTGCGCCTGCAGTTGCTTTATACGGAAAAGACTTCTTCTCGCTGGAAATGTGGGGCGGAGCCACTTTTGACACTTCATACAGGTTCCTGAAGGAATCACCATGGGAAAGACTTGAAACTCTGAGAGAGAAGATTCCTAACGTTATGTTCCAGATGCTGATAAGAGGTGCAAACGCTGTAGGTTACAAGAACTATCCGGATAATGTCATCAGAGAATTTGTTAAAGAATCAGCCAAGGCAGGAATTGACGTATTCCGTATCTTTGACTCACTGAACTGGATTCAGGGTATGGAAGTTGCTCTTGATGAAACTCTTAACCAGGGTAAGGTTGCTGAAGCATGTATCTGTTACACAGGTGATATTCTGGACGACTCAAGAACTAAGTACAACCTTGACTACTATGTAAGAATGGCTAAGGAACTTGAAAAGAGAGGTGCTCATATTCTGGGTATCAAGGATATGTCAGGTCTGTTGAAGCCAATGGCTGCACGTAAGCTTGTAAGAGCACTGAAAGAAGAAATCGGAATTCCGATTCACTTACATACTCACGATACAAGCGGAAACGGAATTGCCACAATTCTGATGGCAGCACAGGCTGACGTAGATATCGTAGACGCAGCATTCAACAGTATGTCCGCACTGACTTCACAGCCAGGTCTGAATTCTGTAGTTGCTGCTGTAGAAAAATCAAGAAGAGACACAGGCATCGAACTTGACGGTATCCAGAAGATTTCTGAATACTGGAAGGATGTAAGACCTGTATACAAGAAATTCGAATCAGAACTTGTAACTTCAACTGCAGAAATCTATAAGTATGAAATTCCTGGTGGACAGTACTCCAACCTGAAGCCACAGGTAGAAAGCTTCGGTCTTGGACACAAGTTTGAAGAAGTTAAGGATATGTACAAAGCTGTTAACCAGATGCTGGGTGACATTGTAAAGGTAACACCTTCATCAAAGGCAGTAGGCGACATGGCTATCTTTATGGTTCAGAATGATCTGACTCCAGAAAACATTCTTGAAAAGGGTCAGGGCATTGACTTCCCAGACTCAATCGTTTCATACTTTGAAGGTATGATGGGTCAGCCGGAAGGTGGATTCCCTAAGGATCTGCAGAAACTGGTATTAAAGGATAAAGAACCAATTACCTGCAGACCTGGTGAACTGCTTCCTCCTGAAGATTTTGATTACATCAGAACAGGATTACAGAAGCACTTCGGACTTGAAGGAACACCTCAGGAAGTTTTGAGCTATGCTATTTATCCAAAGGTATATGAAGACTACCTGACTAGCATCAAGAAAGACGGAAACTTCAGATACATGGGTTCCGATATCTTTTTCCACGGTTTGGAAGAGGGCGAAACTTGCGAAGTTAAACTTGAAGAAGGTAAGATTCTTGTTATCAAGCTTCATGAAATCAGAGCGGTTGACAAGGAAGGCTACAGAGACCTTGTATTCGAAGTAAACGGCAACAGAAGAGTTGTAAGAATCAAGGATGAAAAGGCTCAGACTGTAGCATCAGCAGGTGCTACTGTTCGCTTTGCTGATGAAGAAAATCCAATGGAAATTGGAGCAAACATTCCTGGTACAATTGTAAAAGTACTGGTTAAGGAAGGCGAAAAGGTAACAGATAAGCAGCCGATTGCTGTTATTGAGGCTATGAAGATGGAAACGAATATCATCGCTACAAGTGATGGTGTTGTTAAGGAAATCGTGGCTTCTGAAGGTCAGCAGGTAAAGGCAGGAGAACTGATTGCAGTTCTTGCAGAAGAATAATTGATTTATGAGAGGGCGAGCTCAGAAACATGAGCCCGCTCTTTTTTTTAAAAGTAATAAAAGGAAATAAATGTAAATAATGTATAGACTTTACACGTAAACTGTGATAAAGTATCTGTAGAGGTTTCAGAAAGGAGGAGTGATGTCTAGAGAATGGCAGCAAACAAGATTTGCTGAATATGTAATGCCGGATGCAGTGTACTACCAGACTATTTGGGCTGTGCGTGATCTGGTGAGAATGGAAAACCGTTTGGCAGAGCTGGAAGAAGAGCGAGATTTATCTGTTCATAGTCACAGCATTGTTATGGACGGAGGGGGTTCAGCCGGAATAAGCAGGCCTACAGAAAAGTATGCTGTTGAAAAGGTTTTGCTGGAAAGCAGAGTATCTGCAATCAGAAATGCTCTGGAAGTTGTTCCTGAATCATTTCGTGGTCTGATTTTGAGCAATATTATAATGCAGACCTCCGGGCGAGACTTCCCGAATAAAATGTGGAAGTACTGGAAGCAGAGGTTCCTTTATGGCGTTGCCCAAAATTTGCAGCTCCTTGCATAGACTGCTTTTTATTAATTTGATGTTGGTTTAAGCTGTGCCTCGATGACAGGTAATGGCAGGAAGTAAATGTATATTTGAGAGATTGCGAAAAATTGGCGATCTCTCTTTTTGTTGATTATTATGGAGTTAGAAAATGAATTATTACGAGTTTAGAGATAGAGCTTTGGAAGAGATTATGGGATATATGCCCAAAAAGTATGCTGACTACATTATCAAACTAGAGCGAATTAATAAGGTCAATCATACAAAAGAGTGTTTTCACATACGACCGAAAGAAGAGATGGCTGTTGTACCGAACATTTATGTGGATGACTTGTATAATGCATATATAAAGGGGCTCAGCTTTGAGGACACCATGAAAATGGCAGTTGAATACTACACCAAAGCACTTGAAATGGGGAAAACCTTTTCAGAGAAGATGGATAACGCTTTGAGCAAAGATAATATCGTTTTTCAGCTTGTTAATACGGAGAAAAACAGCAATCTGATAAAAAATGTGCCACATCGAAGCTGGCTGAACCTTACTATAATCTACAGAGCTGTTGTTAATACACCGGATGGAGGTTTTTACAGCACGGTTATTAATAATGAAATCGCATCCATGAGAAACTGGTGCGAATGTGAGCTGTTCGAGCTGGCTATGATGAACTCACCTTGTATTCTGCCGGGTGTAGTAATGGAAATGGCAGATGAATTCAAGATTATTACAAACTGCCATCAGTCATTGGGAGCAGGTGCTGTTTTGTATGAGAATTTGCTGGAGAAAATTGCCGATGAATTCCAGGATGATCTGTATCTTATTCCATCTTCTATACACGAAATGCTGGCTTTGCCTGCAGGCAGCAGAAGGGCTGAGGAGCTTGAAGCACTTTTGAAAGAATGTAATGAGAATGTACTTGAGAACTGTGACGTTTTGTCTGACACAGTATATCGATACAGCAGAGGCAGCTTTGGAAAAGTGACAATTGCCTGATAAGCAACTGTAAGAAGAAAAGGTCATCTCGTAGGTGATGTGCCTTTGAGATGACCTTAATTGCGGTTTACCAGATTTCCAGAACATGCTGCAGTGCCAGGCTTACGCCAGTAATTCCTATCCAGCAGCAAAGCCCCATGATTAGAGGTTTACCCCCTGTTTTTATCAGCTTTACAATGTTTGTATTCAGACCGATAGCTGCCATTGACCAGATGATAAAGAATTTAGAAAGATCTTTAATAGGTGCAAACAGAGCAGGGTCTGCACCCATGCCTGTGGCAACAGTTGTGATAATGGAAGCAGCGATAAAGTAAAGAATGAAAAATGGGAAAATAGCTTTCATGCTGACTTTTTTGCCATCTGCTCCACTCTTTCTCGTGCGCACGAAAGCAAGAACAAGAGTGATCGGAATAATTGCAAGTGTTCTTGTCAGTTTTACTGTTACTGCTTTATCAAGTGTTGCTGAGCCAAGATTGAACATGCTGTCCCATGTAGATGCACATGCAGTAACCGATGATGTATCATTTACTGCTGTTCCTGCGAAGATGCCAAAACCTTCTCCGGATGTGGTATCCATTCCGATTGCGTTACCAAATGCAGGAAACACGATTGCAGCGAGTACATTGAAGAAGAAGATAATTGAGATAGCCTGAGCAACTTCTTCATCATCTGCATCGATTACCGGAGCAGTAGCAGCGATGGCTGATCCTCCGCAAATTGAAGAACCTACACCTACCAGAGTGGAAATATTTCCCGGAATCTTCATTGTTTTATGCAGGAAATACGCAATAATAAGTGATGTAGCAATTGTACATACTATAATAGGAAGCGACTGCTTACCTGTCTGAAGTATTACATTCAGGTTTAAACCGAATCCAAGAAGAATAACTGCCCACTGCAGAATTTTCTTGGATGTGAATTTAATTCCTGTTTCAAAGCTTGACTTATCTTTAATAAACAAGGTTATAATCATTCCCAGAAGGATAGAAATAACAGGACCACCGATAATAGGAAAAGCTTTGCCCAGGAACCATGATGGAATAGCAATGGCAAGGCATAGTGTCATTCCTTTCCAGTTTTTAATAAAAAAATCCATCTTCTTCCCCCTTAAGTTATTTGTTATCTTTTAGAAGATCTCTGATTTCTGTAAGTAGCTGAATATCCTGTGGAATCTCTGGTGCAGGAGCTTCCTCAACAACTTCTTCTTCCTTCCTCTTGAAGCTGTTGAATACTTTCATGACTGAAAAGATCACCAATGCTGTCAGCAGGAACATGATGATAGCCTGGATAAAGTTTCCGATCATAAATTCAGTCTCTTTGACTTTGATTGAAATACCTGTAAAGTCAAGACCTCCAAGAATCA
>JAQYNQ010000015.1 GCA_028727785.1 Eubacteriaceae bacterium | reverse complement strand
CAAATCCTTTAATGCACAGGTTGTTTCATCATATGAACAGTATGGTTACAGCCTTACAAGTCTTGGAACTAACGGTTTTGGAGAAAATGGTGGATTCTTACAGATTAACATGTGGGGAGCATTGATTGTTGAGATTATTCTTTCATTTGTATTTGTAATTGCTGTTTTAGGTGTTACTGCCAAGAAGGAATACAGTTCTGTTGCAGGTCTTGTAATAGGTGTTGCACTTACAGCTGTTCATCTCTTTGGTATTCCTTTCACAGGAACAAGTGTAAACCCTGCAAGAAGCTTTGGACCAGCCATTGTTAGGGCTGTTACAGGTGATATCACTCCACTTGTTCAGGTATGGGTGTTTATCGTTGGACCACTTGCAGGTGCTTTACTGGCAGCTGTAATCTATATGTTTCTCACATCTGAGAAGACATCTGGTGCAGAAAAGGCAGCAGAGATTAGTGAGGAAGAGGCTTTAGAGGCTGAGGTTAATGCAGAGGCAGTAATCGCAGAATCAGAGGAAGAGGCAGTTGCTGAAACTTCTGAGACAGAGGCAGAGTAATATATAAAATTAAGTAGTATTGAATGTAATAAGACAGGGGATGTATATCTCCCCCTATGAGAAATAACCTCTGGTCATGATTGGTGACCGGAGGTTATTGTAGTCATTGTTCCGTCTGCAAGATCTTTGGATACAAATGGAATAAAGTAAAATGGTACAGTGAGTAGTTTTTGTTCAGGGTTATAACCATAATTGTTTTTTGAAACTTTAATAGCATATTCAAACTTGTTATGGTTCGAGAATTTTTCAAGAGAATTAAGTGTACCTCTGCCTTTTTTTACATCAATGGGGTAGAGTTTATTATCTGACTCAATGATAAATTCAAGTTCGGCGGAGGATTTACCACGCCAATAGAAGAGTTTATGTTCTTTTGCAATCAATTCGTTAGCGACAAAGTTTTCAAAGAAAATGCCTGATAAGGTATTCTCTCTTTCACTTGATATAAAGGATGCGGCATTTATACCGCTCTGGTACGAGAACATACCTATATCGCCGAGGAATAAACGGAAATTGCTTTCGCTATCTGGGATAAGCGGCATTGTGATATGTTCTTTTAATTGGAAAGACTGATTAACAATGTGCGCCATTGTGAGCCACTGAATAGATGTTGCAAAATCTCTTGTTTTACTTTTTTCTTCAATGAGTCCAGGAGAAAAGTTCTTTGACTCTTTGTTTAACTCTCTGTAAATATTCTGGAACAGTACACGAGAACGAAGTACTGCTTCCTGACTAGCCTGATACAGTTCCATATCAGCAAGGTAATTATCGTATAAAACTTTGAGAATTTCTCTTGATTCAAGAAGATTGTTATCTTCAATATAGGCTTCCACTGCTTCAGGCATACCGCCTATAAGCAAATATTTATATACTTGCTCCAATGCCAGCTCGTGAATCTGGCTATCCAATGGTTGTTTATCCTCATAAGCTTTTTTTATGGCATTATAGAGTATCTTATTACTGTTCATAAGAAATTCATCAAAGGTCATGGAATAAACCGTAATCTGATTAATTTTTCCTACCGGAAAAAGAAACTTGTCATTTTCATTTGAACCTCTTTTATGTGTTTCTCTTTGAAGTTTAATACGCACCATGGAACCAGTTGCAATAACGGAAATTTCTCTATAATCCTGACAAAAATATTTGAGCGACGAAATGATGTTAGGACATTCCTGCACCTCGTCAAAAATCAACAGCGTTTTTTCGTTTATCTGTTTCCCTTTACGCAATGAGATATATTCAATGATTTTTTCTGCATTTGCGGTTTCGGAACAAAACTCACGGATTTCATCTTCTTTTTTACAGTCGATGTAAATATAGTTGTTTTTATAATACGTTTCTGCAAAAATTTCTTTGACAAGATAGGTTTTTCCAACCTGCCTTGCACCCCAGACAATCAATGGTTTCTTACGTTTGTCTTTGTCCCAATCTATCAGCTTTTGCAATGCGATTCGTTCCATATCTAATCCTCCGTGCATTTTATGAATATATCATAGTATAACTTGCACCAATTTACAAGTAATTTGAATAGTTATTTGCACCTTTAAGGGTGTAAATATATATATTATTTGCACTTTTATATATAGATTTTAGGTTTAAAAAGTATTGACATAGTATAAATATAGTGATAATATATATTCACAACATACACATACACATTATTATCTTACATCAGATTCATATTCACGGGCCTGATTTAGCAGATATTTATATCTTTTCTGTACAGAATTCAGCTGATAGATATAGCAGTCAATAAGATCTGGGTCCGTTGCGTTGTTGAGATTAGAGTATGCCACAGTTAAGGCATCCTGA
>JAQYNQ010000014.1 GCA_028727785.1 Eubacteriaceae bacterium | reverse complement strand
AAGGATTTATTATCTTTAAAAGTTTTCCTTTTCAGATTCAAACGCTTTGCGTTTCGCAAATTTCTTTTCGAAATTATTGTCTGTTTTAGAAATTGTCGTAGAACCTCTTGATTATATCAATCGTTCTTACCTTTTGTTTTTTGGTTGACTAAATTTCCACACTATGAAGTTTTCTTGGTTCTTTATGATAAGCAGTTTCCTTATCACTTTGCCGTGCGGTATCACCGCGACAGCTTATTTAGTATATCGCATAACAGACCGTATGTCAACAACTTTTTTCAATTTTTCCGATGAATCCGACACCGGTTTCCCGGTGCTCCATTCTATGCTCATCCGATACTCCACCCGGTGCTCCATTCTATGCTCATCCAATATTCCACCCGGTGCTTATCCGATGCTCCATCCGGCACATTTTCCATGCTCCATCAGTTTCCTCAAAGACATGAAGGCTCAATGATTTACCGCTAAGTCTGAAGATTCCGGCCGGTTTCTGCCTGATTAACTATTCCTTCGACTCGATACGTGTCACCACTATTGCTGCTGTAATAATAAGCACAGCTCCGATTATACCTGTTATGCCTATTCTCTCCCTGAACAATATAGCTCCCACAATAATACTTACAATGGGTTCCAGAGTGCTTATTATACTTGCGCTCTGAGCTCCGATAACCAGAACCCCCTGCTGATACAGGAAGTTACCCACAAAGGTAGTTCCTATTGCAACCACAACAATGCATGCCCATGCTACAGGAGTAATATCAGTAGACAGGCTGTGTGTTCCCGCAGCCATGAAGAAAGTCATAACGGCAGTCAGCAAATTAGCGTAAAACAGAAATTTCAGACCGTTCATGTACCTTAAACTGCTTTGTTCGTAATAAATGCTGTAGAAGCAGTAAGTCACCCCTGAACCGAAGGCCAGCAGAATTCCCACAACACTGAAGCCCACTGAGCCCTGATTGAAAAGCGCCATGGCAAGAAGGCACAGCACCGCACAGGCTAGCTTGGTCCGGTTCATCTTCGCTTTGAGAAAAAACACGTTGGCGATGATTATCAGAACCGGATATATATAATGTATGGTTGTTGCCATCCCCGACGGAATATATTCATAGGACGAGAACAGCAGAATCGATGTTCCCCCCAGACCAAAGACAGTAGCAAGAACAATCTGAATAAATTCGCGTCCCGTTATTCGCAGGTCAATTTTCTTTACCCCCAGATACAGCAGAAGTACCGGCAGCGACAGCAGAAAACGGTAAAAAATCACCGATATTGAATTTGCGCCCCCTATATTTGCCGTAACAACAAAAGAAGGCATAATTCCAAAGAATGCTGCCGAAGCGACAACATATCCAATTCCTTTTGCCTTACTTTCTTTCATATCTTATACCTTTATTAAGTTCCTTTAGTCTTTCTGCATTCATAGGTTTCATCCCCGCCAATCTGTACTTGATTCCAAGTTTTTCATACTTGGACTCCGCCATATTATGATAGCCGAGGAGTTCAACCTTGTCAATAGTCCTGATGCGACTGATGAACTCATTAAGAGCCTCAATGTATTCCGGCGTGTCGTTGTACCCGGGGAGAATTACCTGTCTCACCCACACCGGTTTTTCCAGCCTGTTTATCATATCTATCAAAACCATCAAAGTCGACTGTTCCCTTCCTGTCAGTATTTCAAACTGTTCCGGATCCACATGCTTTATGTCTAAAAGAAGCATATCCGAAGCAGCAATAGCTGCTTCGGAATATTCATCTAAATAAGTACCGCTTGTGTCAATTATGCTGCCGATACCTTCCGCTTTTAAAGCTTTGATAGCTTCCAGCAGAAACTCACCCTGCATAAGAGGTTCGCCTCCGGAGAATGTAACACCTCCGTCGCTGCCGTAATATGGTATGCCTCTTTTGGCGCGAGAAACGATTTCATCAATTTCTACATCTCTTCCGCCGTCAGTTAACCATGAGTCCGGGTTGTGACAGTACTGGCATCTTGCGGGACAGCCCTGCAGAAAGAACACAGTTCTGATACCCGGGCCGTCAACAGCACCAAAGGTTTCAATTGAATGCAGTCTTCCTGTTTTCATAGCTTAATCCTTTGTTTATTTATATTATAGTCCTTCGTGGAATGTTCTGTCGATAACTTCTCTCTGGTGAGCCTTTGACAGAGCATTAAATCTTACAGCATAGCCGGATACTCTGATTGTTAAGCTTGGATACTTATCAGGGTTTTCGTATGCGTCTTCAAGAACTGATCTGTTCAGAACGTTTACGTTCAGGTGATGAGCACCCTGTCCGAAGTAACCTGTTAACAGCTTAACCAGTGTATCTTTTCTTTCTTCTCTTTCTTTACCAAGAGATTCAGGAGTGATGCTGAATGTATTTGAAATACCATCCTGGCAAGTATCCCAGTCAATTTTTGCAACGGAGTTAAGTGATGCAACAGCTCCAGTGTTATCTCTGCAGTGCATTGGGTTAGCTCCCGGTGCAAATGGAGTTCCTGCTCTTCTTCCGTCAGGAGTGTTACCTGTCTTCTTACCATACATTACGTTTGATGTAATTGTAAGAACTGATAATGTAGTTACAGCGTTTCTGTAAGCAGGCTGCTTTCTTAATTCAGCAATTGATTTCTCACTGATTTTAACTGCAATCTGGTCAACTCTGTCATCGTCGTTTCCGTACTTAGGGAATTCTCCTTCAGTTCTGAAGTCAACGATTACACCGTTTTCATCCTTGATTGGATATACCTTAGCGTACTTGATAGCTGATAATGAGTCAGCAGCTACTGAGAATCCGGCAACACCAAATGCCATCAG
>JAQYNQ010000013.1 GCA_028727785.1 Eubacteriaceae bacterium | reverse complement strand
GCGTACTTTTTCCTTAGGTATATTTCCAAGTTCCTTCTCTATCAAAGCTTCTCCGGCCGCTCTTGTCTCTTCACTTGCATAGTCAACCAGATATTCCTTCAGCGTCATTAATGCATTTGGATGACAGCAGTTCAGTATCTGCTGGTTTTCTCTTGTGGACATAATCATTCCTGTATACGGAACAGCGATTCTGATAATTGCGATAATCTTGGCAAACAGATCGTCACTGATTCCGCCGTCAACGCCGCCGTCGAACTCATCAGGGTCGATGTCATCAGCGGCACGAACTTTAGGTACACTGATTGTGTGTGGTCCCACGCCATGTGCAGCTTCAAGGTGTTATGCATGCATTAGAAGACCTGCAAGCTCGTAGACCTATACCAACAATGCATAATGATTTGTATATTACGATTTTGTATAACCATGCGTTATTATCGGAATTTCCCTTTTAGCGAGCTTTGATGTAGGATGAACGTGCAAACAGAAAAAAAGACATGACAAATGGAGGACCAATAACATGGCAGGTTACAAAATTACAAAAAAGATGAATACTACACTTATGAAGCACCGGGACATAAGGAATGCAAATTATGCAGACTTCATGATCCACAGGACGTTGATGGAGGAAAGCTGGTAACAGGTTTATCACACTTCTTGCCAAACGGCGGCGGTACAGATTTCGGTCCGGCTCCACTGGAATCAGTTTGCTACGTACTTGAAGGAACACTTCTGTTCAAGGGTGTAGACGAAGCAGAACCAGTGCTGAACGCTGGTGACAGCGTGCATATCGCTGCAGGCAGTGCAAAATCCGTAACAAACATCGGCACTACTACAGCTCAGATGTTAGTATTTTTACTTCCACCGCAGTAAAAAGTTACACTCCTTAATATTATATAAGGCTCTTTGGTATTGCGTCTCCATAGAGCATAACTCCAAAAAAATTAATCAGAAAAAAGGAAGGCCCGCCTGAAGTGTGTTATCCTCAGGTGGGTCTTTCTTTATTCTGATTTGAATTATTCAGGAGCTTTACTTTTACTGACCTATACTATATAATGAGATACCGATAGACTTATTTGGGATAATAAGAGATTAGAGATTAGAAAGGATATTAATATGAGGAATAGAATAATCAACGGGTGCGACAGAATTCAGTTTCTGTCAGGAGCGTGGCTGAAGTATATTGCCATTATTTCCATGCTTGTCGATCACATTAATAAAAGCCTGATATATCCTCAGCTTGTTTCTGCCGATGATACTCTTGCAACTGTCAGCAATTTTTTTGATATTATCGGGAGAATTGCATTTCCAATTTTCTGTTTCTTTATTGTGGAGGGTTATTTTCATACGCGCAGCAGAAAAAAATATCTGTTTAGTCTATTACTTTTTGGAGTTATTTCAGAAGTGCCTTTTGACATGGCCACTACGGCAAGCTTCTTTAATATGAACTGGAATAACGTCATGTTCACTCTTGCACTGGTGCTTGTGACCATCTGGATTATAGATATTCTGAAAGAAAAAATGAAGAACCGTAAGGCTGCACTGTGGTTTGCAGCATCTCTGTCTGTTGTTCTGATATCATGCACCATTTCAATGTATCTTGCTCTTGACTATGAACATCATGCTATTTTAATTGCTTATTTCTTCTATCTGTTCCGTGATAAACGTCCCCTTGCAGTACTTTTCGGATACGCTTCCATATATACTGAGCCATGGGCGCTTCTGGGATTCGGTCTGCTCCTTACATACAACGGACAGCGCGGAAGACAGCATAAAATGCTGAACTACTGGTTCTATCCTGTTCACCTGCTGATTATTGGAGTCCTGAGGCTGTACTGGGGCATATAATTTTACAAAAACAGTTGACTTTTTTGAAAAATAAATGATAGACTAAATATGTTGAGTAGCGAAAGCGTAAGTCCAAACGGACTTGCGCTTTTCTTTTTTTTGCATGCATTGTGAACGGTTTGTAATTAACTGTAACAACACAGTGTAATGAATATTAATAGAAAGAGGTTATATATGAAAGAGAATAAAGATTTACCCATTAATTTGACTGTCACAATATTATCCTTCTCACTGCTGACTGTAATGGCAGGAGCAGCAGTGGCCCCCGCACTGAAGGTAATACAGGATTACTTTTATGATACTCCCCAGTCATTGGTACAAATGATCATCAGCATCCCTGCACTGTTTATTTTTCTCACAAATATGGTGTTCCCTAGGCTCTGTGAGTTATTCAGAGCAAAAGAGCTTATGTTAGCCGGCTTGATAATATATGTCGTGGGAGGCTGTGCGGCTGGATTGTTTGATAATATCTGGATTGTTTTATTTTTTCGAGCTATTGTAGGTGCAGGTGTCGGAATAATCATGCCTATGTCCACAGGATTGTTATCATACTATTATCCGAAGGATAAGCAGGACAAGCTCATGGGTTATTCATCAGCAATGAATCAGATGGGTGGAGTGATTGCTACACTGGTTTCAGGATTACTTGCGGAAATCAGCTGGAGAGCAAGTTTTCTGGTATACCTTATGGGTTTGCTGTGTACTGTTTTATGTCTGCTGTTCCTTCCAAATGAAAAAATAAGCAGTCAAAACAACAGAAAAGAAAAAGGTGCTTTTAAGAAATGCTATCCGTTTGTCATTGCAATGTTCTTGCTGATGTTCACATTCTTTGTTTATCCGTCATCATTTGCCATGGAAACTGCACGAGAAGGTATTATTTCTATGAAATATATTTCTATTATCATGGCGGGGATGGATTTGATTACTTTTCTTGGCGGCCTGGCATTTGCCGGCGTGAAGAGATATATAGGTATTAGAACAAAATACATTGCTCCACTGCTGTTCTTAATGGGATATTTGGCATTGTTGCTTCTTGGCGGATGGCCCGGTGCGATTATCGGCTCTTCTTTTATTGGTTTTGCTAATGGATTAGGAATTCCTTTAATAATGTCAGCCGCAGGTCAAAGTGCAGGTCGTGCTGCTGCAACTACCGTTATGCCTCTTATATCGATGGCTTTATATCTTGCACAGTTTACTACACCAATGATTCTGTCAGCAAATCATGCGCCTTATTTAATCGCCTCATGTTCATCTGCATTGCTTTTGGTCTGGTCGTATTTATTAAAGCTTCCGCCTGTTTCAAAAGATACTGAAACGGCTGAAACAAAAATTAATCATTAGCGAAACTCTGCAGTTTATGTTACAATATATTTAGAAAATACAGACGGAAACGACACATGTGGTGCACAAGAGCACGTAAATCTGATTACGGAACAGAGTTCGTATCTTTCAGATTATTATCTTGTTTGCAGCCCATGTGTTTTTTTATTAGAGGAGATGATGTAAAATGCAGAAAAGTGAAATAAGAAAAGGACAGCATGTTATCTATGGAGCGAGTGGAATTTGTCTTATAGAAGATATTAAAGAGATAAGTTTTTATTCCGGCGACACAGGAAAAATGTATTGCATTCTGCATCCTTTAAAAAACAAGGAGTCTGCGATTTATTTACCTTTGGATAATAAAAAACTGATTGCGAAAATACGTCCACTTCTTACAAAAAAAGAAATAGACGATCTGCTTATGGGAATAGCAGATCAGATCCCGGAATGGGAAAATGACAGACGTAGACGAGCTGAAATTTTTAATGAAACACTGGCAAATGGTCATACCAGAGAATTACTTCTAATGATACGCTGCATTTATTTAAAGAGAAGCGAGCTTCTGCATAAGAATAAGAACCTTGCAGTCTCCGACAGCAATGTGTTAAAAGCAGCCGAGGTGCTGGTGGAAGATGAGTTTTCCCATGTGCTGAATATTCAGAAAGACGATGTGGGCGAGTATATCAGGAACAAGCTCAATATCTTTCCAGCTCTTCAAAAAAGTCACACATGAATCCCTCAGTTTGCAGAGTGAGAGAATCAAGGACATAATCCTCACCGGTTTCTTCCTCCAGACTTGCAGAAGCAACGGCACTTCGCCCTTCGCAATTAAACTGCTCCTCAAAGCACGGAAGAATTTCATACAGAAACTCAAAGATATTCACACTTACAGCCTCATGACCCGGATAGATTCTCTCGGAAACTGCCTCTGCCCATTCCTTAACAGGCCAGATCAGCAGTTGTGGTTCTCCTTCACTGTTGTCCACGGTTGTCAGACTCTCACCTTCTGTAAGACACCAGATTGTTCTGTAAGCAGCAGCGTTGGAAAGAAGATTAAGTGACATTTTATTTATGTGACCCTGCCCCGAATCTAACGGGACACATTGTACGGCATCGATTACAGTCTACAACACTGAAGCCTCTTTCAGTCTGGTGATATGTCTGCTCTCTGCAAAGCAACTGGTTTACCCTTCCGTTTTCACCAATTGCGTGTCCCGGACAGTTTTCGATACATCTGGTACATCCCGGAATGCAGATATCCTCTGCATATGGGTCAGATTCAAGTTCATAATCTATGAAAATTACCCCTATGTTCAGCCTGTTGCCAAACTTCGGGTTAATCAGCATAGTGTTTTTGCCAATGGAGCCCAAGCCACATTCTACAGCCATTTCTTTTATTGACACCAGGCCCTTTCCTTTCTTCTTTTCTGCATCCCAGTAATCATAAGGACCATCGCTGGGAAGAGGAACAGCGGTTATGCCAAGCTTTTCTATTTCTTTCACGCTTCGCAGTGCCACATTGTCGGACATATCACACACCAGCTCATTGTATCTTGCGTAAATCATTCTCGAAGGCACGCAGTACAATCCTTTTGGAAGTGCCACACCCAGGCAGATTACAGTCCTGCAGTCCGGCCAGATATCCAGCGGCCCAAATCCTGCCTCCACACTGTCAAATCTATCTATGCTGGCAAAGCCGCACACATCTGCACCGGCTTTAATGACCAGTTCTCTTATTTTCTCTTTCATATTAGGCCTCCGTTTCTGCCACTACTCTGCACGGCAGACCTGTCATTTCGGCGTAGTTCATCGGGTAAATGTGTGCCATGAACTGAGCCCCTTCAGACGCAACTGCCCCCAGATTACACAGATTCTCTATGACGAATACGTCCCTGTCGGCACAGTACTGATCCATAGGGGTGTGTTCCTTTCCCCTTCTTACACCGGCAAAATCAACACCGATTATTGATACCCTCTTTTCCAGAAGAGCATCAAGGAGTTCTACAGAAAGCTGCGGATGTTCTCTGAAGTATCTCTGACTGCCATATTCCTCCTCTTCAATGAATCCGGAATAGAAGGCAACAAACATATCTGGCAAAACCCTATCTATTTCAATGTCAGCAATGTCAATGTCTCTGTCCTTTACCCCTCTGACGTCAAATATGATTCCCTTTCTCTCGGTGTATTGGAGAGGAAATTCCTTATTCATAACATCGAAGTGGGTTCCCAGATGGCCGACCAATGCCTTTTTCTCATTTCCCTGCGCATCTGTTACCATTTTCGGTGTGATTTTTAGTGTGATATCAATTTTCATCGGTTGTTCTCCTTTATTATTGTCCGTATTACAATAGATATGAATGATACTATTCCCATGGCATCAGCACACCGGGATAAGGTTATTCACTTACCTTATCAAGATTCTTCCATCCATAGCGTATGATGGATATAATCATAGATATTTCGCTGACAACTTCGTCCAGAATTCCTGCCCACGAGCCGACGATTACATTGTATATAATCCATAACGGAGAATTTACAAACATTCCAACAATTCGTATTTTTCGCGCATTATGTGTGTATCCACCTATTGTAGATGCAATGTTTGCTGCAACCGGGAGAAGTGATATCCACCCGGACCACGTTACAGCAAGGGCTGCCAGCTGCATTATGCAGATAATGACACACATCATTTTACTTCGTGCAAATTCTATCTTGCTGCCAAGGCAAAATGATCTGAATGTATTAATTATGTAGCTTATTCCGCCTGTTATCGCCCCTAGTAAAATCAGGTGAACGGTGTAAAACAGATAAGATAAAAACTGTACTCTAAAAAGATTTTTATTACTTTTGCACTGGAATGATAAGAAAAACAGTGCCGTTCCAATCAACCCAATTGCCTGTATAAAAAAATTGCTCATGGTTTACCTATAGCCTCCGTCATTTCATCCAGTACGGTAATGGGGGAGTTTCTCCCTCTGGCAAAGGAACAATCACATCTGTGCGCTGCTGTCCATATATTTTCTTATGCTCCTTCATGATTAAGTCAAGATTTTCAGGTACACTTTCAAAAGACATAGCATTAAACCTCATTCCGCATGTGGCCATTTCATACATTTTTACCCAGCCATTACGCTCATAAAAATGAATTCTTCTTTTTCGCAGCATATTTTCATCCGATTCATCGTTTTCAAAGGGCGTCTCTGATTCTAAAATAATGCAGATATCCGGATTTCCATCTACTTCAGATACATCTGCCTTTATTCTCTTTAGTATATCTTTTCCAATTCCCCTGTTACGCATGTAATCCGGTACACCCAGGTAATCCAGAAGATATGCAGAGTTCCCCTCATGCTTCCATATTGTCGCATAACCGATAACAGTATCATCCTCTTCATAGACGATTACATCATATTTTCCATTCTCATTTAAACTGATGATGTCTTCCAGCGGCTTAATTTCATTAACCGGAAAATCTTTGCAAAGATGATGATCATACCATTGTCTGTAATCACTCACTGTTAACACTTTTCGCTTCATGGCAACCCCCTGCTTAACGCTACTGATAATAAATCTCCACATCATTTATATCTATTGTAAAGATTTCTATGTGCTATTTCAATATTATTTCACACATTACCTCATTCAAAAGCATAGATATCCCGTCCCGGGGGCAGAATATTATCATGCAGTAAAATAAGCTGCGAAGGAAGGTGGTATTTTGTGTTTGGATTTCTGATTGCTTTAATATCAGGAGCTCTGATGAGCATACAGGGTGTATTTAACACTCAGGTGACAAAAGCCTCCAGCATGTGGACAGCCAGTGCGTTTGTACAGTTTACGGCATTTCTGGTCTGCATCACAGCATGGCTCATTGCAGACAAAAGTTCTTTTCTAAAGGTTTTTCAGGTGCATCCAAGGTATTTGCTTCTGGGCGGTGCTATTGGGGCATTCATCACATACACAGTAATCAAAAGCATGGATATGCTGGGTCCCGCAAAAGCAGCTATGCTTATTGTAGTGGCACAGCTGCTGGTAGCCTATCTTATTGAGCTCTTCGGCCTGTTTGGAGTGGAACACCAGCCCTGGGAATGGCGTAAAGCTATTGGAATGGCAGTTGCCATTGCGGGCATTATTATTTTTAAGTGGAAATAGAGAAGAAGCAGCCTGCCTGAGACCTTAACTCAGATAGGCTGCTCTTTTACGTTCTGTCACTTTTTTCATACTTTATGCATTTATAGCGTGGTTTTCCCAGACTTTTTCTGCCGTATTCTATGGCTTCTTCAGGGCATCTGCATATGCATGCCATGCAATGGGTGCACTTATCTCCCCATACAGGCCTTCCTTCCGTCATCACGATATTATTCGTAGGACACAGGTCTGCACATTTGCTGCATCCGATACACTTCTCTGTAGTATAAAAAGCCTTCGCTTTTACAAAGAGTTTGTAGAAAACCGGATTTAACGGTCCCGTCTTAATTTTGTCTATAAGATTTACCTTAGTATTCTCTATACTTTCACCATTTTTAATCTGTCTGACAACTGTTTTCAGCGGGCCTGAAGCTGCACTGACAATCTCTGCAGCCTCTTCCCTGTCCGGTACACTGAACATGGCAATGTAGTTTTCCGGCATAATGATTTCCGCCACACCCATATATCTGAAGCCTTTTTCCCGGCAAAGTCCTTCAAGGCTGCCCCTAGCATTGCCTATATCGCTTCCACAGGTCATTACAAAATACGCTTCTTTACTTCCTTCAAATGAAGACTCTCTTATAAAGTCTTCAAAAATATGAGGAAGCTGCCAGCAGTAGGTTGGTGCCACGAAAATCCATGGTTCCTCTGAAGTGAACTTTCCGTTCCTGTTTGACTTGATATAATCAAAGGAATTTACTATCTCACCTTCCTGCCGGTAACCGAGCTGATCATTAATGTATTCCGCACAGTATTCGCTATTTCCTGTTCCACTGAAATATATTATCAAAATATCACCCCCATGTTATTATATATAATTACCTATAGAGGTTACAAGCTTATATCCTGCATTATTAACGCGTCGCTCCAGACAGCCTCTGCACCGGCCGGCCTCTTCTCCCGTACATATTTTATTCTCATATAGAGTGTACAGCCGTCTGTATTTGGTTGGCGAAAGATTAGGCATCACTACATTTGCTCCTGCCTTTAGTCCCATCTCTCTTCCCTCCGGATGAATTGTACCGAGCGCCGTTGTCGCTGGAATCAGAGAATGAGGAAACATCAATCGAAAAATGGCAATAAGACGCAGTGTAAGTTTCAGACTGCCACTTTCATAACACGAGAAAGGTGTGTCCGGATGAGTGAGATATGGTCCGATACCTATCATTTCAGGATTCAGCTTCTGCATAAATCGTATATCTTCTATTATATTTTCTGTAGTCTGAAAAGGAGATCCTACCATTATCCCTGTTCCTACCTGATACCCTATTTCCTTCAGCTCAAACAGGCATTTCTTGCGATTATCCGGGCTCATCTCTTTAGGATGTAGACTCTCATAATGAGTTTTGTCAGCTGTCTCATGGCGAAGCAGATATCGTACGGCCCCGGCATTAAAAAAGGCCTGATAGCTGTCCTTTGCTCTTTCTCCAATTGATAATGTGATGGCACAGTCAGGATATTTTTCATGTACGGCTCCGATAATCTCGCACAGATATCTGTCTGTGTAATAAGAATCCTCTCCTCCTTGGAGAACAAAGGTGCGATACCCCAGTCCGTATCCAAGATTACAGCAGTCCAGTATCTCCTCTTTTGTCAGGCGGTATCTTTCCAGTGTTCTGTTTCCACGGCGAATCCCGCAATAATAGCAGTCGTTCTTACAAAAATTTGTAAATTCGATTAATCCTCGCAGATATACATCTCTTCCGTATATCTCCTGACGTCGGTAATCAGCCCTCTGAAACAGATATTCATCAACAGAAAAATCCGCTTCCAGCAGCTGCCTTATGTCCTCATCGTTCAAATCCGCGGTTTCGTACAGCGTATCAATTATTCTTTTCATTTTTCTCACTTCTCCGCATTAACAATTCTGCCCCCGCCCAGAACAAAATCCCCATCATACAGTACAACTGCCTTTCCCGGTGTAATTGCACGCTGCGGCTCGTCGAATACAACCCTTACGCTGCCATCCGGCAGGGGATAGGGCACAGCAGGTATGTCCTCTGTCAAGGCCGATATCCTCATTGTCATAAAGCTTCATAGTGCATCCGATGCATTCGTAACCGGCATCCTTTGTAAGCTTCGCAGCAAGAGATGAATCCACACCCCCGCTCATAGCTATCAAAGCCTTTTTCATCCAATCACATCCTTGTCCATTGTTCACCGTTACTGCAGTCCGAGTTTATTCATTTCTTCAGTTATTAAATCTTCACTTTCAGCCATAGCCTGAATAATCTGCAAACCATCTCATTACAGCTTCCACTGTCAGTGCATGCTGAATGTGAAACGGATCTTTATTGTATTTTTTTAATAACGCAAATGCATCTTCTCTTGAAATATTTTCCATACTCTTATCATCTCCTGTTTCAAAATAATCAATGGAGTTATAATATACCTATTTGCCTACTATGTCAATAGGTATATCTGATGGCATATATCCGGATTCATACGTCAAAAGTTTCCTGCTAGTTGATTTTTTATCGTGAAGTATCTCTCTATTCCATTGAATTGTAACCTTCCTTTGATTATTATAATGATTAAAGGGAGGTTTATTTTATGAGTAATTTAAATTTAGCCGAAAACATTATACGTTTTCGCCATGATAAAAAGATTACACAGGAACAGCTGGCAGACTTTGTTGGTGTAACCAAGGCGTCTGTTTCCAAATGGGAGACAAGGCAGAGTATGCCTGATATTTTATTACTGCCGCAGCTGGCAGCCTTTTTTGACGTAACAATAGATGAGCTGCTGGGATATGCCCCACAGCTTAGTAAGGAGCAGATGCAAAAGATTTATCTGGATTTTACTGCCGCATTTGCAGAAGAAGCCTTCGACGATGTGATAGAAAGAGTGGGAAAAACTGAAAAGGAGTATTACAGCTGCTATCCTTTCTTATATCAGGTTACTTTATTGTATCTGAACCATTTCATGCTGGCAGGAGATAAGGAGAAACAAAATGAGATACTG
>JAQYNQ010000012.1 GCA_028727785.1 Eubacteriaceae bacterium | reverse complement strand
CGCCATGTTTGCCCTTGAAATAGCATGGAACATGGCGCGCGGATTGGTCAGGCGCCATGTTTGCCTCTGAAATAGCATGGAACATGGCGCGCGGATTGGTCAGGCGCCATGTTTGCTCTTGAAATAGCATGGAACATGGCGCGAGTATTGGTCAGGAGCCATGTTTGCATTTGAAATAGCATGGAACATGGCGCGGAGCTCGGTTCAGGCGCCATGTTTGCCTCTGAAATAGCATCAAACATGGCACGCGGATTGGTCAGGCGCCATGTTTGCCCTTGAAATAGCATGGAACATGGCGCGCGGATTGGTCAGGCGCCATGTTTGCCTCTGAAATAGCATCCAACATGGCACGCGGACTCATCTCAAGTGCCATGTTTGCTCGATTTTGAAGGCGTTTATGACGCGTTTTGACATGTTTATATGGTAAAATAAACCGTTAATGAAACAGCCCTGATTTTCTTTTTTTTCTCTTGATGTTTAAACTGATAAATAGTATAATTATATCAGAACAAATGTTCGCGAATCTTCAAAGGGAAAGGTGGGAAAGGCATTGAACAGAGAAAAAGAAAGAACATATATTGCTATAGATCTGAAATCTTTCTATGCATCAGTGGAATGTGTGGAGCGAGGCCTTGACCCATTAACCACCAATCTGGTTGTAGCAGATGATTCGAGAACCGCAAAGACCATATGTCTGGCAGTATCTCCATCCCTTAAGGCACACGGAGTTTCAGGACGTGCACGACTTTTTGAAGTTGTGAGTCGGGTAAAGAAAGTTAACGCAATGAGGGCAAATCGTGCACCGGGCGGAAAGCTGACCGGGGAATCCTATGACGATAATGCCCTGAGAAATGATCCGAGCCTTGCTGTTTCTTATATAGTCGCCCGTCCAAGAATGGCGGAATATATGGAATACAGCACTAGAATCTATGGAATTTATTTGAAATATATTGCACCTGAAGATATTCATGTGTATTCGGTGGATGAGGTTTTCATTGACGTGACCAGCTATTTGAATACATATAAGATGACTGCCCATCAGCTTGCGATGACAATGATCAGGGATGTGCTTTCAATTACAGGAATAACTGCAACTGCAGGAATAGGTACAAACATGTATCTGTGTAAAATCGCCATGGATATCGTTGCCAAGCATGCTGAACCGGACAGTGACGGAGTGCGCATTGCTGAACTCGATGAAATGTCTTATCGCAGACTGCTGTGGGACCACAGGCCGCTTACCGACTTCTGGAGAGTGGGACCAGGAATTGCACGAAAACTTGAAAAGAACGGACTGCACACTATGGGTGATGTGGCAAGATGTTCAGTGGGAAATAAAAATGATTATTATAATGAAGACCTGTTATACAGACTTTTTGGCGTAAATGCTGAACTTCTTATAGACCATGCATGGGGATGGGAGCCGGTTACCATAGAAGATATACGCAGCTACAGACCACAGAGCAACAGCCTGAGTTCAGGGCAGGTACTTATGGATCCTTATGATGCAGTGAAGACACGTCTTATCGTTAAAGAGATGACTGAACTTCTTACCCTGGATTTAGTAAGAAAAGGGCTGGTGACGGATCAGATAACACTTACAATCGGATATGACATAGAAAATCTGACCAGACCTGAAATAGCTTCCGAGTACAAGGGACCGGTTACTGTGGACAGATATGGACGAAAGGTTCCCAAGCATGCTCACGGAACGGCGAATCTGAGGAAACAGACTTCCTCAACCAGACTTATTATGGATGAAATGCTGTCTCTGTATGACAGAATCATTGATCCGAGACTTCTTGTGAGACGTGTGACAGTGGTTGCTGCCAATCTGATTCCGGAGTCAGAAGTGAAAATGACTGAACAATCAGAGCAGTTAAATCTCTTTGCCCATTTCGGGACAGAAGATGGCGGGATTGACTACGAGCAGGCTGATGAGAAAAAGAAGAAAGAGGAAGCGGCGCTTGAACAGGAGAGAAAGGCTCAGCAGGTAATTCTGGATATAAAAAAGAAGTTCGGAAAGAATGCCGCTCTTAAAGGAATGAACCTGGAAGAGGGCGGAACGACTATCAGCCGGAATAAGCAGATTGGAGGTCACAAGGCGTAATGGCGGTTAAACTTGTACCAACACATAAATATGACGACATAATCAATATGCCTCATCATCAGTCAAAGACGAGACCTCATATGAACCTGCAGGACAGGGCGGCCCAGTTTGGTTCATTTGCGGCTCTGACAGGACACAAGGAAGCGGTTGCTGAGGAGGGGCGCCTGACGGACTCGTGGGTGGAACTTGATGAGACGGAAAAGATTAGCCTGGACAGAGGGCTGCTGACCATACGAGAGGCACTGCATGTTGCAGAATTAAGTGGAGTGCTGCCTTCCGTTAAAGTAGTTTTTTTTCAACCTGATGAACATAAAGATGGTGGGTGTTATGAGTCGTACAGCGGAGCTGTGAAAAAAATACGAGACTACGAGCGCAGACTTGTATTTGAAACAGGAATGGAAATTGATATTGACATGATACGCAGTATTGAATCTGAATTTTAATAATACTTTATTAAAAAATGGGGAACTGCATAATGCAGTTCCCCAAAGTGATATGCAAGATAATTATTTGTTCAGAATCAACTTTGTTAATTCAACAGGTTCAACGATTTTGCCGTCTTTGTAAACACGCATGTTTCCTGAAGCGATTTCATCAATCAGAATAACTTCATCGTTGTTGTAACCGAATTCAAATTTGATATCCCAAAGGTCAAGGCCTTTCTCCTTAAGATCGTCAGCAACAACCTTAGTAATCTTCAGTGTCTGTTCCTTCATGCTGGCAAACATTTCAGGAGTCATGATTCCAAGAGCAGCAAGACCTTCGCCTGTAACAAGAGGATCGCCCAGAGCGTCATTCTTGAAAGTACATTCAACATATCCGCCTTCAAGAACTGTACCGTCTTCGATGTATTCACCGTATCTGCGAACAAAGCTTCCTGTTGCAACATAACGGCAGATTACTTCCAGACCATGTCCGAAAACTTTGGCAGGAAGAACTTCCATAGTAGCATCCTCAATATTTGCACTTACATAATGAGTCTTAATTCCTGCTTCCTTAAGCAGATCGAAGAAGTGAATTGAAGTTTCCAGGTTAGCTCTGCCGATACCTTCAATTGTAAGACCTACACTGTTTTCACCTGGATCGAAAACACCGTCTTTTCCTGTGCAGTCGTCTTTGAACTTCAGTAAAACGTTACCGTTGTCCAGTTTAAACACGTTCTTTGTTTTTCCTTCATAAATTTTTTCCATATTCAGACCTCTCTTTTTTAATATTATGAAAAAATAACTTACAAAAATATTCAGTTAATTTTACAATATAACCCATAAGTATGAAAAGTATTTTTTGGAAAAAATGAATATTTTTTGAATATTTGCTTTATACGTGATATAATAACTCGAAAATTTTTATTCAAACTATTAATATATGGAAAAGACCACTTAGAAAGATGGCTTTTACCGGGAGGAAAAACATGCGAAATCAAAAAACAATGGAACTGGTTTTAACCAGTATATTTACTGCAATTATCGTTATCATGGCATTCACCCCACTGGGATATATTCCGCTGGTTGTAATTAACGCGACAATAATTCATATCCCTGTAATCATCGGCTCATTGTTCTGTGGACCGAAAAAAGGTGCATTTCTTGGATTTGTATTTGGTTTAACAAGCTTTATCAAAAACACAGTTATGCCTTCATCCTTATCAGCCTTCGTTTTTTCACCTATTCTTGCTTCGGGTATGATCGGACCGTCAGGAATACTAAAGAGTACATTCATATGCTTTGTACCTAGAATTCTTGTCGGAGTAATACCTTATTTCATTTTTATTCTGGTTAGAAAACTTATAGGTGAACAGAAGAAGAACAAGTTCGGGGCACTTTTATTGAATCTGATAATTTGTGTACTTCTGTGCGCAGGATTATATGAATTCATGATGAAGGTCGGCGGTGAAACTGCATCTGTTGTCTTTTCAACAGCAGTAGCGGCAATTGTTGCTGTTGTGGTATTCCTGCTATTATCAAAACTTGTTTCAAGCAGCAGACCTGCACTTGTATCCTTCATTTATGCAGGTGTTTCGGGGGCTTTTGTGAACACCTTACTTGTAATGAGCAGCATCTATCTGTTCTATAAGGATCCTTATGCAGAAGCACTGGGAATCAGCCCTAACGAGGTCCTTGGAATCATTGGAGGAGTAATAAGCTTTAATGGTGTCATTGAAGCAATTGTAGCTGCTGTTATAGTTGCAGGTGTGGGAATTGTGCTTCAGAAAGTTAAACCGATCGGTTCAGCATGCACAAATCGCAAATAAATAATTTTTAATTAAATACGTAAAGCCTGCCTGTATATTTGGGCAGGCTTTTGTGGTATTATAGACCTATGAAACAGAGAATTAATATAAATATCGATCACAATTTAAAAACACCTATATACCTGCAGATTGCAACGGGAATAAGGACACTGATTTTAAGTGGAACTCTTCCTGCAGGCTGCACGCTTCCTTCAGAAAGAAATCTGGCAGAACAGCTGGAAGTTCACAGAAATACTGTTGTAAAAGCATACAACGAACTGAAAGCGGAGGGCGTCATCACCTCATCTCAGGGAAAAGGATACACTGTAGAGGGCACCTTAAAAGTAGAAAGTTTTGATGGAATAAAAGGGAAAAAAGTAAACTGGGCATCACAGATAAAAAATGAATTTCAGGATATGGAGGTAACATTCGACAGACTGTATGAAAAATCCAGTGATGCAAAGTCAATATCTATGGGAAGCGGAATCGCAAGCCCGCACATTTTCAATGTTGGAAATGTTGCAGAGGATATTGCAAAGATTATGAACTCCAACGATCGTGAACTTTATTTTTACAGTACTTTTAAGGGCGACAGAGAGCTTCGCAAGCAGCTGTCACTGTTTCTGGCAACAAAAGGAATAGATGTAAGCTCTGGAGAAATCCAGATTCTTAAGGAAACTAACCAGGCCATGGACTATATAGTTACTCTGCTTTTAACTCCGGGAGATTATGTTCTTATGGAGGAACCTGTATCACCGGATGTATCCAGAGCAGTTGAACTTGCAGGAGGAAAGATAGTTACCCTGCCTGTAGATGAAGACGGAATGCGTGTAGAAATGCTTGAATCTCTGGTGGTACAGTATCAGCCAAGATTCATCTTCATTAATTCAAGCTTTCACGATCCTACAGGAGCCATGCTCACAGACAAGAGAAAGAAGAAAATTCTGGAAGTATCCTATCGGTACAGAATACCCATTGTTGAGGAAGATGCTGCGTCTGAACTGGTTTATGACAGAGACAGAAGCCTGCCGATTAAGGCATATGACTATCTGAATAACGTAATATACATATACTCGTTCCAGCTCACATTTCTGCCGGGAGTGCCGCTGACTTTTGTAGTGGCTGACAAGGCTTTGATAGAAAATCTTGGAGCCCTTGTTTCTGTAAGAATGGTCAGCAATGACTGGCTGCCGCAGAAACTTCTGGCGAAATATCTGAAGGACGGAAGCTACTACACTGCGCTGGATCTGCTTAGGGAAGACTATTCCATTAAACGGGATTTCATGTGCAGAAAGCTTGATGAGATGAAGAGCCTGGGAATAGACTACCACAAGCCTAAGGGCGGTGTGTATATATGGTGCAGACTACCCGATGGGGTTGATAGCAAGAAATTGGCACAGGTTGCAAGACGAAAAGGAATTGTACTGCTTCCGGGTAATGTTTTCTACCCTAAAAAAAACGGAGGGAGAAATTATCTAAGATTGAATTACTCTTTTGAACCATTGGAACGACTGGCTTTGGGAATGGATATTCTTAGGGAGTCCATAGAAGAACTACTGGCACATGAAAAGACGAAGTAACTGGTACTTTTGTTTTTGATTTCGTGTAGTAGAATTAGGCTAGGAGTAAACGTAAACCAGTCTGTTCATACTAGTATTAATAGAAACAGACAGAAATTAAGGAGGACAAAAAAATGGCTGTAAATTTAAAAGGTAGAAGTTTCTTAACACTAATGGATTTCACACCAGAAGAAATCAGATACATGCTTGACCTTGCTCATGACTTAAAGTCAAAGAAAAGAGCAGGAATCTGCAACAGAGTGTTAGAAGGAAAGAACATCGTATTATTATTCGAAAAGACTTCAACAAGAACAAGATGTGCTTTTGAAGTAGCTGCTATGGACGAAGGTGCAGGAGTTACTTTCCTTGATTCAGGAAGCTCACAGATGGGTAAGAAGGAATCCATGGAAGACACTGCAAAGGTTCTTGGAAGATTCTACGATGGTATCGAATACAGAGGCTTCGATCAGGAAGTAGTAGAAGGACTGGCTAAGTACGCAGGAGTACCTGTATGTAACGGTCTAACTGACGTTGACCACCCAACTCAGATCTTAGCTGACCTAATGACAATTGAAGAACACTGCGCTAAGCCTTTAAACAAAGTTAAGGTTGTATTCAGCGGAGACATCAGAAACAACATGAGCTACGCTTGGATGTACGGATGTGCAAAGATGGGTATGCACTATGTAGCATATGGTCCGGAAGAACTAATGGCTGAATTAGATCAGGACGTAATCGCAAAGGTTCAGGAAGTTGCTAAGGAAACAGGAGCTACTATCGAAGTATCTTCAGATCCTAAGAGCATCGTAGGCGCTGACGTAATCTACGCTGACGTTTGGGCATCAATGGGTGAAGAAGCTGAAATTCCTGAAAGAGTTAGACTGTTAACTCCATTCAAGGTAACTGAAGAATTAATGGCTTCAACTGGAAACCCTGACTGCTTATTCATGCACTGCTTACCTTCATTCCACGATTTCGAAACTAAGATGGCTAAGAGCCAGTTAGAATTAGGATTCGACATCCGTGAAGTAACTGACGAAGTATTCAGAAGCAAGAATTCAGTTGTATTCGACGAAGCAGAAAACAGAATGCACACAATTAAGGCTGTTATTGTTGCTACAATCGGTTAATGTTAAAATAAAACTTAACTAAAACTATAAATATTTCAATCGCAGAAAGCGAAACAAGGAGGATTATATGTATCCTGGAATTCATAATTTTTCCGAAATCGGAAAACTAAATAAGGTTCTGTTACACAGACCGGGAAGAGAATTAGAAAAATTAACACCAGGTAACTTCGAAAGATTATTGTTTGATGATATTCCTTATCTAGATGTTGCACAGAAAGAACACGATTACTTTGCTAAAGTACTTCGTGACAACGGAGTAGAGGTTTGCTACTACCAGACTGAAACTGCAAAAGCTCTTGCAGATGCAAAGATCAGACAGAACTTTGTAAAGGAATTTGTAGAGCTTAGCCCAATTCACTCGGAAGCACGTAAGGAAGAGATTACTGAGTATCTGCTTTCAAAGGAACCAGAAGCTCTTGTAGAAGCTTGTATTGCAGGTATCTTTACTGATGAAATCAGACATCTTTCCAAGCGTTCACTTATCGATGTAGTTGAACACGATGAAGATGATGCAAACTTTGCAAGTGATCCAATGCCTAACCTGTACTTTACAAGAGACCCAGGTGCCTGCGTTGGTAACGGAATCAATATTCACCACATGAGCACACCTGCAAGAAGAAGAGAAGCTTTACTTCTGAAGTATATGACAAAGTATAACAGAGACTTTGCTTTAGAAGATACTCCAATGTGGTATGACGTATACGGAAACTACTCAATCGAGGGTGGTGACGTGCTTGTTCTTTCAAAGGACATGGTTGCTATCGGATACTCACAGAGAACTACTCTTGCAGGTATCGAATGCTTTGCTGAGAATCTGCTGAAGAACTCTGGCTTCAAGAAAGTTCTTGTATTTGACATTCCTAAGTGCAGAGCATTCATGCATCTTGACACTGTATTCACAATGGTTGACTATGACAAGTTCACTATTCACCCAGAAATTGAAGGTCCTCTGGGCGTTTACGAAATCACTTTAGGTGACAATGGACAACTTAAGTTTAATGCCATGAAGGATGAACTTCACAAGGTTCTTGCAATGGAACTTGGCTTACCTGCTGTTGACCTGATTCGCTGTGGTGGTGGAGATCTTATCGCTGCACAGAGAGAACAGTGGAATGATGGTTCAAACACATTATGTATTGCACCGGGAACAGTAGTAACTTACGAAAGAAACTACGTAACAAACGACCTGCTTGATAAGAAGGGAATTAATGTATTATCAATTCCAAGTGCGGAATTATCAAGAGGCAGAGGAGGCCCAAGATGTATGTCATGTCCTGTTAACAGAGACGACCTATAATTTGGCCTAACGAATAATATGATTGTTTAAGAGAGGATTAAGATAAAATGGCACAGAAAATTGTAATTGCGCTAGGCGGAAATGCACTGCAGTCAGGCAAGATGGAACCTACAGCTGAAGCTCAGCTGGAAGTTGTAAAGAAGACTTGCGAACACATTGCAGACATCAGCTGCCAGGGTTATGAAATCGCATTAGTACACGGAAATGGACCACAGGTTGGTAGAATCCTTCTTGCATCAGAAACTGCAAAAGACGTTACTCCAGCTATGCCATTCGACGTTTGTGGCGCTATGTCACAGGGATATATCGGATATCACCTTCAGCAGGGTCTGAAGTATGCTCTAAACGCTAGAGATAAGAATATTCCGGTTGTTACAATCGCAACTCAGATGATTGTTGAAAAGACTGACCCAGGATTTGTAAATCCTACAAAGCCAATCGGACCTTTCTATTCAGAAGAAGAAGCAAGAGCTCTTGAAGAAGAAAAAGGCTACAAGATGAAGGAAGACGCTGGAAGAGGCTGGAGAAGAGTAGTTGCTTCCCCAATTCCTAGAAAGATTGTAGAAATCGATGCTGTTAAGAAACTATGGGATTCATCAATCGTTATCTCATGTGGAGGCGGCGGAATTCCGGTAGTTGAAAACATGGATGGTACATTAGAAGGAGTTGCTGCTGTAATCGATAAGGACTTCGCTGCTGAACTTCTTGCAGAACAGGTAGAAGCAGATGTTCTTATGATTCTGACTGAAGTAGAAAAAGTTGCTATTAACTTCAACAAGCCAAACCAGGAAGATTTAGAACACTTAAATCTTGCTGATGCAGCAAGATATATTGAAGAAGGTCAGTTTGCTCCTGGAAGCATGCTTCCTAAAGTTGAAGCTGCAATGAAGTTTGTAAGAGCATTCCCTAATAAGAAAGCGATCATTACTTCCCTGGATAAGGCAATTGATGCACTAGAAGGCAAGACAGGAACAGTAATCTCATTCGCATAAGAAATATTTAGTTTTACAGTTAAACTAAAGGCTGAATTGTACGTTACGATTCAGCCTTTTTTTTCGTTTCTTTTAACGGCTTAAGGTTGAATGTTTACAAAGCTTGACATATAATAGTAAGAAGCGAAAATATTAATATTGGTATGGGAGAAGAAAGTAAATGAGTAGAAGAAAAAAACTGTTTGTATTACTTTTTATAATATTTGTTATGGCTGCAATTCCGTCATTTGCATTTGCTGAAGATGTAATTGCAGACGATATTGAACAGGAAGAAACGGACCCAACTGTATTTTCCGTAGCACTCTCAAATGATTCATTCTACTATTCAGGAGTGGAACGCATACCTATAGTTACTGTCACTGCAAGTAAGGACGGACAGGATACAGTTCTGAAAAAGGACAATGACTTTACAGTAGAATACCGGAACAACAAATATCCGGGAACAGCGAAAGTAATAATTAAAGGTTTAGGAGAGTACGAAGAAAGCCTTAATATTACGAAGAATTTTAAGATTTCAATGAGAACGGTAACCGGTCTGAAACTGAAGGAAAGATATGCTAAAAGACTAAAGTTGACATGGACCAGGTCTGCAGCCGTTTCAGGGTACAGAATTTATCAGATAAAATCCGGAGTCTGGACATGTATAGCTGAAGTTAAAGGTTCCAGTCATAATTACTATACAGTCAGAAACCTTAAACCGGCAACAAGCTATTCCTTTGCAGTAAAATCTTATGTCCTTAACGGAGACAAGAAGTACCTCAGCAAGTTATCAGCGAGACTGGCTACCTGCACTAAACCTGAGCCAACCAGAATAACAGACGTCAAAGGTCTGGTATGTGCGCTGAAAGTAACCTGGGAAAGAAGAAAATGCAGCGGGTATGAAGTGTGGGCTTCAAAATATTCGGATTTCAGAACAATATCCAGAAAGAAGACTGTAAGCAGCAAGTACAACTATGCGCATTTATATGATCTTAGAAAGTGTCAGAAGTATTACGTGAAAGTAAGACCGTATTATGTAAGAAACGGAAAGAAAGTTTACGGAAACTGGAGTTATAATAAAACTGCAACTACTAAGCCTATCAGCGCAGGCTGGAACACAATAAAAGGATATAAGTACTATTACCGATACGGATATGCACTGACAGGATCAAACTGGATAAACGGTAAGCCGTACTATTTCGACAGTACAGGAAAACTGCGAGGAGCTTCATATAAAATGTGGATGCGTGCAAAGAATGCAAGCAGTGCAACAAACTGGCTGATAGTTACAGATACAGAGGTTAACTCAACAGGCATTTACTATTGGACCGGTGGAGAGTGGAAACTTAGAAAGAATTACAGATGTTCCACAGGTGCCTACGATACTCCAACACCAAAAGGGTCCTATTATATCCACAGCAAGGGATACTATTTCAGTGATGAGGACTATACATGCTGGTACTGGAGCGCATTCCTAGGATCAGAGTATCTGTATCATTCAGTGCCTTATGTGACTGACAGTCAGAAATATTTCAGAGACAGCAGATTGGGACTGAATATTTCTCACGGCTGTGTAAGACTGGATATTGACCATGCTAAATGGATTTACGACAATATTCCTTATTATACGAGAGTTGTAATATGTTAGATGTGAGTAAAACGGTTTTGATAACAGGTGGCTCCAGGGGAATTGGAGCCGCTGCAGTAAAGAAATTTGCAGAAAAAGGATGGCAGGTTGCTTTTCTATATAAAGAGCAGGATAGGGCAGCTATGGAAGTAGCTGAAGAGACAGGAGCTCTTCCAATCAGATGCGATGTCACCGATAGAGAATCCCTGAAAGATAGTATCAAAGCTGCCAGAATCTATTTTGGCGTGCCTTGTCTGGATGCAGTAGTCTGCAATGCGGGGATCAGTATAAGCGGCCTGTTTACCGATATGACAGAGGATCAGTGGGATCTCCTGCTGAGAACTAATCTGGAGGGTGCAATGTATACTGCCAAGTATGCCCTGCCTGATATGATCAGGAATAAAAAGGGAAGTATAATTCTTGTTTCTTCCATGTGGGGAGAAACAGGTGGTTCATATGAAGTGGCATATTCAACGACTAAAGCGGCTTTGATCGGCTTTGGAAAGAGCTTGGCAAAAGAGGTTGGACCTTCCGGCGTTCGTGTAAACATTGTTGCACCGGGAGTAATCGATACTGATATGTGCAGAATGTATGACGAAGACATAATTGACGGACTGGTAAGGGACGTGCCACTTTGCCGAATCGGTAAAGGAGAAGATGTTGCCTCAGCAATCTGTTTTCTGGCTGACGAGGAATCAGCCTATGTGACAGGACAGGTTCTAGGGGTTAGTGGAGGATTCTACATTTAATGGATAAGATTATTTCAGGAATAAAAAACTTCATATCAGGAATCTCATATGATGTTTCTGCTATTACTGAAGCCGATAATTCGGGGGGACTGCTTTTTACTGCTGTTGTAAGATGGGTGTTCATTGTCCTTGCCGTATTCATTCTGGTGAAATCAATCTGGTCTCTGTTGAAATCAAAGAGCCCATCGGAGGTGTTTGCGTATCTGCATGTGGAACCGGACATGAATGTTCCTATTAATCATTGGGAAAACATTATCGGACGCGGTAAGAAGAGTGATATAATAATCGATGACCCCGGAATATCAAGAATACACGGAACTCTGTGCCGTGATGACAGCGGCAAATGGATGTACAGAGACCTGGGCTCAAAAAACGGTGCAATTATAAACGGGCACCAGGTCGATGCAGATGAAAGGGTAGAGGTCAAGCCGGGAGACAGTATGATTCTCGGAATGACCAACTGCACTATTTTTCCAATGAGTCTGGAAGAGCGCAGAAATAACATGGAAATGAGAAAAATGGACACTATTATGCTGTCACCATGGACATCACTCATTGCTCTTTCAATTTTTCAGATGCTTGCACTGATGCAGCTGAAAATATCTCTGGGTGACCAGTTTGTCACCACAGTAGCAGTTTCATTTATCGGGCTTTGTGCAGTAATGTGGGGATATGTATTGCTGCTGGTAATGATGAAAAGAAAAGGCTTCGAGATGGAGACAATTGCTTTCTTTTTATCAACGTTAAGTCTGGCCGTTACGGCAACAAAGTATCCTGAAAATGTTCTTAAACAGTTCATTGCCATAGTAATTGGTCTGGGACTGTTCTTTGTCATGTGCGCAATGCTGAGAAACCTTAACCGTGCTAAATCTCTGCGCAATTTAATGTATATAGGTGCTGCAGCACTGCTTGTATTCAACCTGATTTTTGCAACCACACGTTTTGGCGCAAATAACTGGGTAGTTATCGGAGGATTAACATTTCAGCCTTCAGAGTTTGTAAAGCTTGCCTTTATCTGGGCGGGAGCGGCATCTTTAGATGAACTGCTGGAAAAGAAAAATTCACTGATTTTTATGCTGTTTTCCGGATTCTGTTTCTGCTGCCTGGCACTTATGGGAGACTTTGGAACAGCGATCATATTCTTTGTTACATTCCTGGTGATTTCCTTCCTCAGAAGCGGAGATTTCACCAAACTGATATTGATTGTGGGCGTTGCCTTTGTTGGCGGCCTCATGGTTCTGAAATTTAAATCTTACATTGCAGACAGATTTGCAGCGTGGGGACATGTATGGGAATACGCTGATTCTTTAGGGTATCAGCAGACGAGAACCATGTCCGCTGCAGCAAGTGGAGGACTTGTAGGAGTAGGCTCCGGAGGAGGATGGCTGAAAGATATTCCGGCTTCAGAAACAGACCTTGTCTTCGGTCTTCTTTCAGAAGAGTGGGGGCTTGTTATTGCTATTCTGGCAGTGCTTTCAATAATTACTCTTTCAGTTTTTGCAGTAAGATCTGTCTGGGCAGGCAGATCAACATATTACACAATTGCAGCATGTTCTGCAATGTCTATGTTCCTGTTCCAGACCATTCTGAATGTTTTTGGTTCTGTGGATCTTTTTCCGCTGACCGGTGTTACATTCCCATTTGTATCATGCGGAGGAACAAGCATGATAGCCTCATGGGGGCTTCTGGCATTTCTTAAGGCTGCTGATACCAGACAGAACGCAAGCTTTGCAATAAGCCTGTCCGACAGGGCGTTGAAAAAGGAGCAGAAGGAAAATAAGAAGGAAAAGAAGAAGGGGGCGAGGCACTAGTGAAGAGATTAGAAAAACGTGCCCTTATCTGTCTGACCCTTGCAGCTGTACTGCTGCTGGGGCTGGGTGTCTTTGTATATCGCTTTGCAGCTTACGGAAATGAGTGGGCGACTTTCTACGTAAACCAGAGTATATATTCAGAGGGTAGACTGAATGTTGGACGAGTGCTGGACGTAAACGGCACTGTCTTATGTGATAATACCAGAGAAGAAAACAAGTATAACGATGACTGGGAGATAAGAGAAGCAACAGTTCATGCAGTAGGAGATCTGGATGGAAACATCTCAACCGGAGCTTTAAGTGCATATGCTGACAAGATTGTTGGCTATAGTCTTCTAACCGGCACATACAGCCTTACCGGAAAGGGCCCTGATATCACTCTGTCCATAGATGCAGATGTGTGTAAGGCGGCCTACCAGGCTCTTGGAGGCAGAAAAGGCACTGTAGGAGTGTATAACTATGAAACCGGTGAAATAATCTGTATGGTAAGCTCTCCTACCTTTGACCCTGCAACATATGACAAGAACGAAGACCAGGAATCCGGCATGTACCTGAATAAATTCCTGTCATCAAGATTTGTTCCGGGCTCTATTTTTAAGCTTGTAACATCTGCGGCAGCAATAGAAAATCTTGATGATTTAGATTCCTGGACATACCACTGTTCAGGGGTGTCGTACATTAACGGTGAAGCAATTACCTGCGTAAGTGCACACGGTACAGTAGATTTTGAAGGAGCACTTGCTCAATCATGTAACTGTGCATTTGCCGAACTGACACAGAAAATAGGTTCAACTCTGATGAGAGAATATGTGAACAAGCTTGGCCTGACCACTTCATATGACATTGACGGAATCAGTACCGCCAAGGGAAAATTCAGATTCCCCAAAAACGTGCCACTGAATCTGGCATGGGCCGGAATCGGTCAGTATGAGGACATGATTAATCCATGCTCAATGATGGTCTACATGGGTGCTATTGCCAACGACGGTGTCGCTGTTACACCTAAAATACTTCATAAGGTAATAGGCGGAACAGAGACCGAAAGACTTCTGGAAGAAGAAACTGCATCAAAACTCACAGAGATGATGAAAAACAACGTTGTTGTTTCTTATTACGAAAGCAATTTCCCCGGTCTGGACATCTATGCAAAGTCAGGTACCGCAGAAGTTGCGGGAAATGAACCGCACGCATGGTTCAGCGGATTTATTAAGAATAAAAATAATCCGTATGCTTTCATTGTGTGTGTCGAAAACGGAGGTTCCGGAAGTTCTGTTGCTGCACCTGTAGCAAACCAGGTACTGCAGGCTATCGTAAACAGAGAATAGAATTATTAATATTAGTATGGGTAGAATGGGTTTCTGAGATTATTTAAGAATTTCGTAAGAAACCCATTAATTTATTTGTAATATTTGTTTCATAGTATAGATATTGCAGAAGGGAAAGGAGAAAAAAGTGAACATTTTAGTATGTGATGACGACAAAGAAATTGCAGGAGCAATTGAGACTTATCTGAAGAATGAAGGATATACCGTATTCAAAGCCTATGATGGGGTGCAGGCACTGGAGATTGCAAGACGTGAACAGCTTCAGCTGATAATTATGGATATCATGATGCCAAAGATGGATGGCATTCAGGCTACTATGAAAATCAGAAAAGAAAAGAATATTCCGATTATAATGCTTTCCGCAAAGTCTGAGGACTATGACAAGGTTACGGGTCTGAATGTAGGGGCAGACGACTATGTAACCAAACCTTTCAGTCCTTTAGAACTTATTGCCAGAGTAAAATCTCAGCTGAGAAGATACGTTGATCTTGGAAGCATGACCAAGAAAGCAGGAGTATTCAAAACAGGGGGGCTTGAAGTTGATGACACAGAAAAAACGGTAAAGATGGATGGAGAGTATGTTGCTGTGACTCCAATAGAATTCGGTATCCTGAAACTTCTTACAGAAAACGCCGGAAAGGTTTTTTCCATGGACCAGATTTACGAAGCGGTGTGGAATGAACCTGCATATAATCCGGAAAACACAGTTGCCGTTCACATACGAAGGATTAGAGAAAAAATAGAAATCGATCCTAAAAATCCTAGATATTTAAAGGTGGTGTGGGGAATTGGATACAAAATTGAAAAATACTAGCTGGAGCAGCAGAAAAAGCACATGTTTAATAAGCGGCGCGGTGGCAGCCATAGCGGCTACTGTAGTAACCTTTGTTGGTGCCGCTCTGGTAAAATTCTATGAAATGGGATACGGAACTATTTACGATGACAGAGGGGTCATGTACTGGATTGAAGCTGACAAAATAGCAAAAATAGACGGCCTGCTGGCATCAATCGAGGCAGCAACGGGAAAACTCTGGCTGATTCTGGCAATAGCAGCAGTTATTGCTCCGATTTTTATTATTGCCGGATTCTGTCTTACAGGCGGGAAAGAATCCGATGACAGAATTCATCTTAACTGGTTTGACAGATGGTTTGCGGAATTCCAGCTGATACTTGGAGGAAGCGCAGTCGGTGGAGTAATTGGATTGACATTCGCACTATATATCTTTGCAAGTCAGATGGAGATTTACAGGGAAGTGGCAGATGCTGTCCTTTCCTCTGTTAACCCGGAACCTGTCGGTTATGACAGCATAGACTTCATATCTTTTGGTGCAGTTGTTATACTTTGCGCCGCAGGTCTGATTATATGTTACGGAGTTATTGTTCTGTGCCTGAATTCAATGGTAAAGAAAATCAAAGCCAGAACATTCTGGAAACATACTATTCTTGGTGCACTGATTTATGCGTTATGGAATTCTTTCAAGGGAAGCGACAAGGTAACTGCTAAAGTTATGACACTTTGCGTAGGTGCATGTCTGCTGTCAGCATCATGGATCGGAACAGTGCCTGTTATAGTCCTTATATGTATATTTGTTCCCGGATGGCTGAAAAAATATAAAGCAGTGAAAACAGGTGTGGACCAGATCAGAAAAGGAAATCTGGATTACCAGATTGAGGTTAAGGGAACCGGAGAACTGGACAGACTGGCTGAAAGTGTCAATGAAATAAGAGAGGCAACAAAAATTGCTGTAGAAAATGAAAACAAGAGCACCAGAATGAAGACAGACCTTATTTCTAACGTTTCACATGACATCAAGACACCTCTCACGTCAATGATAACATACGTGGATCTGCTGAAAAGAGAGGGACTGGACAGTGAAAATGCTCCGGAATACCTGAGAATAGTTGATGAGAAAACACAGAGACTGAAGAAGCTTACGGAAGATCTGTTTGAGGCAGCGAAGGCAAGCAGCGGTGCTATGCCTGTAGATATTCAGAAAATTGAACTTGTTTCTATGATTAATCAGGCGATGGTGGAAACTGAAGAACGTTTCGAGGCAAGAAATCTTAATGTTATCTACACTAACAAGGCCGACAGCATCCACGTCCTTGCTGACGGGCAGCTTCTATGGAGAGTACTTGAAAATCTCTTTGTTAATGCAGGTAAATATGCTCTTACAGGAAGCAGAGTTTATGTGGATTTAGTTGAAAAGGATGATTACCTGACAATTGAAGTCAAGAACATAAGTGAGGCTCAGCTTAACATTACAGCTGAGGAGCTTATGGAAAGATTCCAGAGAGGCGATGCATCCAGAAACACAGAGGGCAGCGGACTGGGTCTGTCCATTGCAAAAGATTTGACAGAGCTTATGAACGGTATTTTCGAAATAAGCGTGGACGGAGACCTGTTCAAGGCATCCGTTACTTTAGAAAAGGCAGAATAACAGAAACACCGGATGCTGAGATTGTTATATCTCGGCATCTTTTTGTATAAGTAAAACCCTGTGTTTGACGCGGGGATGCTTTTTTCATGTGTCAAGCAGGCTTTCGTCTTGCATTCAAAGAGATAAACCATTAAACTTAAAGACAGGACAAAAAAGACCCTTAAAAAGATCTTTAAGATGGAGGATTTTAGAATGAAACCAAGACCTATAATATTTGATACAGACCCCGGAATCGATGATGCAACAGCCATTACAATAGCTGTAAGAAATCCAAACCTCGACGTCAGACTGCTGAGTACAGTAGGTGCAAATGTTGAAGTGGAGAAAACAACTTTAAATGCGCTCAAGCTGACTGAGTTCTTAGGTGTGGAGATACCCGTTGCAAAAGGCTGCGGAGAGCCGTTAATGAGAAAACTCAGACCATGTCCAGAGATCCACGGTATTACAGGAATGGATGGATATGATTTTCCGCCGGTGAAAAGAAAACCATTGGAAAAACACGCTGTAGAGGCCATGCGCAATATGATTATGGAAAGTGAGGAAAAAATAACTCTTGTAGTAATCGGAACCCATACAAATATTGCAATCCTTTTTAAAATGTATCCGGAAGTAAAGGAAAGAATCGAAGAAATCGTTACAATGGGCGGTGGACTGGCAGGAGGAAATACAAACTCAAGTGCAGAATTTAACATATATAACGATCCACACGCTGCTGCAATAGTTTTTAATTCAGGTGTGCCTGTTACAATGCTGGGCCTTAATGTAACAAACGAAGCAAGGCTTTACAGAGACGATGCAGAGGCAATTGATGCCAGCGGCAGAGTGGGGCACATGATTTATTCACTTCTCAATCATTATCGTGATGCATTTATGGACGGAGGCCTTAGAATTCACGATTCCGTTGCAGTGGCATATCTGCTGAGACCTGATATGTTTAAGACTCAAATGCTTCCTGTAGAAATCGCCACAGAAGGTCCTGCTGCGGGAACAACAGTATGTGATTTCCGTGCAATGCAGAGAGGGGAAAAAGAGGCTAACATAAAGGTAGTGACAGAGATTGATTCTGCTGCTTACGTACAGTGGATAATTGAAGAATTCCGCAGGGAGGACTAAACATGAAAGTGTTAAACTTCGGATCACTGAACCTGGATTATGTATATGATGTGGATCATATGGTGGCGCCTGGAGAGACTCTGGCTTCCACTGAACGCACTGTTTTCTGCGGAGGAAAGGGGCTGAATCAGTCAATTGCTCTGGCCAGGGCAGGCGCTGATGTTTACCATGCCGGACAGGTCGGACCGGAAGGTCAGATGCTCATTGACGCTATGAACCGGCAGGGGGTCAAAACTCACTTAATCAGAAAAACAGAAACTTCTACCGGTCATGCCATTATTCAGGTGGACAAAAACGGACAGAACTGCATTCTTCTTTTTGGCGGTGCAAACAGAACCTTAACCACCGGATATATTGATGAAGTTCTGGAAAGTTTTGATAAAGGGGATGTAATTCTTCTTCAGAATGAGATAAATCTGATGGATTACATAATCGACAGAGCTTATGAAAAGGACATGACTATTGTGCTGAATCCGTCACCCTATGATGAAATGATCAGCCGGTGTGACCTGAGCAAGATTTCTTTCTTTCTTATAAATGAAGTAGAAGGTGCACAGATTTCAGGACAAACTGAACCTGATGAAATTCTTAATGCTATGAGAAAACAGTATCCAAGGGCTAAAGTTGTGCTTACACTGGGAAGTCAGGGTTCAGTATATCAGGATGCAGACCAGACTGTTAAACAGGAAATCTATAAGGTGGATGCTGTGGATACTACGGCAGCAGGTGATACCTTTACAGGTTTCTTTATTGCAGCAGTTCTGGAGGATAAAACTATAGGCGAGGCAATGAATCTGGCAGCAAAGGCTTCGGCTATTGCAGTTACAAGAAAGGGAGCATCCCCGTCCATTCCCGGACGAAGAGAGGTTGAATCGGCATCAATTCAAATAAGGTAAAAAATGAGTATTTTCAATAACTATACCCATTTTTCTACAATTTTTTCTTAAAACTATCGATATAATATAGCTATACTTTTTTGTGAAAATACGTTACAATTAAGTATAGCTATTTTATATATAAGGAGATGTAATGAAGCAGTTTTATGTTGAAAATTTAAAAGACTATCCGGAGATTATCGACTTCTTTATGGTAAAGAGCATCGGTGTAAAAGTCGGTGCTAACAAGAAGCAGTATCTGGATGTTTTGCTGGGAGATAAAACAGGAGAAGTTAATGCAAAGAAATGGGATGTAACAGATGCTGAAGCAGATGAATTTGCATCTTATACTGAGGGAGACATAATAAAAGTCAAGGCTCAGGTTACGGACTGGCAGGGTCAGACTCAGCTGAGAATCGGAAAAATCAGACGATCCAATGAAAATGACCAGCTTTTTATGGAAGATTTTGTGAAGGCAGCACCTGAAAAATCAGAGGATATGTTTGAGTATATTTATAATGTCGCTGTCAACATGGAGGATGAGGAGTTAAAGATGCTTTGCACTAAGGTTCTCAGCGACAACAGGGAAAAACTTATGTATTATCCGGCTGCATCTAAGAATCATCATGCGGAATACGGCGGTCTGTTATACCATGTGAAGAGAATGCTTATGACCGGGCTTGCTGTCTGTCAGATCTATACATATCTGAATAAGGATCTTGTTGCAGCAGGAGTAATTCTTCACGATATTGAAAAATTAAATGAAATCCAGTCAAACGAATACGGTATATCACCCGGATATTCTTTCGAAGGGCAGATGCTTGGCCATATTGTTCAGGGTATAAGCTTTCTGGACCGGGAAACAAGAGAACTGGGATTCAGCAGAGAAAAGGCAATAATGCTGGAACATATGATTCTCTCTCATCATTATGAACCTGAATTCGGAAGTCCAAAGAAACCACTGTTTCCGGAGGCAGAGTTACTGCATTATCTTGATATTCTTGATGCAAGAATGTTTGATATGGAAGATGCCCTTAAGGGTGTGGAGCCGGGAGAATTCTCAGATAGAATCTGGGTCTTAGACAATAGGAGAATATACAAGGCTACAGACAGAAAGTAGAGGAGAATAAAATATGATCAAGTTTAGCAAAGATGTAATACAGGCACTGCGCAGCCTGGAACAGGATGGAATCGAAGTATATGCTTTTGGTGAATGTGTCAGATGGGCTCTGGCAGGAGAACGAACATATGACTGGGATTTCATTGCAATGTGCAGTCCTGAAAAGCTGGCAGAAGTATTCGCTGAGGGAAAACTTATCGGTGCCGATAAAGACACACTGAGAATTGACTATTCTATTGAAGACGAAGAAGGTTCAATTCTGGATATTAAGGCTGTCAGCTGCAGTGTTGAGGAATTTTTGTCAGGCAGAGGTTTTACAGTAGATGCAATGGCTGACAATCCTGATAAGCCTTTTGTGGATCCTTTCAACGGTAGAGAGGATATAAAGAAAAAGCTGGTAAGAACAATAGGTCCTGCTGATAAATTATTTAAAGAAGACCCTATTAAAATGATGAGTGCAGTGAGAATTGCCGCTGATATGGGCTTTGACTTACATAAAGAAGTATTCCAGGCAATATCAGCTAACAGCAAACTGCTGATACACTATAACATTGCCGCAATAAGAGGAGAACTGGAACGAATTCTTATCAGTGCCAATGCAGGTCATGCACTGTCTGTTATGGCTGAAAGCGGGCTTATGTCTGCTGTATTTGGAGAAGAAGTTGCAAAGAGAATGAACCGCACTGAAATGAAGGACTTCTCCATGCTTTGCGAAAATATAGATAAGACTCATCAGGTAAGAATTAGAAGACTTGGTCTTCTTTATACTGTTCTTGGAAAGAAGAAAGCCTTCAAGGCAATTGAACGAATGAATTTCGATGAAAAGACAGACAAGTATCTTCACGATGCAGCGGAACAGATTCATGCAATTAACTTTTTAGGTGATTCTGTATCTTTCAAAAGATTTCTGATAAAGTTCGGTATGGAGGAATATGAATATCTGCACAACCTGTCAAAGGCACAGAGAATCGTATATGACCAGCCTTCACACAAGATTGAAAGCAGAAACTACCAGATGAGTACAATCAGGACAAATAACGAACCTGTTTTTATTGAAGACCTGGTAATTGATGAAAATGATCTTATGGAAGCAGGAATTGCAGATACTCCGGAAAGAGCAAGAGAGATTCTGGGCTATACTACAGCTGTTGTTCATTATAAGCCAAAGGACAATCAGAGAGATATTCTCATGAAAGCTGCCAAGAAATTCAGCAAGAGTAAATTTGCAGTTGCGACCAGATACGTTAAATGGATGAGGTAATGGAAGAAAAAAGTGGAACAATAACCGAGATAATTTTTCACAATGAGGAAAACGGATACACAATAGGAGTTATGGAGACAGACGACGAAATGTTTACTGTAGTCGGCTGTCTGCCTTCCTGTGTAAAGGGATCATCATACCGACTTAGAGGAACCTTCAAGGTCCATCCAACCTATGGGGAACAGTTTGCCTTCACAGAATTTGAAGAGGTACTGCCTACCGGGATTGCTGGAATTGAAGGTTTTCTGGCGTCCGGAATAATAAAGGGAATCGGACCGAAAACAGCGGCAGCTATTGTTGAACGGTTTGGTGAATACACATTTGAAATCATGGAGGAAGAGCCGGAAAAGCTTGCTCTTATCAATGGAATAGGCCCAAAGAAAGCTGCCTTGATTGCAGAAAATTTTGCTGCTCACAGGGAGTTTGCTCAGGTTTCCATGTATTTTCAGGAATTTGGAATTTCTGCAGATTATTCGCTGAAGTTATATAAAGTGTACGGAATAGATGCAATGAATCTGGTTAAGGAAAATCCGTACAGATTAACTCAAGAAGTGTATGGCATTGGATTTAAGAAGGCAGATGCCATTGCGTACAAAATGGGTTTTGATGCAGAAAGCCCTTTTAGAATAAAGAGCGGAATTAAGTATGGGCTTACTTATTATGCTTCTGAAGGAAGTACCTATGTGCCCCAGCAGGAACTCTGTGAGAAGGTGGGAAACCTGCTTGAACTGTCTAGCGAGCTGGTCTATGAGAATTTAGTGGAAATGGCTTTTGAGGGCGAGGTAAACGTGGATACTGTTGACGGCAGACCGGTGGTTTATTTATACGCCTATTACTACGCTGAAAAGAGAATCTGCAAAAACCTTGTAAACATAGAGAATTCTGTAATGAAGTCACTGACTGTGGACGTTGACAGCATGATTAAGATGACAGAGAGAGAGACAGGAATAGAGCTGTCAAATACCCAGAGGGATGCTGTCAGAAGTGCTGTAACCAGAAGCATTTCAGTAATTACAGGTGGTCCGGGTACAGGCAAGACGACCATAATAAACGCAATCATCAACATTTTGGAGAGCAGCGGAATGAAGGTTGCTATTTCAGCACCTACAGGACGTGCGGCTAAGCGTATAACTGAAACCAGCGGTCATCCTGCATACACGGTGCACAGGCTTCTTGAATACTACTATTCAGAGAGCGATGACTCTATGAAATTCGGACGCACTGAGGAAAATCCTTTAGATTATGATGCTGTAATAGTAGATGAGGCATCTATGCTTGATCTGCTCCTTACTCAAGGGCTCACAGATGCAATTAAGCCGGGAACCAGACTGATTCTTGTAGGGGATGTTGACCAGCTTCCTTCTGTAGGAGCCGGAAATGTTCTAAGGGACATTATTGAAAGTGAATACGTACATACTGTGATGCTGAAAGAGATTTTCCGTCAGGCTGAGGAAAGTATGATTGTAGTAAACGCTCACAGAATAAATAAGGGTGAAAGACCTTTCATAAACAGTAGGGACAAGGATTTCTTCTTTATGGAAAGAGCTAAGGAAAACCAGATTGTTGACCTTATTGTGGAGCTTGTTACAGGAAGGCTTGCGGCATATTACGAGGGTACTGATTCAGTTAAGGATATTCAGGTTTTGACACCGGTAAAAAAAGGAATTCTGGGAAGCATAGCGTTGAATCAGGCACTGCAGGAGGCACTTAATCCACCTTCAGATGAGAAGGCTGAGAAAAAATTCGGAGAGAGAATTTTTCGGGTAGGCGACAAGGTTATGCAAATAAAGAACAACTACCGAATCGGATGGCGCAAACGACGTGACTTTTCTGAAGGAGAAGGAATTTTTAACGGCGACGTAGGATTTATTGAAAGCATCGACAAGGAATTTAACACTATGACTGTTGTTTTTGATGAAGACCGCATAGTAACATACGAGTTCGGAATGCTGGATGAATTAGAACTTGCATATGCTGTAACCGTACATAAGAGCCAGGGCAGTGAGTTTCCAATCGTTGTAATGCCTATATCATGGTTTCCTCCGGTTTTGGCTACGAGAAACCTCCTATATACCGCAGTTACTCGTGGTAAAAACGTTGTAGTTCTGGTTGGCAGTGAAAATCGAATGACAGCCATGATAGAAAACAACAGAATATCACTAAGGTATTCAGGTTTGAAATACAGATTACAGAAAATTATGGGAATTTAGAACATGGGAATGATAAGTGAAAAAGTGAACCGGGTGCTGGACCTGATATTTCCTCCGTCTCTATATTGTAATTGCTGTGGTAATCTGATTGACAGCACCAGAACATACAATCTCTGTGATCACTGCATTTCTCATGTAAAATGGGACGGGGCCCGAGAACCGCGAATAATTTCCGGATTAAAAATGCTGAGATGCACTGAGTACGGAATTTACGAACGATCGCTAATATTTGGATTAAAGTACAACAAGAAGCGCTATATTGCCAGGGATATAGGAAAGATAATGGCGGACAGGCTTTCGCTTACTGGAATGGATTTTGATGTAATCATACCGGTGCCGTTATATAAGAAAAAGGAGCAGGAAAGGGGCTTCAACCAGGCTGCACTTATGGGAAAATACCTGGGAAAAGAACTTGGGATACCATGCATAGCTCATGGTCTGGTGAGGAGTCGGAGCACCAGAGCTATGCGCGGGTTGTCACCTACTGAGAGAGCGGAAAATGTAAGAGATTCATTTGCATTGAACACTGCTTTTTCGAAGCAGCTGGAAGGTAAGAGAATACTACTTATTGATGACTTCTACACAACAGGAAGCACGGCTAGAGAATGTGCACATGCACTGGAATCCTGCTGTCCAGAGGAAATCGTTTTTCTTGCATTTGCTGCAAAATACTGATTGAAATATTTGTAAGTTGATTGTAAAATGAACAGGAATAGACAATTTGCAGTTGTCTGGGTCTGTGGTTGAAAATCCAGGCCAGTTACGGGCAAAGGGATCCACGTAAGCTGATCCGCAAGGCGGCAGTGATCATGGCGTAGCTTAGAAGTAAGTCCTCGGGAAAATTCCGGTAAAGGCGAGTGTGGGGGCAAAGACCAGGTCAGCCAGACAACTGCAGATTGTCTGTTTATTTTTTTGAGGTAAACGTAGCGGCGAAAACGCTCATAGCTGAAAAAAACGGAAGGTCAACAAGACCCTCCGCATAGAGTTCATATTAAGTTTTACATTTGCCGGCTCTTTTATCTGCCGGCCGACCGAAATCAGAATCAGTACTTGGTCTCAAGCAGACCGTAGTTTCCGTCCTTTCTGCTGTAAACAATATTTACGCTATCTGTTTCCATATCAAGGAATACAAAGAAATCATGACCTAACATTTCCATTCTGATGATTGCTTCTTCGACCTCCATAGGCTGGAGTTCGAATTTCTTAGTTCTAACAATCTTTACTTCTTCAATCTCTTCATCCTCGTCTAATTCCGGAATATTTTCAAATCTTAGAGACTTATTGTCGTTATATCTCTTCTGAAGCTTACCTTTGTACTTAGCCATCTGGCTTGACAGCTTGTCAACTGCCTTATCGATTCCTTCATATACATCGGCAGCAACTTCTTCAGCTCTGAAAACAGTACCTTTAGCGTTAATTGTTACTTCGATTTTATCCTTTCCTCTTTCCTGAGAAAGGACTACGTTGATTGTGATGTCATCTGAAAAATATTTACCTAACTTTTCAAACTTCTTGTCAATTGTGTCCTCTAAACGCTTGTAAGTGGTGAAGTTCTTTCCAGTGATATTAATCTTCATATGATGACCTCCTTGTTATAATGATCCGATTAAGGACCATATTTTTTATACTTTGATTATAGCACTTTATAGTGGCTGTGTCACATACTTTTATGTATTTTTCTGCAAAAAAACAAAAGAATATTCAGTGAAAAAAATGACACGGGAATGTCATTGAACAGACACAATCATTCTTGATATTAACACGATTTTGATGTACAATGAAAGATAGTATTTACAAGGGGAGAGACTATGCAGATTTATATAGATAACATAATTTCAAATATTAGAATCAACGATGTACTTGACATTCTTATTGTTACTTACATCTGTTATAAAATCCTGGGATTTATTAAAGAAAGCAGAGCTGAGCAGCTGGTCAAAGGCCTGATTGTATTGGTTATTGCTTTCCTTGTGTCAGATGTACTTAATCTGTACACACTTAACTGGATTCTCAAGAGCACTATGACAATCGGTGCGATTGCACTGGTAGTTGTATTCCAGCCTGAGCTTAGACGTGCTCTGGAATATGTGGGCAGAAGCAAGCTTGTCAGAACCTCGTTCAGAACAATAGGAAAGGATAAGGCCAAGTCTATTACAGATGAATTTGTTAAGGCTGTTTCAACTTTGTCTGGTTCAAGAACAGGGGCGCTGATTGTTTTGGAAAGGGAAACATCACTGACTGATATTGCAGAAACAGGTACAATAATTGATGCAAAAATAACAGCAGAGATGATAGGTAATATATTTTATGAGGGTGCGCCTTTGCATGACGGTGCAGTTATCGTTCGAGGGGACAAACTGTATGCGGCCGGATGTGTTCTGCCGCTGACTGCCAACAAGTCACTGAACAAGAACCTTGGAACAAGGCACAGAGCAGGAATTGGTATCACTGAACATTCAGATGCCATTTCCATTATTGTCAGTGAGGAGACCGGAGTAATTTCTATGGTTCAGGACGGAAAAATGACAAGATTCCTGGACTCGAAGAGCGTGGAGAAAATACTGCTGAGATTCTATCTTTCCGATGATGAAGAAGAAAACAGTCTGCTGAAAAAGATGCTGGACAGAATAGGAGGCAGAAAGAATGATGTTAAATAATAAAAAAGTCACAATTATTCTGTCTTTTGTAATTGCAGTATGCTTATGGACATATGTTGTAGGAGAAACAAACCCTACTATAACAAAGACATTTAACAGTATTCAGATAAAGGTAAAGAATGAAAAAGTGTTAGAAGAGCACGGTCTTGCGATAAGTGATATTGAGTCTGAACTGATTTCTGTAACAGTAAAGGGAACCAGAAACCGAATGAATAAGGTGCTGGACAGCGATATTGTTGCTTTTATCGATATGGAAGAGGCGACAAAGGGTGAAAACCTTATGAGAGTGCATATTCAGACACCAAGCTATACGGAATATGAGAGCAGCAGCTTACAGAAGGTGACAGTAAATGTGGAAGCTCTGAAAACAAAAGATATTCCTGTAAAAGTTGAGTACCAGGGTGCAGAAAATCTGGAGGCACAGCCTTCAACACTATCAGTATCACAAGAGACTGTAACTGTGAAAGGTGCAGAATCCAGAGTTGATTCTGTAGAGAGTGCGAAAGCGATTGTAGACGGTGAACTGGTTAAGGATCATTCAGTGGCATTCAGTATAGCATTAAAAGCTGTCGGCAAAGATGATGAAGCCGTGCCATATGTAACGCTTTCGCCTTCTGTTGTTGTAGTTGAGACTCAACTGGTTGAGACAAAAGAGATTCCGATTAGAACTAACATAATAAACAATGATTCCCCTGATGTGGAACGAACTTTTGAAGTACCTGAAACAGTTACCGTTTCGGGAAGTGCTGCGGCATTAAAAGACCTTGAATTTATTGAATGTAAACCGATTGATATTTCCGATGTGACAAAAGACAGTCGGATCCCGCTGCAGTTTGTACTTCCTGAGGGAGTCAGCATTTCTGACGAAAAGCATTATTACGTTGAAGTTACTGTAGAAGCTATGGGAGTAAAAACACTTAAGTTCAGTGAGTCAGATATAGAGATAATCGGACTGGCTGATAACCTGAGTGTGGAGCTGGGTAATCTGGAGATTACTGTAACCGCTGACGGTAAAGAGTCAGACCTGGAGAGTTTTGATGCTGATAAAGTATCTTTGATAATTAATCTTGAGGGAATGACTGCCGGACGGCATAAGGTAAGTATTACAGTAGAATCGGATGAAAAATATGGAAATCTTAAGATTGAACCGCAGAACATCAGTGTCGTTATTACAGAAAACGAAGACTAGTAGACAGTGAGAGGAAGAGGAGAGAAAAAAGATGGGAAGATTATTTGGTACAGACGGTGTAAGAGGAATTGCAAACAAGGAACTTACACCGGAATTGGCCTTTAACTTAGGAAAGGCCGGAGCTGCAGTTCTCAGCAAGGGCGGAAACAGACCGGTGTTTGTTATCGGAAGAGATACCAGACTGTCAGGTGATATGCTTGAAAATGCGTTGACTGCCGGTATCTTAGCTGTAGGTGGTCACGTGATAAAAGTGGGAGTAATCCCAACACCGGCAGTTGCTTATCTGGTAAAGAGATATGGTGCTGACGCAGGAGTTGTTATTTCAGCATCACACAATCCATTTGAATATAACGGAATAAAGTTCTTCAACGGAGAAGGTTTCAAGCTAGATGATAAAATTGAAGAAAAAATTGAAGGGCTTATTCTTGCAGGTATTGATTCGAATCAGCATCAGACCGGTGAAGCGATCGGAAAATGCCTGGATGCAGGAGCTGATGCTCATGCACTGTATATCGAGTTCCTTGCGGGAACTTTCGAAGGTAACATGGAAGGAATGAAAATTGTTCTTGACTGTGCTAACGGTGCTGCATTTGAAACTGCACCTACTGTATTCAGAACCCTGGGAGCGCAGGTTATTACAATCGGATGCGAACCAAACGGCATAAACATCAATGATAATATCGGTTCAACTCATCCTGAACAGCTGCAGAATGCTGTAGTAGAGAACAGCGCGGATCTTGGTCTGGCATACGACGGTGATGCAGACAGACTGATTGTAGTAGACGAAAAGGGTGAAATAATCGACGGAGACAAGACAATCTGTATCTGTGCAAAGATGCTGAAGGATGAAGGCGAACTGACGAATAATCTTGTTACTGCCACTGTTATGAGTAACATCGGATTCCATAAGTATATTAAGGAAAATGTTGGTGCAGAAGTAGAAGTGACAGGTGTAGGTGACAGATATGTGCTTGAGTCTATGAGAGAAACAGGCTGTGTTATCGGAGGAGAACAGTCCGGTCATATTATTTTCTTAAATCACACTACAACAGGTGACGGAACATTATCATCACTTCAATTTGTGAAGGCAGTGCAGAAGTCCGGAAAGAAGCCTTCTGAACTGGCTGCAGAAATTGAGATTTTCCCTCAGACACTGGTTAATGCCAGAGTTGCAAACGAAAACAAGAATGATTATCTTAAAGATAAGGAAATTCAGGATTTCATCAAAGAAATAGAAGCTGAAATGGAAGGTTCAGGAAGAGTATTAATCAGACCATCCGGAACAGAACCTCTTGTAAGAGTTATGATTGAAGGTGCTGATATCGAAAGAATTAACGAACTGGCTAAGGAACTGGCAAATCGAATCAGTGAAAAGTACTTGTAAGGAGAAGGATCATGTGCGGAATAGTAGGATATGTTGGCGGTAATAACGCTAAGGACTATATTATTGACGGGCTGAAAAAACTGGAATACAGAGGTTATGATTCAGCCGGAATTGCTCTTCAGAGCGAAAATGGAATTGTCGTAAGAAAGAAAGAAGGAAAAATTGCTAACCTGGAAGCTTTGATAGAAAATGAAAAGCTTTACGGAACTACGGGTATCGGTCACACAAGATGGGCGACTCATGGGGCACCTTCTGATATAAATGCACATCCTCATATGAGTCAGGATGAGTCCATTGCCATTGTTCACAACGGTATCGTTGAAAACTACATGGATTTAAAGAAAATGCTTAATGAGGAATACGGTATTGTTTTTAAGACTGAAACAGACTCGGAGGTTATTGCTCAGCTTATCAGTGTCTTAAATAAAGGAGACCTGGAAAAGGCAGTATATGATGCTGTGGCAATGATGAGAGGTGCTTATGCATTTGGCGTTATTGCAAAGGATGAACCTAATAAAATAATCGCATACAGAAAGGATGCACCGCTGATTGCAGGTCTGGGAAAGGGATGTAACTTTATAGCATCTGACATTCCCGCACTGCTGAAATATCTGGATGAGATTTATCTGATTGAAAACGATGAAATGGTTATCTGCACACCTGAGCGTGTTATCATTAAAGATAAAGACGGCAGAGAACTTAAGAGAAAGGTTCTTCACGTTAACTGGAGCCTTGAGGATGCGGAAAAAGACGGATATGAGCATTTTATGCTTAAGGAAATCTATGAACAGCCAAAGGCTATAAAAGAGACTCTGAACAGAAGAATTGACGAGAATGACAACATCACCCTTGACGGCATTACGCTTACAAAAGAGCAGCTGGAAGATTTCAATAAGGTGTATATTGTTGCCTGCGGCACTGCATACCATGCAGGTCTCGTAGGAAAATATGTTATTGAAAAGATGGCAAGAATACCGGTAGAGGTTGATATTGCATCTGAATTCAGATATAGAGATCCTTTTGTTGATGACAAGACTTTATTTATCGCAATCAGCCAGTCAGGAGAAACTCTGGACACACTGGCGGCTCTTCGTGAAGCAAAGAGCAAGGGAGCTAGAATTCTTTCAATTGTTAACGTTGTCGGAAGCTCTGTTGCCAGAGAATCAGATGATGTATTCTATACATGGGCAGGACCTGAAATTGCAGTTGCATCAACAAAGGCCTACACTACCCAGCTTGTATGCATGTATCTGATTGCTCTGTATATGGGCAGACTGAGAGAAACAATTTCAGAAGAGTACTACAGAAGCATTCTTGCTGAACTGAAGGCGGCCCCTGCAAAAGTTGAGAAAATTTTAAGCAGGGCATCAGACATTGAAAGTCTTGCAAAGATGCTGTATAACAGAAGCAACGTGTTCTTTATCGGAAGAGGACTGGATTCTGCTGTAGCATACGAAGGCTCATTAAAGCTGAAAGAAATATCATATATTAACTCATTTGCTATCGCCGCAGGTGAGCTGAAGCACGGAACCATCGCTCTGATGGAACCTGAAACAATTGTAATATCTCTTGCCACTCAGGACGCTTTGTTCGAAAAGATGGTATCCAACATCGTAGAAGTGAAGGCAAGAATGGCTCACGTAGTGTCTATTGCAAAAGAGGGCAATACAAAGATTGAGGAAACAAGCACAGAAACTGTTTACATTCCACAGTGCGCTGACGAGGTTTCACCTCTTCTTTCTGTCGTTCCGCTGCAGCTGTTCTCATATTATGTGGCACGTGAAAAGGGAGAAGATATTGACAAACCAAGAAATCTTGCAAAGAGTGTAACTGTTGAATAACAGAGACAAAGCACATAAATACAAAATAGGAGACAAACCCAATGAAATATGAAATCAGAGACATTAATCTTGCACCATCGGGACATCAGAAAATCCAATGGGTAAGAAATAACATGCCTTTACTGCGTGGCCTTGAAGAGGAGTTTCTTCAGACAAAGCCTTTTGAGGGAATTAAAATCTCTCTTTCTGTTCACCTTGAAGCAAAGACTGCATATCTCTGCAAAGTACTTGCAGCAGGAGGAGCGCAGATGTCAGTTACAGGAAGCAACATTCTGTCAACTCAGGACGATGTTGCAGCAGCTCTTGTAGATGATGGACTGATGGTATTTGCTTATCACGGAGCAACTCCTGAAGAGTATGACAGACATATTGAAATGTGTCTGGAACATAAACCAAACATTATTATCGACGACGGAGGAGACCTGGTGGGTATGCTTCACACTAAAAGACCTGACCTTGCAGAAGAAGTCTGGGGCGGCTGTGAAGAAACAACTACCGGCGTAATCAGACTGAAAGCTATGGCAAGGGAAGGGGTTCTGAAATTCCCTATGGTTGCCGTAAATGATGCCGACTGCAAGCACCTGTTTGACAACAGGTACGGAACAGGTCAGTCCGTATGGGACAGCATCATGAGAAATACAAATCTGATTGTTGCATCAAAGACTGTTGTAGTTGCAGGCTATGGCTGGTGCAGCCGCGGTATTGCAATGCGTGCAGCCGCATTAGGTGCAAAAGTTATTGTTACTGAGATTAATCCTGTCAAAGCTATTGAAGCAAGAATGGACGGCTTCGATGTAATGACTATGGATAAAGCGGCACCTTACGGAGACATTTTTGTTTCTGCAACAGGCTGCTGCAAAACTATTACTGTAGAACATATGTTAAAGATGAAGGGAGGCGCAATCCTGACTAATGCGGGACATTTCAACTGTGAAATCGACATGGATGGTCTGGAGGCGGCTGCTGTATCCAAGAGAGAAACTCGTAAGAACATTATGGGTTACGAGCTGTCAAACGGCAAGATGGTAAATGTAATCGGCGAAGGCAGACTGGTAAATATCGCTGCTGCTGACGGACATCCTGCTGAAATCATGGATATGAGTTTTGCTGTTCAGGCTCTATCCGCAATGTACATCAAAGACAATTATAAGAAACTGCCAAATGATGTAATTGATGTAAGCAGAGAAATTGACGATGTTGTTGCAAGAAGAAAGCTTGCGGCATGGGACATTGAAATTGACACACTTACACCTGAACAGGAAGAATATCTGAATAGTTGGGATCTGTAAAATGACGTACGAAGAGATTAAAAATCAGGCGGCTCAGGCCGTAACAGAACTACTGGAGGTAGCAAAACTTTCTGAAGGGGATATCTTTGTAATAGGATGTTCATCCAGTGAGATAAAAGGTGCTCGCATCGGAAAGGGCTCTGACATCGATGCCGCAAAGGCTGTTTACGAAGGAGTATATCCTGTCCTGGAATCTAAGGGAATATATCTTGCGGCTCAGTGCTGTGAACATCTGAACAGAGCGGTAATCGTGGAAAAAGATGCCCTTCTTCCCGGAACTGAAATCTGCAATGTTGTACCACAGCTTCATGCAGGCGGTTCATTTGCAATGACAGTATATGAGAATGCAAAGCATCCAGTTGCCGTAGAGGAAATCAAAGCTGATGCAGGCATGGATATTGGCGACACTTTAATCGGAATGCAGCTTAAGAAGGTTGCTGTACCTGTAAGAATTTCTGTAAAGAAAATAGGCGAAGCCAATGTTGTTTGTGCAAGAACAAGACCAAAATTTATCGGTGGAAGCCGTGCGGTATATGATGATGTATTATCCGGCGGAGATGTGAGAAGATAATCTTTTCGGATAAGCACGTAATTTAATGACAATGCATAGCCTAAAGTATAAATTTATATTAAAGTAGGTGAAAATAATGTCAAGAAATTGCGGTTTATTCAATGGTGAAAACGGAGGCGTAGATTGCAGCTTACTGTTCTTCTTCTTACTGCTGGTAATCATTTTCTGTAACTGCTAGAAGTAGTAAAAACTTGTAATATTGCCAATGGTACTTTAAAGGGAGACGACTGAAAATCGTCTCCCTGTTTTTTTTATTATTGTTCAGATACTTCAGTGTTTTATCTCCTGGAATTTGTTGGAAGGGTAGGATTGGACAGATAAATATATACCATTTTGATGTTATAGTAGTCTAAGGCCATAACATTATCGGTGGTCAATTCCTGAAGAATAATGTAGTTGTTTCCGACACCTACAAGATAGCCGTAGCGTTCTTCTATCATATTAGATCCGACAAGCTGTTCGACTCTCATGTATTTTCCGATTTGTGTTCTGAGAAATCCATTCAGATACTGAAGATCATTATAGCTTAGCAGCTCCTGGTATTCCGGCGGAAGAAGAGGATTGCTTGGGACTTTGAATATTGGTGAGTTTGGGAGCAGCGGTCCGGGGCCTGAATAAATCGGATTATTTTCCAGTCCGACAGAAGAACCCGACGCCGAAACTGTTGGAATCTGAGAGTTTGGCGAAATGTAACCGCTTCTGTCTCCAAAACCCTGATTTACATTAGCCATATTAACTTCCCGGGACTGGTCGGAAGTACTCATCTGGCTCATATTTTGGGGCGATGAGGGTTTTGCTGATCCTCCATTTCCGGGAATCTGTGTATCAGGCTGGGGATCAATGTATTCGCTCATCTGTGAATAAGTTAACATGTAGTCATTTGCATTGTTATCTGTATGAGTGTTCCGGTTCATGTTATCTGTTCGTTGAACTTTGGATACGGTACCGCATCCTCCTTCTAAATTACAATACATATTAGAAATCACCTCTTTTAAGTTTTTGCATAATAGTCTGTCGGATAATAGAAACAGTGGTTGCCTATACGATTATGAAGGACGCCGACACGAGTGGGGAAATTTGCAGGGCAAGTGGAACTGAAAGGATTCATAAAGAAAAGAGAATCATCGACTCCGGGAAGCTTACCGCCGCTTAACGCCCAGTCAACAATCTCGTAGTGAATCTCAGTCGGATTCATATTGTAAACATTCTGACGATTATATGAACCGCCTACTGTTTCCCTCATGCACGTGAACTGCCCCGGCTGAGTTATGATGTTTCTCACATTCCCGCCGTCGCTTACTCTGGCGAATTCACCGTAGTCAATGTTGGCGCGATTCATTATAACAGTTGCAACAGCACGCATTCCATCCTCGCCCTCGCCACCGGCTTCGCATTCTATGAGTCGTGCAAAAAGTTCTCGAGTGTCTAAAGGCATAATATCACCTCAAAAAATTAAGAATTAATATATTAATATGCATTTCCTTCACTTTGTGATATAATGCTTAGAGTTATATTTTTATAAGGGGGGTTTAATAATGTTAAATCTATTATGTCTTTTTTTTGCAATTCCTTTAGTTCTGTTGTTTACAATAGGAATTCCGCTTATTGTAGGTATAGTTGTTTACAGGGATGCAAATAAGAGAGTTGACTGCAATCCTTGGTTATGGGCGCTTGTTGCAGCACTGGTACCAAGTTTTATTGGTGTTGTAATCTACGTGATTATAAGAAGGGATTATCCGCTAAAGTCTGAGAAAGCAATGTCTGAAGATGACGAAGAATCATATTATCAGAAAAACTACGATGATGTGGCTGTTGAGAACAGATCTTCAGCTGCCGGAATGCCAACATGGGCAAAGGTGATTATTATTATCGTGGCAGCACTGCTGATTTTATGGCTTGCAGCTATGGTCATAGCAACAATCAAGTATATGTTCGGTTATGGTTCGTATGTAGACTTCGGCATGGGCATGGGTTATTAAAATAAGAGTGTGCAAAGGAATCTGAGATTCTGTATGCACACTCTTTTTT
>JAQYNQ010000011.1 GCA_028727785.1 Eubacteriaceae bacterium | reverse complement strand
CTGACGATCAGGATAATATCCGTCCTGACTCAGTAACAGTAAGACTGTATGCAGACGGTGAACCGGTTGAAGGTCAGACAGTAACTCTAAGCGAAGAAAATCAGTGGACATTTGTATTCACAGATCTTCCTAAGAACAAGGAAGGAAACGAAATCGCCTACACAGTAGCAGAAGATGAAGTGGAAGGCTATAAAGCTGAAATCGCAGTTATAGAGGGAAATGAAGATACAGCAGGCGGATTTAAAATCACAAACGTTCATACACCTGCAACAACTGAAGTAAGCGTATCCAAGGCATGGGACGATGCTGATGATCAGGATAGAATCCGTCCTGACTCTGTAACAGTTAGACTGTATGCAGACGGTGAACCGGTTGAAGGTCAGACAGTAACTCTAAGCGAAGAAAATCAGTGGACATCAGTATTCACAGAACTTCCTAAGTTTAAGGAAGGAACAGAAATCGTCTACACAGTGGTAGAAGATGAAGTTACAGGCTACACATCAGAAGTATCAGGAACTGCTGAAGAAGGATATGTGATTACAAACTATCACAAACCACTTCCTCCGGATGAAAATCTTGAACCGGAAGATCCTAAGGATCCGCCAAGAAAGCCACTTCCAGAAGATCAGAACCTGATTGATGAAGATGTGCCTTACACAGGTGATGCTACAGCAGATGCATTACTTTATGATTTAATGATTCTGTCAATTTCTGCACTGGCAGCAATCTTACTAAAGAAAAGAAAGTCAGATAATGAATAACATGTTTATTCCCCTGGCTAAACCGCAGTGTGCAGACTGCAAAAGAAATTTGAAAAATCCAAGTGACAACTAGTTTTTATTAACCCTTTTCAAAAAATAGAGCACCAGGCGGGCCGTAATGGTTGCCGGGTGCTCTTTCTTATTTACCAGGAAATATCGATTATTGGTGTTGCTATGGGTGTTTTCGGCGACGCACCGAGTCACGCGCTGACTATGCGCTGAGCCCGCGCCATGATGGACGCTATTTCAAGGGACAACATGGCGCGACCGTTGAGCAAACGCCATGATAGATGAATTTTCAAGGGACAACATGGCGCGGCCGTCGAGCAAACGCCATGTTGGATGTGATTTCAAGGGTCAACATGGCGCGACCATCGAGCAAACGCCATGATGGACGTTGTTTTAAGGGATAACATGGCGCGGCCGTCGAATCTTGCGCCATAATGGATGATCTTTTTAAGGCAAACATGGCACTTCACTTAATCACGCGCCATATTGGACGCTATTTCAAGGGATAACATGGCGGATGTATAGAATTTAACGATTATTCATATTATCAGAGGGGAGCACAAGAACTACGCGAATCACACCAACGTGGCGATGCCGCGCTTGTTCTTTACCAGGAAATGATTTTTCGTTGAAATATCTGCGGCTACTGCGTGTATTGCCAATATAATTGCCCTATGATAGAATATCCATTGCAAGAATGATTTTTAAGTATTAGAGAAAACAACAGGAGACATAAAAAGTGAAAGAAAAAACTTCTTTAACAGGCTTGAGAGAGTTGCTGATACCGGGTATCATGCAGTACATGACCACCGTTATGTTGGGTTTTCTGGTTATCCATGCAGGATTTCTGATTCTTTTTTTGAACCAGAAAATGACGATTATGGTCGTAGCAGAAATATTGAGCCTCATCTCTTATGTCCTTCTTCTTTATAAGCTTCACTACAAGATTACACGATACGATACTGAAGTGCTGTCAGGTTTTGTTACCTTTGTACTTGTCGAGGTGGACTTGTACATGGTTGTTGCTGCAATTCTTATGGGAGAAGGATGTAATTTTGATAATTACGTGTATGGCCTTCTGCTAATCACATCTTTTCAGTTCTATATAAGCCATAACTTTAAAAGGGATATTTTGTTAAAAGTAATGATTATGGCTAGTTATCTGGGAGTAAAAATCTGTGAGATGAATTATCCTCCATACTACCGGGATTATTCATCATGGGTGGTAACCTTTTTCACCTTTGTCAACCCATTGATTGTGACAGGAGCAACCATTCTCTTTGTAATCATGGTCCCAATACTGATTTTTAAATATGAGGACAAGCTGACGCAGAAAGCTTCTCTTGACGAACTGACCGGACTCCTGAACAGAAGCTTTTTGGACAAGCTTCACTTTGATGAAGAAAAATACAATCTGGCAATGCTGGACATTGACGATTTTAAGCAGATTAACGATATTTATGGACATCATAATGGTGATTTGATTCTTCAGGATTTAGGCAATCGGCTGAAGACACTTGAAGAAAAATACGATAATACCTTTGTTATCCGTTGGGGTGGAGAAGAATTTGTCGTTGTATACCATGTAAATAATGAAAATAATTATGTATTCCTTGACATTATGGAACAGCTTAGAAGGGAAATTTCCGAATCAGCGGTATGCATTGATTATGAACAGATTGTGAATTACAATGCTACTATCGGTGTAGCGTTCCACTCAGAAGGGGATTCTTATGAGGAACTTCTGAAAGTGGCTGACAGCAGGCTGTACTGGGGGAAACAACACGGAAAAAACAAAGTCGTATTTCAAGAAAGTAAAATATAACTGCATAATAGTATATCAATTAAGTCAGAAACGGGCACTTGAAGTAGCCATAAATATGGTTATTTAAGGTGTCTGTTTTTTATTTAAGACGAAAGAATCAAAGCTCACTGACAAACTACACAAACGCCTTTATTTTTACATAAATTTGTGGTACAATTCTATGTTGATAGACTATACAGTTTTTGCCTGGGAGAAGATAACTGACACAGATGGCAGGTCTTATCCCGGCTTAAAAAAAGGAGAGGTTTAATTTAATGGAAGATCATATAGGGTATTCGATAGGGATTATTGTGGTGCTGGTTGTATTATCAGCGTATTTTTCAGCGACAGAGACGGCATTCACGTCAATTAACAGAATCAGGCTGAAAAATCTGGCGGCCGACGGCAACAGGAAAGCAAAACGCGTGCTGGAACTGGAAGAAAGATATGACTCACTGCTCTCGGCAATACTTGTAGGAAATAACCTGGTGAACATTGCCATGACTGCAGTTGCAACGGTGCTCTTTATTCAGCTTTATCCTGAATACGGAGCTACAATTTCGACAGTTGTTGTAACCGTTGTAGTGCTAATATTTGGAGAGATTTCGCCAAAGGGGCTGGCGAAGGAAAGTCCTGAAAAGTTTGCTATGTTCTCAGCACCGATAATACATGTGATTATGGTTGTTCTGACACCGGTAAACTTTATCTTCAGCAAATGGAAACAGCTGCTTGCAAAGATTTTCAAGTTAAACAGCAACAGAAGCATTACAGAAGATGAACTGCTGACCATTGTCGAAGAAGCAGAGACAGAAGGGTCAATTGAGGCCGGTCAGAGCGAACTTATCCAGAATGCCATTGAATTCAATGACCTTGAGGCATGGGACATTCTTACGCCTCGTGTAGATATTAAAGCAATTGAGATAGACTCCACTAAGAAAGATGTGGCAAAAATGTTCATGGAAACAGGATTTTCCAGACTTCCGGTGTATGAGGATGACTTAGACCGAATTCTGGGGGTTTTGAATCAGAAAGACTTCCATAACTACATTGCAGGGTCCAAGAAGACTATTTCCGATTATGTAAAACCTGTAATTTACGTCGCCGGATCCATGAAGGCCGCAGCACTTTTGAAGAAGCTGCAGATGAGCAAGTCTCATATTGCTATTATTGTAGATGAGTATGGCGGAACAGCCGGACTGGTAACAATGGAGGACATTATTGAAGAACTTGTCGGAGATATTTACGACGAGCATGACGAGGTAATGTCAGATGAGATTACAGAACTACAGGACGGAAGCTACAGAGTTCTGGCAAGCACCAATGTTGAGAAAATGTTTGACTATTTTGGTGAAGAGGTTGAACTGGAAGATGCAACCACAGTAAACGGATGGGTTGTACTTCAGCTGGATAAGCTGCCAAACCAGGGAGACACATTCACATACGAAGTTGGAAATAAGGTGTTCGAGGGCCGTGTAACCAAGGCTGATGAACGTAAATCAATAGAAATTAACCTGAGGGTAAGAGAAAAACCTGAGAGCGATGAATAAGAAGGGAGATACAAGTTATGGGTTTGATGGAAAAAATCTTCGGAGATCTTAATGAAAAAGAAGTAAAGAAGATTGGAAAAATCGTTGATAAGGTTGAAGCCTTAGATTCTGAAATGCAGGCACTCAGCGACGAGGAACTTCAGGCAAAAACACCTGAATTTAAGGAAAGATTGAAAAACGGAGAAACGCTTGACGACATTCTTCCGGAAGCCTTCGCAGTATGTAGAGAAGCTGCTTCAAGAAGTTTAAGAATGAAGCATTTTAGAGTTCAGCTGATTGGTGGCGTGGCACTCCATCAGGGAAGAATTTCTGAAATGAAAACAGGTGAAGGTAAGACTCTGGTTGCTACGCTGGCAGCTTATCTCAACGCCCTTGAAGGAAAAGGAGTTCACGTAATCACTGTCAACGACTATCTGGCAAAGCGTGACGCTGAGTGGATGGGAAAGCTGTACTCATTCCTTGGAATGACAGTCGGCTGCGTAGTGCATGGAATTGACAATGAGGAAAGAAAGGCAGCGTATAACGCTGACATCACATACGGAACAAACAACGAATTCGGCTTCGACTATCTGAGAGATAACATGGTTATCTACAAGGAAGACCTGATGCAGAGAGAACTCAACTATGCCATTATAGACGAAGTTGACTCCATTCTTATTGATGAAGCCAGAACTCCGTTAATCATTTCAGGACATGGTGAGAAATCAACAGATCTGTACCAGAAGGCCGATCAGTTTGTAAGGGGCCTGACTAAAGATGCTGACTTTACAATTGAAGAAAAGGATGAACAGGTTTCGCTGACAGATGAAGGTGTTGCAAAGGCAGAAAGCTTCTTCCATGTTGACAACTACGGAGATCCGGAAAACATGGAAATCAACCACCACGTTCTTCAGGCACTGAAGGCCAGAAACCTTATGGAACGTGATGTAGACTATATCGTAAAAGACGGCGAAATTGTAATCGTAGACGAATTTACAGGACGTCTGATGTTTGGAAGAAGATACAGTAATGGTCTGCACCAGGCAATTGAAGCAAAAGAACACGTACTGGTTCGTTCGGAATCAAAGACTCTTGCAACTATCACACTTCAGAACTACTTCAGAATGTACAACAAGCTGGCAGGTATGACAGGTACTGCCAAGACTGAAGAAGATGAATTCAGAGATATTTACAACATGGACGTTGTAGTAATTCCAACAAACAGACCGATTGCAAGAAAAGACGAAGACGACGCTGTTTATCAGACAGAAAGAGGTAAATTCCTGGCGCTTGCAAACAGAATTGCTGAAGTTCATGCAACCGGACAGCCTATTCTGGTTGGTACAATTTCCATTGAAAAATCAGAACTTATCAGCGAAATGCTGAAGAGAAGAGGAATAAAGCATAACGTACTGAACGCTAAACAGCATGAAAAAGAAGCTGAAATCGTAGCAGAAGCAGGACGTCTTGGAATGGTTACTATCGCAACAAATATGGCCGGCCGTGGTACGGACATTATTCTGGGTGGTAACCCTGAATTCGAAGCAAAGAAAGAAATGCAGAAGCTTGGATACACAGATGAGCAGATTTCCTTTGCTACAAGTTTTGTTAAATCAAAAGACCCTGAAATGAATGGGGCAAGAGTAAAATTCAATGAACTCCATGACAGATTCAGAGAAGAGAGAAAAGAAGAGCAGGAAAAGGTTAGAGAGCTTGGCGGACTTTGCATTCTAGGTACAGAAAGACACGAATCAAGACGTATCGATAACCAGCTTCGTGGACGTTCCGGTCGTCAGGGAGACCCCGGTGTTACTCAGTTCTTCATCTCACTGGAAGACGAGCTGATGAGACTGTTCGGCGGAGAAAGAATGCAGAAGATGGTAGGAAAGATGGGACTTCAGGAAGATGAAGCCTTTGCTGCAGGAGTTCTTTCCAAATCCATTGAAGGTGCACAGAAGAAGGTTGAAGGCAAAAACTTTGGTATCAGAAAATACGTTTTACAGTATGATAACGTAATGAACAAGCAGAGAGAAGTTATCTACGATGAACGTCGCAAAGTTTTATTCGGAGACGACCTTCGTGAATATATCATGAACATGATGCGCACAATGGTTAACTCAATTATCGATCCTATCGTTGTTGATTCAAAGTATCCTGAGGAATGGGACTTCGTGACTCTGAACAAGAACCTGCGAAAGCTTATCGGAAATCGCTATGTAGGAAAGACAGATTATACAACAGATGAGCTGAATGCAATGACCGAAGAATCATTGCGGGAATCTGTAATAAAGGAATTCGAAGACATTTACGCTGCAAAAGAAGAAGAAATCGGCACTGAGCAGATGAGAGAAGTGGAAAGAATGATTCTGCTGCGTGTTGTTGACAATATGTGGATGGATCACATCGACGCTATGGATCAGCTGAAATCAGGTATCGGTCTTCGTGCTCTAGGACATCAGGATCCTGCAGCTGCATATGCACAGGAAGGATTCGATATGTTTGAGGCAATGATTGCAGCAATTCAGGAGGATACAGTCAAGTACTGCTACAACGTAACAGTTGAAACCAGAACAGAAAGAAGAGCTGTTGTTCAGATCAGCCAGGCATCGAAATCAGATTACGTAGAAGACGACACTGCCCGTGCTATGCAGGGTCAGGGTCAGCTTCCTGAAGGAGCACAGGTTCCTGAAAGAGAAAAGAAGCCTGAAACAGTAAGACGAGATGCTCCAAAGATTGGAAGAAATGATCCGTGCCCATGCGGAAGCGGAAAGAAATACAAAAACTGCTGTGGAAAACAGCAACAGTAACAGGGGGATTAAATGATTCAGCTTGATCAGGTGAAAGCAGATCTGTCTTCTGCCATGGAAAGCCTAAAAGAGGTAGGTTCAGCACTGAACCTGGATGGCATCAGAGGCAGGCTTGAAGAACTGAATAGAGATGTACAGGATCCGGAATTCTGGGATAAGCCGGATAAGGCACAGGAACTTTTAAAGCAGAAGAAAAATCTTGAAGACCGTCTCGAAAAGTTTAATAAAATCGAGACGGGATTTCAGGATATGCCGGCTTTGATAGAAATCGCTGAAGAACTTGAGGATGAAGAGGAAGCCGATGGTATAGCAGAATCCTTTAAGAAACTGCTGGAGGATTTGGAGACACTTAAACTAGACACGCTTCTGGACGGGAAATATGACCATAACAACGCCATTATTTCCATACATGCCGGAACGGGTGGGGTGGATGCCATGGACTGGGCACAGATGCTGCTGAGAATGTACACCAGATGGGCCGAGAAGAAAGGTTACAAGGTGACAATGGTAGATTTGCAGGATGATACAGAGGCCGGAATCAAGAGCGCAACCCTTATTATTGAGGGCGAAAATGCCTACGGATACCTGAAAAATGAAAAGGGCACCCACAGACTGGTTCGAATTTCCCCTTTCAATGCAGCAGGGAAGCGCCAGACCAGTTTTGCTGCTCTGGAGGTCATGCCGGAAATAGACGATGATATTACCGTACAAATCGATCCGGAAGACTTACGTATAGATACATACAGAAGCAGCGGTGCCGGTGGTCAGCATGTTAACAAAACAGATTCAGCCATCAGAATCACTCATTTGCCGACTCACATTGTTGTAACTTGTCAGAATGAGCGAAGCCAGCACCAGAACAAGGAAATGGCCATGAAAATACTGATGTCCAAGCTGACAGAGCTGGCAGAACAGGAGCATAAGGAGAATCTTAAGGAACTGAAGGGCGACTTTTCGCTTATTACATGGGGTTCACAGATCAGATCTTATGTATTCCAGCCTTACACTATGGTAAAAGACCATAGAACAGGGGCGGAAGTGGGAAATGTGAACGCTGTTATGGACGGCGACATTGACTACTTTATAAACGAAAAATTGAAACAGAGGGATTAACAAAAATATGAACATAATTGAAAAAATAGCAGCAGAGTATAATGTAAAGATTTCACAGGTGGAAAACACGGTAAAACTGATAGATGAAGGAAACACCATTCCTTTTATCGCGAGATACAGAAAGGAAGTAACCGGAGGTCTTACAGACGTTACACTTCGTGATATGGACGATAGACTTCAGTACCTGAGAAATCTGGAAGAAAGGAAAGAAGAGGTCATCAGACTGATTGAAGAGCAGGGCAAGCTCACAGATGAACTGAAGGCAGAAATTGAAAAAGCAGAAGTTCTTCAGAGAGTTGAAGACCTGTACAAGCCTTTCAAACAGAAGAAAGCCACACGAGCTTCCAAGGCAAAGGAGAGAGGACTGGAGCCACTTGCAATGATTTTCTATGCACAGCAGGAAAAGAGAGGAAGCGTAGAAGAAATAGCTGCCGGTTTTGTTGATCCGGAAAAAGAAGTGGAAACTGCACAGGATGCAATCCAGGGAGCAATGGATATTATTGCGGAAATGATTGCAGATGATGCAGATCTGGTTAAGGAAATAAGAGAAAAAACATACACGGTGGGACTGATTACCTCTGAGGCAACAGATCCTGAAGAGAAAACTGTTTACGATATGTACTATGGCAGTGCAGAAGCCATTGCAAAGATGCCGAACCACAGAGTGCTTGCAGTAAACCGTGGAGAAAAAGAAAAGAAGCTGAAGGTAAAGGTTACAATTGATCCTGCGGAAATTACCGGGCTGATTGAGAAACAGGTTATCAGGGGACAGTCTATTTTCGCTGATATTCTAAAGGATACGATTGCAGATTCATACAAGCGCCTCATCGCTCCATCTGTAGAACGTGAAATGAGAAATGTTCTGACAGAAAGGGCAGAAACAGACGCAGTCAAGGTCTTTGCAAAGAACACAGAAAAGCTTCTGATGCAGCCGCCGGTAAAGGGAAAGAAGATCATTTCCATCGACCCTGGCTACAGAACAGGCTGCAAGGTTGCGGTTCTTAACGAGTTCGGCAAACTCATGGCATACAGTACAATTTATCCGACTCAGCCAAAGAATGACATTGTGGGAACAGAAAAAACACTTACAAAGATCATTGAAAAGTTCGGATGCGACGTTATCGTTATCGGAAACGGTACAGCATCCCGTGAAACTGAAGAGGTTGTGGCAAACTATCTGAAGAAGAATAACTACAGCATTCAGTACACAATCGTAAACGAAGCCGGTGCGTCAGTGTACTCCGCATCAAAACTGGCATCCGAGGAATACCCTGATCTTGATGTAACGACAAGAGGAGCAATGTCCCTCGGCCGTCGCCTTCAGGACCCGCTGGCAGAGCTTGTAAAAATCGACCCTAAGCACATCGGAGTGGGTCAGTATCAGCACGACATCAATCAGAAACAGCTGGACACTGCCCTGACAAATGTTGTGGAGGACTGCGTAAACAGAGTCGGAGTTGACCTGAACACGGCGTCCCCGTCACTGCTTTCATACATAGCAGGCATAAACTCAGGCATTGCAAAGAATATCGTTGCTTACAGAGAAGAAAACGGCAGATTTACCAACAGAAAGCAGCTTATGAAGGTTTCTAAGTTAGGGGAAAAAGCCTTCAAGCAGTGTGCGGGTTTCCTTCGAATTTCTGACGGAGACAATGCACTGGACAGTACAAGCGTACACCCTGAATCATATAAGGCCGCAGAAGAAATGATGGCTAAAGTGGGAATTTCCAAGGAGGATATCGCAGGTGGCGGTGCTGCTGACATGGATGCCAAGATTCAGGCCGCATATCCTGACAGGAAGCTTGCAGGCAGTATTAAGAAAATGGCTGCTGATCTTGGAATTGGCGAGATGACGCTAAATGATATTATTGCCGAAATGAAGAAGCCTGCAAGAGACCCGAGAGAAGATGCACCTCCGGTAATCTTCAGAAATGACGTAAGATCCTTCGAAGATCTGAAGGTTGATATGGAACTTACGGGAACCGTAAGAAATGTAGTTGACTTCGGCGCTTTCGTAGATATAGGAGTAAAGCATGACGGTCTGGTTCACATTTCACAGTTAAGCGACAAATATATTAAGCATCCTATGGATGTGGTTTCTGTAGGAGATACAGTTAAGGTAAAAATTATCAGCATCGACCAGGATAAGCAGAAGGTCGGACTGACAATGAGAGGTCTGAAATGATTGATACAATAATATTTGATTTTGACGGTACTGTTGCAGATACAAACGGTATGGTAGTGAACTCGTGGCTGCACACCTACGACATGCTGGGAGTAGAGAGACCAAGCAAAGAGGTTTTGTTCAAAACCTTTGGTGAGCCTCTTTCAATCAGCATGGAAAAGGCCTTTCCCAATGTTCCTGTGGAAACATCGGTTGGACATTACAGGGATCACATGAACGCAATTTTCGAAGAGGAAATTGTTCCTTTTCCGGGAACAGTGGAGCTTATCAGAGAACTGAAGTCACGAGGATATAAGGTTGGAGTTGCAACTTCACGTGTTAAAGAGACTACTATGATCGGACTGAACAAGTTTGGCATAGTACCTTATCTTGACGCAATTGTGACTATGGAAGACACGACGAAACATAAACCGGATCCTGAACCTGTTCTCGTATCATTGAAAAAGCTGGGAGCTGCTGCAGAGAAGGCACTTATGATTGGTGACAGCATGTTTGACATCAGATGTGCTCACAATGCAGGAGTGAAGGCTGTTCTCGTATCCTGGGCGCTGGCAGTTGATGAAGAGGAAAAAAATGGGCCGGAAGGACCGGATTTCTATATAGAAAAGGCAGAAGACCTGCTGACATTGCTGGAGAAAGAAAATGCTTAACATCTATTATGGCAGAGAAAGCATAGATAAAGAAAGATTTATATATGAGACAATAGGGCAGACAGAGCGTGTTTTTGTGCTCGTTCCGGATCAGTATACCCTTGAGGCAGAAAAGAAGGCATTCCACATTCTAAATGGGGAATGCCTTATGAATATGGAAATACTGAGTTTTTCACGTCTGGGCGGGCGTATCCTTAAGTCCGAAGGCGGCGACAACAAAACTTTCATAGACAAGTACGGCCGCCATATGTTGCTGTCTCGCATTCTGGGTGAGATAGGAGAAAATCTGCAGGTCTTCCGCGGAATGGGAAAGCGTAATTCCTTCATTGAGATGGTAAACAACTTTATTTCCGAAATGAAGCAATATAATGTGACGCCTGAAGAACTGAAAATGGTGCACGGTGACGGACTGCTGGAACGCAAGCTTGCTGACTTGCAGCGGATTTTTACTGCCTATGAGGAACATATTTCCGGGAAATATACTGACACTGAGGACTACATAGAACTGTACAGGAGCAAGATTGCAGGTGCAGACTTTATCAGAAAAAGCCATATCTGGATTTACGGCTTTGACAGTTTTGCTCCAAAGGCCATTTCCGTTATAGGGGAACTTATTGGAGCTGCGGAAGATGTAAACATTGTGCTGACCAGTGACAGCGGATGCCCCGATGAAGAAATCTTCCAGCTATCTCATATTGTTATGGGAAAACTGCAGGCCGCGGCCGAAGAGCATGGTTCCGACTGGACAAAGCAGCAGATTCCCGAAAAGTTTGCTGCATTAAAAACAGGTGCGGCTATCAGGGAAATTGAGCGTCAGTTATACTCCATAAAGAAGAAACCTTGTACTGAAGCCGGCGCAGACAGCGGACTGACCATAGTAGAGGCTGCCAATGCGTATAACGAAGCAGAGTCAGCGGCATCATACATTTTACATCTGGTGCGTGACTGCGGACTGCGATTTGGCGACATCGTTGTAATCTGCAATGATGTTGAAACACGTGGCTCCATTATCAGACGAGTATTTGCAGAATACGAAATCAGCCTGTTTGATGACAGAAAAAGAGCAATTCTGAATTCCCCTATTGCAATATATGTGGTATCCCTGCTGGAATGCATCGTAAACGGATACAGAAGCAGTGATATTCTGAATGTTCTTAAGACAGGCTTCAGTGATCTGACCGATGACGAAGTAGAAAAACTTGAAAACTATGTTTATAAATATCGAATAAAGGGCTCAATGTGGAAAAAGCCTTTTCTGCGCGGCGCCTTTGAGTACGGTGAAGAGGCTTTGACAGAAATCGAAGACATTCGCGGCCGTGCAGTTGCACCCCTTCTTGAGCTGGAAACACTGGTCAGAAGTAAAGGCCAGACTTATGAGGAATTTCTGAAGAAGTTCTATGTATTCTTAATGGAGAGGGCGTGCCTGATACCAAAGATTGAAAACCTTATCAAAACCCAGGAGGAGCTTGAACTCATAGATCTGGCTGACGAAACACGCCAGATATGGAGCAGCATTGTGGATCTTATGGACCAGATTGTAGAGCTCATGGGCCGTGACGAATTCGCAGGCGAAAACCTCATAGATCTTCTGACAATAGGACTTTCTCAGATGAATGTGGGTGTGCTGCCTCAGTCCGGAGACTGTGTAATGCTGGGCACAATGCAGCGAACTCGAAGCTCCGATGTCCGGGCAATCCTGGTGCTGGGTGCCAACGAGGGTATCCTTCCTACAGGTGCTTCCGGTCAAAACCTTTTCACTGTGGCTGAACTGGAATCTCTCGCTGAAGGCGGTCGGGAAATCTGTAAGGTGGAAAAGGTTCGCATGCTGGAGGAAAAACTTGCAATCTACAGAAATCTATCCAAACCTACTGATTTCTTATGGTTAAGCTACTGTACAGGTGACACGGAAGGGAATGCTGTAAGGCAGTCGGAAATAATAGGAGAACTGAAGCGTATTTTTCCGGGACTTGAAGTTGAACCCGATGTTCTTAATCGCGAAGAAATGACAGATTTAATCGGGGGTCATATGAGCACGCTGCGCCACCTGGCTGAAGCAGTTCACCGCAAACTGAAAGGTGAAGCTTTACCTTTCGGCTGGTCGGCTGTTATGAACTGGTACGCAGAAAAATATCCGGAAAGAATCAGCAGCATGCTGGATGGTTTTAACTTTACCAATGAGCAGAAAAATCTCTCCGCTGACCTTGTCAGAAAGCTGTATGGGAATAAAGATGCAGCCGATGAAGGTGACAGGCTGCCGGATCTGAAGATGAGTCCGTCTCGAATGGAAAACTTCAGCCGCTGCCCGTTCTCTCATTTCATAACCTACGGTCTCAGACCGGAAGAGCGTCGAATATATGAAACAGGGGGAAGGGAAATCGGCGACGTTTACCACGCATGCATAATGAAACTTTCCGAAAAACTCACTGACGAGGGTACATGGAAAACCATTGAAAAGGCTCAGTGCCGACAGTTAGTAGATGAAATTGTCTCATCAGAAACGGCAAATTACAGGGAAGGACTGTTTACATTCAGTAATGCTGAAATATACAGCACTCGAAGAATTGCCGAGGAAGCATTCTACGCATGCTGGGGAATTGTTGAACAGGTTCGGGAAGGCAAAATTGAAAGCAGTCTGTTTGAGGCGCCATTTGGAAGAGGGCGTCGTATTCCATCAATTGAAATAGATTGCGCTTCCGGCGGTAAAATTCACATCGAAGGAATTATTGACCGTGTGGATGTGCTGGAAAACGGTCGTGTCAAAATCATCGACTATAAGACGGGTGCAGAGAAGTTCAATCTCAATGAGGCACGTAAGGGATACAGACTGCAGCTGATGACTTACCTGAAAGCTGCACAGCAGATGGGCAGACGGGCGGACGATCGGTCCGAAAGCCCACAGGTGGAATTGCGAGAACCCGCAGGAGTCTTCTACTTTTTAATCGATGATCCAAAAGTCGATCTGACAGGAACCGGCCGTGAAAAATTTGCTGAAAAAATTACTGCAGATTTGAGGAAATCTTTCCGATTAAATGGTATAATGGTAAATGACCTTGATGTAATCGAGAGCATAGCAGGTGATTTTGACGGAATATCCGATATTGTGCCTATTCGCCGCAACAAAGACGGCACGGTTAAGGGAACCGGAGCGGATTTCCTTCTTGAGGAATCGGATTTTGTACAGCTGCAGGCTGATGTTGATACGCAGCTGCAACGCATAGCCGATGAACTTCTGAATGGTCGAATTGAGATCAAACCAAAGAAAACCGATAAGACATCTCCTTGTGTCTACTGCCAATATAGGGGCATTTGCCGCTTTGACGTGGAATTCAAGGGATGCAATTATGAGATGATATAATAGGAGCATGTCTGCAGGCGTCTTTGCGAGGACACCTGCGGGCGAATGCTTTTGATGTTCTGTTGCGGGAACGCCATATGCTTCCATGGCTCAGTTGGTAGAGCAGCGCATTCGTAACGCGCAGGTCATGGGTTCGAGTCCCATTGGGAGCTCCACAGAAAAACCACCGTTAAATGTTGAATTCTCAATGCCAGGCGGTGGTTTTTGTTTTTATATGTCCGTGATGATGGAGGTTGTAAAACATATAAATGATTGAATTTAATATCTGGGACCTTTGGGATTACGATAATGTAATCGTAAAGCTTAAATCAGGAGAAATAATACAAGGAAATATTATCTGTGTTGACGAGTTTGATGAGCCGGATACAATCCATGTGAGCATTGAAAATGAAGAGAGGATAACAATGGAACTTGTAAGAGACATTGCGTCAATTACTGCCGACACAGCAGAAGGAAAAGAAGTAATCACGCGAAATAAGAATGGACAATGGATAAAAATAAAAAAATGAGCGCCCCGCCAACCAAAAAGGGTCCACGTTCGCTCCGACCGCGGTAAAAACCATCGGTAGAAGTTATAATACCATACTTTCTTGAAAAAACAAGTAAAACTTCTTTTTTGTATAGTGCCAAACGGGCAAATCTGTGTTATAATGACGAAGTGAACTGATTTCGGGGCATTGGCGCAGCTGGGAGCGCGTTTGACTGGCAGTCAAAAGGTCAGGGGTTCGAGCCCCCTATGCTCCACCAAAAGTACCTTACTCGAACTATTATGGCTAAAAAAATTTGAGCCGTTCGAGTAAGTTGACATATTCGTGGAATTATTTATGGTATAAAGACCACATCCAAAGATTTTCTGGATGTGGTCTTTTTGTATAAGGAAAACCCCGCGTTTGACGCGGGGTTCGATGAATGCTATGCATTTGCACATAATTATTCCATCCCTTACAATGTAATTGCGGTCTGCCAACTGCAATTATGCAAAGGAGGAATAATCATGAGTCTTAACGAC
>JAQYNQ010000010.1 GCA_028727785.1 Eubacteriaceae bacterium | reverse complement strand
CAATCGCCCAAATCGCCCGGTGCAGTTCAGCACGTTCCTGTTCCTTAGTCAGCTCAGCCATTTCATTCTCTCCTTTTTGTATCTGATGACTTTTCGTCATAATCCTAGAATACACTATTTTCGATTTTTTTCAATGACCTTCGCATCTCCTATTTTTCCAGCAGCTCCCAACTGAAATCTCATAGCAAAAACCGCTTTTCATATGGCTGTACCAGTAAAACGCAAAAATTCCCTGTTGCCATTAGGATTTTTTCCTCTTTGACAGCAGGGAATTTATTTGGTTGGATATGGACTTTTAAGGTTCTACTGCTAGATGCCTCTTTATTTCAATAGTCAAAGTCATCATCGACATCTTCCTCATTTCTGATATTTGTCTCTTCTTCCTGCCCATTCTCATCCGCATCCGTCCAACTATCATCTAGCTTATATACGTTTGCCTTTCCTTTTTTGAAGTCTCCAATTTTTACATGAATCATCTTCATGTCCTACAGGAGCTTCAAATACGTCTAGGCAGTGTTAATTCCACAACTCAATTTTTTGGCTAAGGTATCTATGCTCATGTACGTCTCTTTTTGCTCCCCAGTCAGCTTTGAAATACCCTCATTTCTGGCAATGAACATCTTTAGGAGCATGTACATATTGAAGACCTTAATGCTATTGATTGACTTTCTTCCCTTGCGATTATGCTCTCTGCACCACTCGATGATGTAGTCATATTCCTCATAGGTTAGCTTCGTGAACCTAAAGTTTTCATCGAACGATGTATCCACTTCGTATCTGATTGGTTGCCTGTATCCGATGATATCTGTAGTCTTCTCAACATCTTTCAGGCATTCAATATCAACATATTCTTCATCAAAATATATCTGAGCAGATAGCTTAGTATTTCCAGCATCATCTTTCAGCTCATCAGCCAACTACAATAGCGCCTACGTGATTTCCTTATCTTTTTTTCCCCTTCTGTCGTATTTTCTGTAATATGCTTCCACAATACATTCTACCGTAGTTTCAACCACACTTGCCCTGTTTCTATGCATCAGGGAATAAGCATATACCGGCAGCACGTACTCGTTGTACTTGCAGGAATATTCGATAATTGCATTTGCTATCTGTCCATATAGAACTTCATTTTTTGTCTCACCATGCTACAGTGTCTTCTAATAATAATTCATCGCAATAATCCTTTCTGCATAAAATTATTTTGCAGGAGCAATGTGCGAAGCATGTTGCTCCAACAGTATTTCTCTTATAATGTTTATCTCTTCTTGATATTAGTATTATCTTCTTGTGTATCCAAAGTTGAAGAATTAATATCAGGTTTAGATACCAATATAGTTTTTGAAAGTGAAGGAATCTTGCAATTATGGATACCAAATAAGAAAAAAGGTATCCATAATTGTACAAAATCTTCACAATCGTTTCTTGGTCAGCGCAGCTTATATTGAGCCCGAATCTTAGCATAATAAGCAGCTCCATTTTCAGCTTCAGAAGAGTCGTCTTCCATTCCCTTTTCGTTACAAAAAGAGCGGTACGTATCTAAACGCATGATATAGTCACGGGTTCCCGGAATGACAGTATAGTTGCCATTCTTCGTTTTAGCGCTTAGATAGCGAATACCTGTGTCAGCCTATGCTGCTTCAATGCTCTCCCATATTAGGAGAGGATATAATTTTTTATCAGTTGATATCATTTTTATCATCTTTTTATTCTCCTTTTATCTTAATAATCTTGCTATATTCGTCACGCTCTGCAATCAAAATACTTATCTGGGACTCATACCATAGCAGAATTGTAGCTTCATCGTCTTCCTCTGGCTTTGGGGCCGCAGCTCCGTCCATGACGATAGAATAGATTTGCTACTGGATTCTGTCAAACTCGCCCATAGGCATTTCCCCCTTTCTATAAAAATAGCCCTCACGTCTGGGCCACAGCCAATGACGCAAGGGCAATCAATTGATTTATCAGGATTGTAATGCACTCTAGCTTCACATCTTATTCCATGATTCCGTGACCAGCCCAGCACTCAGTTATCTGATTCTGGGACACTTATTCTTTTCGAGGTGGATAATAACACCTGGACACGAAGCTGTCAATACATTTTTTTCATTTTTTATTTCTATTATTTCCCATTTTTTCGCACTTTCCCTATTTTATATGACGATTCGATTGATATTCAATATTTTAATATTAGATATTATCAAAACTGATATCATTGCCATTATAAAGATTGCAAGACGCTCTTCTGCTTGGCAATTTGAATCACTTCTTCATCACGTAAGCTGTTCAAATATGTCTGCGTAATGCCGATATTCTCATGGCCCAAAAGTCGACTGATGGTATAGAGGTCCGTTCCCATTTTGACCTGCTGCTGGGCAAAGAAGTGGCGACAGGTATGTGGACTGACCCGAATGCCCTCTATCCCCTCTCCGTGCCGCTTGATGATATGTTCAACTGCGGAATTGGTCAGCTGGTAATCATGGAACGATACAAAGTAGTAGTCGTTTTTCGGATATGGAAACTCTTTGTCTCTCGCAACCTCATACTTAATGAGAGCCTTGTGCAATACCGCAGTAATGGGTACGACACGCTGCTTATGGTTTTTGCCATGGATAATGATGAAGTCCTCATAAATATCGGCGTTCTTAATGCAGCACAACTCCCAGCAGCGAATACCTGTCTCAAAAAAGGTAGTCAGAACCGCTCTGTCCCTGATGGAAAG
>JAQYNQ010000009.1 GCA_028727785.1 Eubacteriaceae bacterium | reverse complement strand
TATATGAATCCAAAGGGATACAAGCTATTTTTATGGGTATTGCCTTTTGCGCAATATATATCCTGATTGACATTTTCATTATGCTGCTGGCATCTTTATTGCACATCGACAGCAATCTGATTATGTCTCACAGTATTTCTCGCGGCGTATATATTGTCACAACGCATATCCTGCTCCTTGTTGTGATTTCGATAGTGCTGTGCTTTGTGCGAAAAAAGTCAAGTGCTATCACATTTCCCTTTGTTTTGGTTCTGTCCCCAGGCTATATTATGAGCATTTTTCTTGGATTATCTTTTTGCTACTATCTGCAAGACCCCGGCAAAGATATTTCGATTCCCTTATTGTTTGCATCGATTGCCTTGCTGTATATGAACATCGTCATAGTTTTTTATGCCCAGCAGGCAAAACTATCAGCCGATGAGAGGCGAGAAAACGAACTTGCAGAACATCATTACAAAATGCAGGAAACCTACTATGCTCAGTTGCAACAGGAACAGAATGAAACAAGAGCTTTGTTTCATGATATTAGTAAGAGAATGAAGGCAATGAACGCTTTAATCTGTGAAAATAGTTCGGAGCAAGCAAGTGAACTGTTGGCAGAAACTCAGAGACTTTACGATAATATTGGGAATGTGGTGGATGTTGGGAACGGTATTATTAGTGCAATTCTAAATGAATATAAGAACCGGGCAGAAAGAGAAAAAATTGAATTCTCCTTTTCTGTAAGTATCCCATCCAATTTGCAAATTTCGGCTGTAGATTGTTATATTATTCTAGGTAATACACTGGATAATGCAATGGAAGGGGCACTATCCGCTTCTGAGGGTGAACGAAAAATCTATTTACAACTTCGTCAACATCAAGGTACTTTATTTTATAAACTGGAGAATACCTGCACTGAAAGCCATACGACCCGGAAACGCAGTAAAAATCATGGCTACGGGCTTCGCAATGTTAGAAAATGTATTGATAAACACTCAGGTGAAATGGTTACGTCTTATGAAAATGGGAAATTTATTTTTATGTCTCGAATAACGTGCTGATTTATCAGATTGTAAGTTGGATGCCACCGTATGATGGCATCCAACTTTATTTCTCTGTTCGCCTATAGATTAAATGTCCTCAACCTTTACAATTTTTAGCTGAACTACATGGATTCGTGTTTCCTCTTTGCAGTGTGGACAACAAAGGGGAAAGTAAAGAAGGGTGGTATCTTCATGTATCTTCACATCCGTCTTTTCGTGACAGACGGGGCAGGGAAGCAAATAGGATTTCCGTTCTTTACAATTCATAGTGATATTCTCCTCCGGTTTTAGAATATGAGATAGAATAAACTGTACTTGGTTTTTCGTCAAATGTGCGAATCAGTCGCTGGGCATTTTACTCCCCCATTATATAACCAAAATGCGATTTCGTACAGCTACATGAACTATTATTCTGCCATTGCTCCATATAATAATCGTACAGTTACATGGACATGGCGGTGATGGTATGCAGCTCAATCAGGCAGTCAGTATGCGGCTGATGGAACTCCTTTCCGAAAAGAATATGACCCAATATCAGCTTTCTACCAAAAGCGGCTTGCCCCGTTCCACTGTGTCCAATATCATCAACTGTACCTATCCATCTATGAAACTGCGGATTGTCCATGAATTGTGTCAGGGACTTGAAATAGGCATCAATGCGTTTTTGATTCCCCATTATTTGATGAAGCAAATCTTGAACCATAATGTAGTATGTACAGGATACCACCCAAATGGGCGGTATCCGTTTTTCGTGCGCCCGATGGGAGAATAAAAAGCAGGCGGAAATCACCTGCTATCATTCGATATGCTCTTTCCAGTTGCTGCGGCCATAGAGAATTCTGCGAACCTCCTGATGCCTTGTATGACTGGTACTGCTTACCTTTTCGCCGGGACGATTTCCAGCCAGTACCCATCCGGGTCGGTGATGAAATAGATACCCATAGTGGGATTTTCAAAGCAAATGCAGCCCATTTCTTCATGCAGACGGTGGGCTGCTTCAAAGTCATCCGCGCGGAAGGCCAGATGGAACTCGCACTCGCCCAGATCATAGGGCTGAGGGTGGTCTTTCAGCCAGGTCAGTTCCAGCTCAAAATCACTCTGGTCGTTGCCCACATAAACGATGATGAAGCCGTCACCGTTCTTGCGGCGCTTTTCGTGAAGGCCCAGCGCTTTCTCATAGAAAGCCAGCGACTTATTAAGGTCGGATACATTGTAATTTTCGTGAATCATTTGAAAATTCATAAGG
>JAQYNQ010000008.1 GCA_028727785.1 Eubacteriaceae bacterium | reverse complement strand
GCCTTCGACGATGTGATAGAAAGAGTGGGAAAAACTGAAAAGGAGTATTACAGCTGCTATCCTTTCTTATATCAGGTTACTTTATTGTATCTGAACCATTTCATGCTGGCAGGAGATAAGGAGAAACAAAATGAGATACTGGAAAAAGCTCTTCATCTGTGTGACCATATCCTGGCTGACTGCAAAGAAATCAGCATATGCAATGAGACGGCAGTACTTCGTGCCATGGCCTTATTGCAGCTTGGAAAGGCTCCAGAGGTTATTGAATCCCTGAAAGAAATTGCAAACCCGGTCAGTGCGGCAAGACAGAGCGGCAGTGTTATGGTTCAGGCATATCAGGTAGCCGGAGAATTAGAGAAAGCAGACAGTTTTACTCAGATAAATATGTATAACGAGGTGGTTGCCCTGGTCGGATGGTCGACGGAATACATCGCCATACACAGTGATAATCTTGCAGTTTGTGAAGAAACCATCCGGCGTATAGATATGGTTGCAGAAGCATACGATTTAATACATTTAAATGGAAACTGCATGGCATTGTTCCGCTATCAGGCAGCTATTATGTACTGCGCACAGGGGAAAAAAGAAAAGGCTGTTTCGTTCATGAGGGGTTTTGTTGAAGCTATAGAGAACCTTCTGACAAAAGATGGACTTATTTTACACGGGGATTCCTATTTTCCTAAGCTGGATCAGTGGATTCAGGAGCAGGAGTTTGGCGGCAATCCGCCACGAGACAAAAAGGTGATATGGAACAGCGCCATTCAGGCATTCGAGCATCCGGCTTTTGCCGCACTATCAGAAGAAAAGGCATTTACTGACATGAAAGAAGAGCTTATCCGCAAAAGTAAAAATATATAGCTTTAACAGGCAAAAAAAGGAAGGGGAATATTTATGCTGGAAGAATTATATCAGTTAAAAGAGTTTTTACCATTTTTAATACCGCTTATTATTCTGGAGTTTGGATTACTGGGCTATACATTGTGGCATATTTTATCACACAAAACTTATAAGCGCGGAAGCAGAGCCCTTTGGCTGGTTGTATCCATTGTGGGAATGAGTTTTGTCGGACCGATACTTTACTTTGTTTTAGGAAAAGAGGATGCATAATGAACATGCTTGAATTATCTCATGTGTCCAAATCCTTTGGCAGCAGACAGATTGTGAAGGATATCAGTTTCTGCGTACCTGAAGGCACTGTGTTTGGGTTTATCGGCAGAAACGGTGCCGGCAAGACCACAACTATGAAAATGATACTCGGCCTGCTGCATATGGACAGCGGTGAAATTACTGTCAACGGAACGAAGGTCCGGTATGGGCAGAACGAGACCAACCGTTATATTGGATATCTGCCTGATGTTCCGGAATTCTACGAATTCATGACTCCAAGGGAGTATCTCATGCTATGCAGCAGTATTACAGGAATGTCTAAGGAAGGCAGTGCGGGAAGAGCAGAAGAACTTTTGGAAATGGTTGGTCTTTCGGAAGCAAACAAGCGGATACATGGCTTCTCAAGAGGAATGAAACAGCGCCTTGGAATCGCTCAGGCATTGTTTAACAGTCCAAAGTTGCTGATCTGTGATGAACCTACTTCCGCATTAGACCCGATTGGAAGAAAAGAGATCCTGGAAATCCTGGCGGCAGTAAAAAAAGAGACAACCGTTATTTTTTCTACCCATATTTTGTCAGATGTAGAGCGCATCTGTGACAATATTGCATTTCTTCATAATGGGGAAATTGCATTACAGGGAACATTAGAAGAAGTAAAAAGTGCTCGAGGCGGAAGCGGATTGGAAATAGAATTTTGTAAGCCGCAAGATGCTGACCGTTTCCTGTCGCTGTGTGGGGACGCAAATCGAGAGAACGCTTTAAAGCTTCTCTATGAGAAGAAAACTGAAAAAGATATGATGGAAATGATGCAGATTTTAGTAAAGAATCACATTCACATACAAAGAATTGAGTTGTTAGAGCCGAATCTGGAAGACTTGTTTATGGAGGTGGTGGGCAGATGACACAGCTTATGGCATTCACAAGGAAAGAATGGATAGAGGTGCTGCGTACCGGCAAATTTTTTATTGTTACAGTTTTGTTCATCTTGTTTGGGGTTATGAATCCTGCTATAGCAAAACTGACTCCATGGATGATGGAAGCTTTATCGGAAAGTCTGGAAGACTCCGGGCTTGCCTTAACAGATGCAACGGTGGATGCCCTTACCTCCTGGGTACAGTTTTACAAAAACGTCCCCATGGCACTCATTGTATTTATTTTAATGTTCAGTGGTATTCTGGCAGCGGAATATCAGAAAGGTACATTAATTAATATGATTACAAAAGGACTTTCACGCTGGAAAATTGTGGTTTCCAAGAGTTTTGTACTGCTCCTGCTGTGGAGCTTCGGCTACTGGATGTGTTATGGAATTACTTATGCGTATAATGAGTATTTCTGGGATAACAGCATTGCTGAGGATGCGGGTTTTGCTGCATTCTGCGTGTATATGATGGGAGTATGGCTCATCGCTCTCATGATGCTGATGTCCACGCTTTTTTCGGCGGGATCGGCGGTTGCTGTGGGAACCGGTGGTGTATTCTTTTTAATGTATCTGTCGGGTATGCTGCCGGATCTGAAGAAATTCCTCCCAACCTGTCTGCTTGAAGCATCCGGTCTTTTGTCAGGTGCAGGAGAAGCCGGTGATTATTCAACGGCTCTTGTGGTTGCGGCGGTGCTTACTGTTGTGCAGCTTGTGCTGGCCGTGCTCATATTAAACAGAAAGCGTTTGTAAATTTCCGTGTATGCATAAAGATTACAGGCACATCACTGGTGCCTGTAATCATATATATCTTTAGTCACATCAAGTTCTATATTATTTATTTTTACAGTAGTGTTGTCAATCCACTTTACAGATGCGTTCTGGCAGTGATAGTTCCAGTAGATATTCTTTGCTTTGTTTGTTTCATTATTTTTCACTTCACCTAAAACTGCATAATCAGTTGTCGCGCCACCATTATTCAAGTAGGCTGTAACCGTATACTTTCCGTCAGGTGAAGTGTATTGCTCTAAAATATCTTCGCCTTTTATCCTTTGAATGTCAAAAAATGCCCAGTTTACAGCGTAAGCGACTACACTGGCAAATATGGCCAGAACAATCAGTGCTTTGATTGCTTTATTTTTTCTTGTCATCTTTTTCCTCCTTGCATAGTGACACAATTTATTGACTTATCGACTCCAGGAAACTGTCAAGTTCTTTTAAGTATGTTATTTTATCAACCATGTAACTGATACCATGTGCGGCACCGGGCACCGTCAATATTCTCTTTTTTTCGCTTGCACACAAACGGAAGTTTTCACGGCTCATATCACAGGGAACGAATCTGTCATCCTCACCGTGAATGAATAATACCGGTATCCTGCAATTTATCATTGCCCCGGAAGCTCCCGCTGATTCCATATCAAATCCTCCAAAAACGATTCCACCAAGTCTGACAACCGGATAAAGAAGCCATACAGGGTAGTGCCGGTCCTTCATAACTTTTTTTACAATGTCAGCCGGTGAACTATATCCACAGTCAGCCACAACCGCCTTCACATTAGACGGCAGTTCAAGTTCCGTTGCCATAAGTACTGTTGCGGCACCCATTGACAGTCCATAGAGGAAAATCTCTGTTTCAGTGCCAAAACGTTCAACAGCATAGTTTATCCATGTTAAGCAGTCATATCTTTCTTTAATGCCAAAGGTCAGACACTTTCCGCCGCTTTTTCCATGTGCACGCTGATCTACCATCAGCACGTTGTACCCTCTTTCAATAGCACATGGCAAGCCACCGCAAAAATCCCGTTCCCCGGCACTTCTGTACCCGTGAAACATAATTTGTAATGGTGCACCAGGAGACGTTTCATAGTATTTTCCAAAAAGGCGGATTCCATCATCTGCCTGAATCCACACCTCTTCATATGGAATATCCAGAACATTTTTTATCATTTTAACGCATTCATTTTTATATAGAGCGTATTGCTCAGTGTCCGGAACACTGATTACATCTTCTGTGTTTTGCTTTGGAACAAAAAATACCATACGGTAACAGATATAAGATACTGCGAGTAACAGTAAAAGCAGCACTAAAAGTATTATCATATTACATACCTCTCTTTTAAATCTTGAGGTATTATATCATACACACTCCGTTTTGACAAAAAAGAACCGACTGCTAATATGACAAATCAGCGCACATATTCCCCTTATCTTTAAGGGTTGCAGCCCGTCCGGCTACCCGTGCACTGATGGTTATAACAAGAATCCCGCATAAAGTCTGAATGGGCGTATTTCCGAAAGCATGTATCAGAATTACAATTGCATCGCAAATATTCAAGACGGTCGCCATTGAGAAACGGAATTTTTTATTTAAAATAACAGCAAATATATCAAAACCTCCACATGACGCCCCGCTTCTCAAAATCAGACCGGCTCCACTACCCAGCATAATACCGCCTGTTATTACGCATGCTATCCTATTCCACTCATTAAAGTTGACCGGTAGCTGAATGAAGAATTCAAGTAACACAGGAAATATTATGCTTACGGCTACAGTCTTGGCAGCGAATTCCTTTCCAACGCAGAAAATACCGAATACAAACAGGATAAAATTTACTATCAAAACCATAAGAGACAATGAAATCGGTATCACATCAGTTAACACCTTAGAAAAACCTGTTACCCCGGCCACTGCAAACCCTTTGGGAATAATAACCAGACCAAAGGATGCCGATACGCTGGCAGGTAAACTGATGTCAGATGAGCTTGATATTATTTTTGCCTGGGATAGTACAAACATTAGTGCAAAAAGTGAAATCCGGCACAAACTGGATTTGCGCTCCGAATTGTCCGTTGCCTTATATACAGGGCATTTCCGTGCTGCCTTCTTATTGTGTCGAAAAACTAAACAACGCAGATAATTTAGTTTTTATTACTCTTGAAGGTGAAGAAGAACATGAAGATATTTATATGATGTGTAAAGAAAAACAGTAAACGGTAAATAAAGAATTAAAGAGGATGTTCACAACAAAAACAGAAAAATCCCTGCCCGAAGTTCGCCTTCAGACAGGGATAAAATACTAAAATATCAATATGTTCATTTTCATCAAGCGCCGGGATTTTCGTTCACAGCAAGGAAGCAAGCACTCGAGGAGCGGAGCGTACTGAAGTACGTGAGCACCGCAGAAGTGCGCAGCTGACACCGCTGTGGGCGAAAATAACAAGCTTGAGCTATTCCCACTCTATCGTAGCTACAGAATTGCATGGAGAACGTGGCATGTCACGTTCTCACATCGTTTTAGATAAAGAGCGCTAAATATGTCAGCAACTTTAACGTTTATATTTCGTTACATTTGACCAAGGTCCGTATATTTTCTTGCCGTCTACTGTCTTATAAGCTCTTACCTTGTAGTAATATGTTTTACCCTTTGTTGCGCTTATCAGCTTATATGTTCCTGTTGTTGTAGCGTATGTAGATACTATAGTAGTTCCGGTCTTGGATGTTGACTTGGAAATCTGGTATCCTGTTTCTCCGCTTATGTTGGTCCACTTTACCTTTATCTTGGTTCCGCTTCTTGTGATTGTAGGAGCAGCCAACTTCTTCAGTGTATATACGGCTGCTGTTTTGTATGATGTTTCAGAATCATATCTCGTGCCGCTTGCATCCTTATAGTAAGGTACTACCTTGAAGGTGTATTTTACTCCAGATAGAAGATCCTTTTTGTAAGCGTATGTGCCGGTCGTTCTTGTAAGGTATGTGTACCCTATTGCCGATGACTTCTTGTAGTAAACAGTGTAGCCTGTCGCTCCTGTTGATTTAGCCCATGAGAACTTCACATCATTATAGCCTGATGTAGTGCTGTATTTTGATGTCAGTGTTGCTGTTGCTGATGCAGGTGCTTTCGGCACTATTATAAAGTACAGTTCCTCAGTTCCCTCGTAATTGCCCCGGAACGTTATTGTTACCTTGTATCTTCCAACACTTGTCTTCTTGTCAAGACCGCTTACTGTATAGTCAGTGTCCTTGTTCAGAGTGTTACCTTCAGCATCCTCTACAGTTAATAAAGGAACCTGACCTGAGCCGGTGTATGTGAGCTTTGATGCTGAAAGCTTCACTGTTTCTATTTTCGGAATTACTGTTGTTGCAAGGGTTTCATCACATCTGCGACAAGACTCTACTATTGTGCCTTCTGTACTTGTAGTTGCTTTTGTTATTTTTGTT
>JAQYNQ010000007.1 GCA_028727785.1 Eubacteriaceae bacterium | reverse complement strand
CTGGGTTTGGATTTCTTTGACCCGGTTCCTCATTTCAGTACTTTTGGAAAGAACTACAAGAGAAGATTCGAAGGAACGGATTTGTTTGAGCAGATTTTTGCAAACATTCTGATGCAGTGCATGAAATATGATCTTGTAGATCCTTCTACCGTTTTCGTTGATGCAACTCATGTTAAGGCAGCTGCTAACAGAAAGAAAGCAAAGAAGGTTCTGGTTGCCAAGAAAGCAGCAAGATTCTACGATGAACAACTGAAGAGTGAAATCAATGCAGACCGTGAAGCTCATGGCAAAAACCCTCTTAAAGATAGATATGAAGATGATAACGACGATGATTCTGATAGTCCCTCAGCACCAAGTGGAGATTTAAAGGAAAAGAAGGAAAGCACCACAGACCCTGAAAGCGGATGGTTTCACAAGGGAGAACACAAAGAAGTATTTGCGTATGCTGTAGAAGCTGCCTGTGACAGGCATGGCTGGATACTTGGATATTCAATTCATCCCGGAAACGAACATGATTCTAAAACCTTTCCTGCAATATACGATAAAATCAAAAAATTTAATCCTGGTGCAATAGTAGCAGATGCAGGTTACAAAACACCTGCCATAGCAAAGATGCTGATAGATGATGGAGTTATACCTGTGTTCCCGTACACAAGACCGATGACTAAAACGGGATTCTTCAGAAAATACGAATACGTATATGACGAGCACTTTGACTGCTATATATGTCCGAACAATCAGATACTAAAATATACTACAACAAACAGAGATGGATATCGGGAGTACAAAAGTGACCCTGGCATATGTGAGAGTTGTCCGTACTTATCGAAGTGTACACAAAGCAAAAATCATCAGAAGCTGGTAACAAGACATATATGGCAGGACTATATGGACAGATGTGAAGATATCCGACATACCACCGGCATGAAAGACCTATATGATCTGAGAAAGGAAACCATAGAGCGAATCTTCGGTGTAGCAAAAGAAAACCATTGCATGAGATATACCCAGCAGCGCGGTAAAGCTAAAATGGCCATGAAGGTTGGGCTTACATTTGCGTGCCTGAATATGAAAAAACTAGCTAAAATACTGACAAGAAGAGGCAAGAAATACGCTGACTTCTTGTCAGTTTTTTTCTTTTTAAGACCTAATCCTAATATTTAACCCAAAACAAAAGAAAAGCCCCTTGGATAATGATAAATCCAAGAGACTTTGTCAACAATTTGACCTCGCTGTGTAATTACAACGAGGTTTTTATGAGTCTATCTGCTATGTCCGAATCGCTATTCCGCATTGGCTACCATTTCTTTAATATCTGACAAGTCGTATTCTGCAACGTACTCTGCCACATCATAGCAGACCTGAAGTCCATTGAATCCATTAGTGTGAATTAACAGGCCCTCCTTAGTCTCAGGGTCAAAGCAGACAAAGGACTTGAATCCGCCGTTGTCACCCCAGTGCCAGATAATGTCCTTGTATGTTCCCCATCCAAGCCCCCAGACAACATTGTGGTCTGCAGGATTCTTGTGTGAGTAAATTTTCTCTATCAAAGCCTGATCAGCCATAACCGACTGGACAAACTTAGGATAGTCTTTAATAGTAACATGAAGAGAGAATGCACAGTTAGGCTCTCTTGCAACAGAATGCTGACATCGGTCTCTTGGAACTTCAATCTTTCCATCTGCGTCAACAGTTCTTGCAAGAGTTCTGTTCAGCGGACCTGTCCAGATCATTGCAGCATCTTCCATTCCAAGAGGATTGAAAATTTCTGTCTGCATCAGGTCATCGATCCTTCTTCCCGTGATCTTTTCAACTGCATCCTGAAGGTATGTGTAACCTTTTCCAGAATAGCCAAAGCCTGTTCCCGGTTCAAAAGCTAAAGGCAGAGGTGCATCTCCCCAGTTAGGAAGCCCTGTTCCATGGGAAAGAACATGTTTGGCTGTAATATTTTTGCCTTTTTCATCATCTGTAGGGATTGCATCAGGAGCATAATTCCAGATAGGCTCATCTAAATCAATGACACCTTCTTCTGCAAGCTGAAGAACGATTTTCCCGAATACAGGTTTTGTTAAAGAAGCTGCTTCGAAGTGAGTTGCCTCTGTTACCTTGGCACCTGTCTCAGGATTTGCAACTCCCACTGTTTCAGTATGAATCACTTTTCCCTCTGAAATATATGCCATAGCAAGACCCGGCACTTTGTTTCTTTCCATAGACGCCTTTGCAGCTTCTACGGCATTCATCATTTTTTCTTTGTTTAGTTTCATTTTCCAGGTTCCTTTTCCATTAATTGTTTACTAAGAGTTTATTGCTTTTTATTCAGTTATATATATCGCAAAATTCATACCAAGGATACAGGCTCTGTTTTAGCGTAGATTATCCTGACTCAATGTCAGATAAATATGTTTAAATAGGATTTTAACATATAAAAAACATTTTTCTTCTATCATCTGTTCCCTGTGCGCCTTGTATTCAGAGCTCCTCTCCGCTAAAAATCTTGGCAGATTTTTTGCATATAAGTATTATACAGTAAAAGAATCCATTTATAAACAAGGAGATAGAACTCATGTGCTATGATTTAATTATTAAAAATGTTCAGATTGCAGATGGAAGTGGACAGGCAGTCTTCCATGGTGCAGTTGCCGTTTCAGACGGAAAAATTCTTAAAGTCTACCGTGATTGCCAGCCTGATGCTGAAGAATGCAAGCTTAGCAAGGAAGTTGTTGACGGCGAAAACTGCATTCTGTCCCCAGGCTTCATTGACATTCATTCACACAGTGACACATCTATAATCAATGTTCCTGAAGCGCAGAGCCGTATTCTTCAAGGCGTTACAACAGATTTCGGAGGAAACTGCGGAATGTCTGCAGCACCGTTTAACCCGGAATATGCATCAGATCATCGCTACTACCTTCGTGAAGGCTTTGGCGATACTCCCTTTAAGTGGCAGTCAATGGCCGAGTATCTGTCAGAGGTAGAACGCTCAGAACCAAGCATTAATTTTGGAACACTTGTAGGTCACGGAACACTGAGAATTGCGGCCATGGGTTTCAGTCCGGATGCACCTTCTGACAAACAGATGGATTACATGAAAAAGGCTTTGAGACATTCTCTTGAGGATGGAGCTTTTGGAATGTCATCCGGTTTAATTTATTCACCCGGTTCATTTGCTGATTCAGATGAGCTGGAAGAGCTTGCAAAAGAGCTTCCTCCTTATGATGCCATATATACAACACATATGAGAAATGAGGGTTTGAACCTGATTCCTGCTGTGGAGGAAGCCATTCACCTGGCTGAAGAAACCGGTGCAAAAGTAGAAATTTCGCATCACAAAGAAATCAGAAAAGAACTGTGGAAAAATGCAGTATTCCAGTCCATTGCACTTATGAAAGAAGCTCGCGCCCGCGGTGCGAAAGTTACTTTCGACCAGTATCCGTACAGAGCATCTGCGACAAGTCTGGATTCCAACGTTTCGGGATGGGCCTTTGAAGGCGGCCAGGAAAAGCTGTTCGAAAATCTGAGAAATCCGGAAACGAGATCAAAACTCATTAAAGAGGTTAACGCCAGTCACGTTGGGCGCTGGGGAGACATTTTCGTATCCTATGCGTACGGCGAAGAAAACAAGTGGGCAGTTGGAAAAAACATGCTGGAAATCGCTGAAATTCAAGGAAAAGACCCGGCCGAAGCCTGTTTTGATCTTATTCTTTCAACTCAGGGACGTGTAAATGAAGTGAATTACGGAATGTGTGAGGAAGATATTGAATATATAATGAGTCAGGACTTTGGCGTTATCGGCTCTGATGGAGAAGCCATGAGCCTTGATTATAACGGTATTCCTCATCCGAGAAACTTCGGAACTTTCCCAAGAGTTATCGCTCATTACTGCCGTGAAAGAGGGGTTTTGACTCTGGAGGAGGCCATTCATAAAATGACTGCAATGACTGCAAGGAGAATGGGTCTCATTGATAGAGGACAGATAACTGAAGGTATGTGGGCTGACCTTGTTCTCTTTGATTTTGATAAGATAAACGATACTCCTACATACGATGATCCAAAGCAGCCATGTGAGGGAATCAGACGAGTGTATGTCAATGGAGTTCTTACTGCTCAGGACGGTAAACACACAGGTGCACGCGCCGGAAAAGTTTTACGTCATGTACCGTTGGCACGCTAATTGCATAACTGTATTAGTATTCAAATTATTTTTTTACAAAGGAGGAAATACAAATGGCTGAAAAAAAACAGGTCCAGACGGGCGAATTTAAAAAAGAAATCGGTCTATTTGGTGGAATCAGCGTAATCGGCGGTATTATGATTGGTTCCGGTATTTTCTACCTGGGATCATACGTTCTGGAAAGAACAAATATGAACCTTGGTATGGCATTATTATGTTGGATTGTTGGTGGTATCGTATCCATCCTTGGCGGACTTTGTTTCGCAGAACTAGGTGCAGCGGACTCCAAAGCCGGCGGTATGGTTCACTACATGAACGTGGCATATCATCCGGCAGTAGGTTATTCCTTCGGATTCACAAGCTGGCTGCTTTCAGGTGCAGGTTCAATTTCCGCACTTGCAATTGCACTTCCAACAGCTTTCAACCTTGACGGAATGACAGTAAAAGTCATTGCAATCGCACTTATTGTTGTTCTTACTGCTTACAACTGTCTTGGAGTAAAGCAGGCAAACATTCTTCAGTCGGTTTCCATGGCAGCAAAACTTATTCCGATCGTAATCATTATCGGAGGCGCTTTGATCTTCGGAGATCAGCACGTTGACCTTTCACTTTCTTCAGCATTTGAAGGAACAGGCGGTCCAAGCTTCGGAGCAGTTATCGGAATGATCTCCTTCGCAACAGTTGCTACACTGTGGGCTTATGAAGGCTGGACAAACCTTAACTGCGTAGCAGAAGAAGTTAAGAACCCTGGAAAGAACATTCCTCTTGCTCTGATTGGAGGAATCGGTGCAATC
>JAQYNQ010000006.1 GCA_028727785.1 Eubacteriaceae bacterium | reverse complement strand
TACGACATTGCCGATTCCATCGATAAGACCCTTGTGGAAAAGCCCCTTGACCTCAGTTATGATGGACCCGAGGATGTGGTAGAACTCACCGTACCCAAGTATTCTGCAATTCGCAAAGACACTACCTTTACTGTTAAACATTTGGGACAGAAGGGCGATGCTTCTGTGATCTCCATCCGTGTGACTCCATACGCTGCCGATGGACAGGGCGGCTATCACTACAACGATTTCTATGAGTACTACCTGGCCAAAGATGGCAGCTTCTGCCCTGAATATGTCAATGCCGAAGAAGTCGGCGGGTATGTTGAACTATATGCTGGCGAGTCTGTTCAGTTTAAGCTGCCTGACACATGGACTGAGAGTGGCAAGCAGACGGTCTACAGTATCCGCACCATCATCTATTATCCTCAGTACGATTATTCTTACTGGCGTTACAACTACTTCCTGACTGATGATGCAGCTGTAAACAAGGCACTTGCCAGCACTTCTACGACTAAGCCCGCCACTCCCACAACTCCCAGCAAGACCGCTTTCACTGATGTGAAGGCTGATGCCTACTATGCAGCTCCCGTACAATGGGCCGTGGAGAAGGGAATTACTACTGGAACCACTTCCACGACCTTCTCCCCCAACGCCACCTGTACGCAGGCCCAGATCGTCACCTTCCTGTGGCGCGCAAACGGTTCTCCTGTGGTAGATGGAGCAAATCCCTTTGCCTCTGTGACAAAGGAGAATTACTTCTATGATGCTGTTGTCTGGGCTTATTCCAAAGGCATTATTGACAGTAGCTTCGCACCCCAGGCTCCCTGCACCCGCGCCGCTGCTGTGACTTATATGTATAACAATGCGGGCAAGCCGGGAGTGACTGTTTCCGGTAAATTTACTGACGTGGCCGGAACGAATTACGTTAATGCTGTCCAGTGGGCTTTGGATAACGGCGTTACAACCGGAACGACAGAAAGCACATTCTCTCCCGATAACACTTGTACCCGCGCTCAAATCGTGACATTCCTGTACCGCGCCATGGCCTGATTGAAAGAATCATAGGGTTGCGATATACAATCCAAAGCCAAAAGACCTCTTGTCCCTTTTCGGGGACAGGGGGTCTTTTGCTATGTCTGGCAAGGCACAAGACTATGAAATACAGCACTATCCCTTTTGGTGGTTGTCCGTTCTGTATGCTTCAAAATGAGAGAGGGAGTAAATGAAACGAAGCACCGAAAGAGTGTTACCAAATTACCAAAATGAGTTTTTGGTACGTTCTGGGGGCTGAAAAACTTAAAATGTGAAAATGTAGAATTTTGGGTACGCAATCTTTGAGAACATCAGGGACGCATAAAAAGATTCACTTTGATTTTCGGTCATTTGGGGTTTTTGTTTCATTTACAAGACTGGTTATAAAGGAGCGAAAACGGTATGAAAGTCGGATACGTGCGTATCAGCACAAAGGATCAGAACACAGCCCGTCAGGATGTGCTTATGAAGGAACTAGGTGTAGAGAGAGTTTACACTGACAAGTTGAGTGGGAAGAACACTGACCGAACCGAACTGCATAAGATGATGGATTTTGTACGGGAGGGGGATGTAGTGATCGTGGAGAGTTTTTCACGCTTTGCCCGTAATACCCGTGACTTGCTGGACTTAACTGCGGCATTGACGGAAAAAGGAGTGCAGTTTGTCAGCAAGAAGGAGAGCATAGACACCACCACCCCGGCGGGGAAACTAATGCTGACATTCTTTGCCGCTCTGGCGGAGTTTGAACGGTAAAACCTGCTGGAACGTTAGGCAGAGGGAATTGCCATTGCCAAAGCAGAAGGCCGCATGATTGGCAGACCAAAGAAGGCCCTTGATGCCTTTGAAGCTGTTTACCAACAGGTCAAAGCAGGGGAAATGTCCGCCAGTCAGGGAGCCAGAAAGTTGGGCATAGCCCGGTCTACATGGTATCGGAAAGCAAAGGAATATGAAGCTGAGCAGTCGATTGACTTTTGACCGACTGTGTTTGATTTTCAAATGATACATAGATGCACCAGCATTTTCAAAAAAATCCGGCCTTTCACCTGTAAAAGATGAAGGGCCGATTTTCTTGATTGTCGTTTGAAAAAAACCGCTGTGCAGTTTGAAAAAGGTTTGTTATACTCTAAGTGAGAAATGAGGGTACATTGTGCGCCGATTCTGCATGGTTCCAAAAATTCCAAATTATTTTGAGGATAGGGAGGCATCCAAAATGGATGAGATCAAGAAGAGTTGTTTATTGACTGAGATTCAGATGATGGGCCATTTGTGGGAGGATGACCAACTTAGGGAATCCGTGAAATCCGCAATTATGGCGGAGAACATAGAGGACTTGGCCCGTATCATAGATAAGCTGGCGGTTCAGGTGAACCACCAGAAAAAAACAATACAGAGTTTGCGGGACAGAGAGAAAGAACATGAAGAACATAATGAAGAAATACTATCCGAACTAAAGCAGATTTCAAAAGAGATTGCCATATTGAAAAAGCCTGCCGCATATCGGGCCGACTTGGACACTCAGAGAATGATACAATTATATGAGAAATACAAATCATTTAGAAAAGTCGGCGAACTCATTGGCTGTGAGGGAAAAACAGTAAAACGGCGCTTACAATCCGCTGGGTATGATGTGTGAACATAAAACGGATTGTGGTGTGGAATTTAATTTCCGCAGATAAATCATTAGCCGCTGAAAATTCAAACTTTAATGAGAAAAAACATACAATAAGCGAAAATGCCCCATGGGCATAGTATTTTTCTCCCATAGCTTGAAAAAAGACATTTTATATATACTACACATCAGCAAAAGCGAAAATGGGTATGACACAAAAGAATAAATCAAAGAGAAAAAGGGTATCAGCAGGAAACTGATACCCTTTGCTTATGCGCTATGGCAGAAAAAACCGAAAAAGCCTTGCACTTCTATATGGCTTAGAGTAAAATGTATCATTAACTAGTGGTATTATTTCCTTATATGTAGCAGTTAAAATCATCTGGGTAAGGAGACATAAGATATGCTTAAGAAACTTGTAGCAATGCTGCTGGCTGTCCTTGTGATTATGGGTGTGGTTGCTTCTCCCGTGATGGCATATGACAGTAATCCGACTTTCTCTGATGTTCCTGCTACTCATTGGGCTTATGCAGCCATTGAGGAAATGGCCAGCAAGGGAATTGTAGCAGGCGTAGGGGATGGAAAGTTTAATCCAAATGGAAATGTGACAACTGCACAGTTTGCAACTATGATGGTTCGGGCATTCTATCCTGATGAGTTAGCTGCCGACAATCAGACCTATCCGGCCTGGTATGGTAAGACCATGCACATCGCATTGAATGAAGGCATTCTGAACAGACTTCCTGCTGTGTATACTTGCAATGGCGGATTGGAAAATTGGAATAGCAAGTATGTCAATAATAGTATGACCAGAAAAGAAATGGCAGTTATGCTGAGTAATTATATCAAGAACTATATTAAGCTTGATGAAGAGACATTTTACAAGATGTCACTTAATGTATTACCGGACTACGAATCAATTGCCGGACTTCCTTATGATTATTTCAATAGCATCAAGCTAGTTTACAATTATGGAATTATTACAGGTATTGATGTTAAAGGAACGTTTAATGGTGATGGATTGATGACCCGTGCACAGGCTTGTGCAGTTCTTAAGAGAGCGCTTGACCTTGTAGCATCTTATGGTGGCCAGTATATTGATAACAGTAATATTGAAATTTATAATTGGCTTGACTATAGTTGCGAGAATGACAGACTGAATCCTGGGGCAACTCTTACTAATGGAAAGGCTATTACACCTGAAAATGTAACTGAACTGATTTATTCTCTCAAGAGCAAATATCCTGAAGGTATGCCAAGCGGTGATAACGATTTATACTTTGAGATTGCAGAAAATACTTGGGTAGGTGCTTGTGCAGCTTTTGGGCTTATGGTGGATAAGGATATCTTTGGAGATTATGATTCTTATTCTAATGGATACTATTCTCCTGAATATGATACTATTGAATTTGGAAAACAACTCTTTAATACAATTAGACCCGGAGATAATTTGAGATTGAATGGATACCATACTGTAGTTGTTATTGAGAGAAATGCAAATAGCCTTAAAATCGTTGAAGGTAACTATGATGGAAAAGTCCATTGGGGCCGTGAGATTTCCTTGAATTCTTTCCTCAAAATGGATGTTCAAGTAAGTTCGCCATATCCATATATGGAAGTAAAGTAACACAAAAGGTGCTGATTGATAGAACACAATCAGCACCTTTTGTTTGACGTGTTTACAATGATTTAACTGCTCGTTTTCATACTCCCAGCATAATGAAGTTCAATTTATATTGGGGGTGATTTGGTATGATGAACGGAATGTTTGTTGAGCAGAATGGGCAGTATTACTCCGTTTACACACCGAACGGAATCATGGTCGCACAGATATTCATGGGGAATGATGGGCAATTCTTGTTGGATGCAAAATGCATGGAGGTCATTACAAAGCTGATGGCGAGAAGATGGCGGATATCAAATAAGAAGTGAGAACAGTTGAAAGGGTGCAGGCTCAAATGGGCTTGCACCTCTTTTGGCGTTTATGGAGAGCATGACTTTTTCAACATGAAAAGAACTTGTTGAGATTTCTCCTGATACTTGGTCTATTGCCCGATAAGTTCAAAAATAGCCAATTTTTGGGGCTGTTTGTTGACTGGTTGAAATTGCTTTGTGAAGTTCTTGTTAAGCTGGCAAGAAGTACTATAGATGAGATAAGGAGAGATGCTGATACAATTATTAAGAATGAAATCAGCACACCCAGTGAAGCGATTAGTGATCCAAGTCATCTG
>JAQYNQ010000005.1 GCA_028727785.1 Eubacteriaceae bacterium | reverse complement strand
GTATGCAGGGTTCTTGGCAGAACTCGAGATGATGCTGTTGGCGAAGCCTACGACAAGGTTGCCCGTGTAATCGGATTAGGATATCCGGGAGGTCCGAAAATTGACAGGGTTGCAAAAGAAGGTAATCCTGATGCAATTCAGTTTAAGAGAGTTTACCTGGAAAAAGGCAGCAAGGATTTCAGCTTCAGCGGACTGAAAACTGCAGTTCTTAATTATCTTAACACTGAAAGGCAGGCAGGAAGGGAAATCAGTGTTCCTGATGTTGCAGCCAGCTTCCAGGCAGCAGTAATTGAGGTTATTGTTCACAAAACCATGGAAGCTGTAACTGAAATGAAACAGGACAAGCTGGTACTTGCCGGCGGTGTCGCAGCCAATTCCAGACTCCGTGAGGAACTGACAAGAGCGTGTGAGGAAAAAGGGGTAAAGCTATATGTGCCAAGCCCTGTTTTGTGCACGGATAATGCGGCTATGATCGGATGTGCGGCATACTATAAATACAAAGCCCAGGGAGCAGACGGACTGGATCTTGATGCCTTCCCAGGATTGGAGATTTAGAAATGATAGTATTATCAGCAAAAGATATAGGAAAAACATACGGAGTGGACACGATTATTGAAAACGTGTCCTTTCACATTAATCAAGGAGACAGAGTCGGAATAGTAGGTGCAAACGGTGCAGGCAAAACTACCCTTCTAAACATACTGACCGGTGAGCTTTCTGCTGACACAGGAGAAATTTTCCTCTCTCAAAACACTACCGTTGGTTACCTTAAGCAGAAGGATCAGTTTAACAGTGAGAACACTGTAATTGAGGAAGTGGAGAAAATCTTTGTTGACATGAGAGCCATGGAACAGGAAATGACTGATCTTTCTCACAAAATCAGCGAGATGGGCGAGGAGTCAGAGGTTCTTCTTGAACGATTCGCCAGACTTCAGGATGTATATAAAAACCGGGGCGGATATACTTATAAAAGTGAAATGAACGGGGTTCTCAACAGTATGGCATTCGGCCCTGAATTCTATAACAAGAAAATCAGCACCTTAAGCGGCGGAGAAAGAACGCGTCTTGCTCTTGCCTGCCTGCTTCTTTCCAAGCCGGATCTGCTGTTTCTGGACGAGCCCACAAACCATCTTGATATCGGCACATTAAAGTGGCTTGAGCAGTATCTGAAAGGGTACAAGGGGACAATTGTAATCGTGTCCCATGACAGATACTTCCTTGATCAGATGGCTAACAGGATTTTTGAGGTTGAACATCATAAACTAAAGTGCTATGAAGGTAATTACAGCCAGTATGCAGAGAAGAAGAAAGCTCTCAGAGAGGCTGAAATGCGTGCATATAACAAGCAGCAGACTGAGATAAAGCGCCAGGAAGAAATGATCAGGCGCTTTAAGCAGCACGGCACAGAAAAACTGGCCAAGCGTGCAGCTTCCAGAGAAAAGAAGCTGGAGCACATGGAGCGGCTAGACAGGCCGGAAGCTGCAGTAGGTAAAATGAAAATTCATTTCCGTCAGGAATTCCAGAGCGGAAATGACGTTGTGTATGCCGAAAACTTATCAAAGTCTTTCGGATTTGGGGCAAATAGAAAAGAGCTGTTCCACGGAGTCGGTTTTGATATAAAAAGAGGGGAAAGAATCTGCATTGTCGGACCAAACGGTGTGGGAAAGACAACCCTTCTGAAGATGATTATGGAGGAGCTTTCGCCGGAGAGCGGCTACCTGAAAATCGGGCATAATGTGCAGTTCGGATACTATGACCAGGGGCAGCTGCTGCTGAACAACAGCGCTACTGTAATGGACGAGGTCCATGATTCATACAGACTATACAAGGACAGTGAAATCAGGTCCATACTTGGAAGATTTCTTTTCAAAAATGAGCAGGTTTTCCTTAATGTCGGTTCTCTTTCAGGAGGGGAAAAGGCAAGATTATCCCTGCTTAAGCTTATGATGAGCGGTGCTAATGTGCTGATTCTTGACGAGCCGACAAACCATCTGGACATTGATTCCAAAGAAGTATTTGAAGAGGCGCTGATGGATTATCCGGGCACTGTTATTGTTGTTTCCCATGACCGTTATTTCCTGAACCGAATTCCCACTAGAATTCTGGAACTAGACAGAACCGGCATGACAGAGTATCTGGGCGCATACGACTACTATGTTGAAAAAAAGGCATCCATTGAATCCGGGAAAAAGTACCTTTCAGAGCTTTCCGGGGCTTTTGGTGAATCTGGTCAGAAGAATTCTGCCAATCAAAACTCACAGACTTCGGCTTCGCAGTCTCAATTAAGCGCTGCTGAAGAAAGAGCTCTCAAAAAGCAGAAGGAAGCAGAGGAACGCAGGCTGAAGAGAGAAAAGGAGCGTCTGGAAGCTTTGATAGCTGAACTTGAGGAAAGAATTTCAGCCAATGAATGTGAAATGTGTAAGGAAGAAAACCTTTCTAATCACAAGTATTTATCCGAATTAGATGAGGAAAACAGCAGAATCAGGACGGAACTTGACGAAGCATACGAAAAATGGATGGAACTTGAGTGATACAAGACAGAAATTTTTTCTTGCATTACATATAACAGGTAGTTATAATAAAGAGGTAAATTCGATATGTTTGGAGGAGTATATTATGACTTTTGATAAAATCAGAGACATTATTGTCGAACAGCTATCTGTTGATGAATCTGCTGTAACAATGGATACAAATCTTATGAAGGATCTTGAGGCTGATTCACTGGATGCAGTTGAAATTATCATGGCTATTGAAGAAGAATTCATGCTTGAAATTCCGGATGAAGACGCTGAAAAGTTCCAGCTGGTTGGGGATCTTGTTAGATACGTAGAAGAACAAGAAGAACAATAAGCATTTTATTTTTATAGTAAGACCTGTCAGCTACGACGGGTCTTTACGTTTAATTGTGAGGTAGAAAATATGGCAGCTAAGAATTCTAAAATTTCAAATGTAGTTATCAAGAGATTGCCCAGATACAGAAGATATCTGAGGGAGCTGCAGAAGAAGGGCGTAGAGAAGATTTCCTCAAAGGAATTCAGCGAACTTATAGGGTATACTGCATCTCAGATCAGACAGGATCTGAACTGTTTCGGCGGATTTGGACAGCAGGGATACGGCTACAGTGTTGATGGACTGTATGAGGAAATCAGCACAATTCTAGGACTGGACAAACAGTATACAATGGTAATCGTTGGTGCGGGAAGTTTAGGACAGGCAATTACCAAGTACACTCATGCACCTGCAAGAAAGGGTTTCCGTGTTAGGGGCGTTTTCGAAGTTAATAAGGACATGATAGGTACAACTTTAGACGGTCTTCCTGTTTACGACTTTGAGGAACTTGGAACATTTGTTGAAAAGGAAAGCATTGACATCGGTATTATTTGTGTAAATGGCGATGATGCGCAGGATGTTGCAGATACATTATGTTTTGCAGGCATCAAGGGCATATGGAACTTTGCACCGACAGATATCGAGGTACCTAAGCATGTTGCTCTTGAAAATGTATCACTTACAGACAGTCTTCATGCACTTGCATATCATATGAATTCAGTTCAGAAGCAACAGAAAAAATAAACAAAAAAGTAAAGGCTGTTTCTGACGAAACAGCCTTTTCTTGTAATCAAAATTAAATACGCTCTACTGATTAAGCTTCAACGGGAGCATCAACAGGGCAAGCACCTGCGCAAGCGCCGCAGTCGATGCAAGCATCTGCATCGATTACATAGATGTCTTCAGCCTGAGTGATTGCTTCAACCGGACATTCGCCGGCACAAGCTCCACAGCAAATACAAGCGTCAGTAATTTTATAAGCCATTGGTATTGCCTCCCTTTTAACTAAACGAAAAATTAAGCTTCAACCGGAGCTTCAAATGGGCATGATCCAGCGCAAGCACCACAATCGATACAAGCGTCTTCGTCGATAACATATGTATCTGGACCTTCAGAAATTGCTCCTACAGGGCAATCTTCAACACAAGCTCCACAGCTAATGCAAGCATCAGTAATTTTGTAAGCCATTGGTAAATCCTCCTTTTAGACATTTTTTACTTTAATCATTATAACAGAAGGAAAAGTACAAGTAAAGATGAAAGTTTATACTTTAACGGGTAAGAGCGGTACGGGAAAATCGTATCAGGCTTTGAACCTTTGCAAAGAAAAGAATATTGAAAGCATTATAGATGATGGCCTTTTCATTTACCATAACAGAGTTGAGGCCGGCATTTCAGCCAAACGACAGGAAACTATGGTAGGCGCTATCAAAACCGCTTTGTTCACTCTGGACGAGCACGCCTGGTCTGTTGCTGAGAAAATTAAAGAGCTGAATCCTGAGACTCTGCTGATTATAGGAACCAGTGACAGAATGACTGACCGAATTGTAGCACGCCTTGGACTTCCTGATGTATCTGAGCGCGTGTATATTGAGGACATTACTACTGAAGCTGAGCGGGAAACTGCTACCAGACAGAGGCAGGATTTTGGAAAACATGTTATTCCAGCGCCTACTCTTCAGCTGAAGAGAACCTTTGCGGGCTATTTTATGGATCCTTTGAGCATTATCAAGGGAATCAATCTGCCTTTTGTCAAGGGGGATGATCATGAACCGGAGAAAACTGTTGTAAGACCAACCTTCAGTTATCTGGGGCAGTTCATTATTTCTGAGAATGTTATTGGGGATATTGCCAGATGCCTGGCTAAATCAATGGATGGTGTAGGCCGGGTTATGCGACTGACAGAAAATGCTCATCCGGATAATATGGAAGTCAACGTGGGAATAACTGTAATCTACGGCTATCCAATTTGGGAAACTGCCATGGATTATCAGAGTAAGCTTGCAGAAGTTATTGAGAACATGACAGCTTTCAATGTGGAAAGAATTGATGTAGAAGTGAAGGGTATGGAGGATGACTTACAACATAAATAATATAAGAGACTTCAACCTGGACCATATATTTGACTGTGGCCAGTGTTTCAGATGGGAGAAGCAGGCAGATGGCTCATATACCGGTGTTGCCTTTGGCAATGTTGTGAATATGTCATTTGCTGCCGGCAGTAAAGATGATGGCAGAACAAACTGTGACGGGACGCTGACAATAAAAGGGGCTGGTGAAGACGACTTTAATAACATATGGAGAAACTATCTTGACCTTGATAGAGATTATGGAGAAATCAAAAGAGTTCTGTCTGAACATGATGAAACCATGCAGCTTGCCATTGCATCCGGTGAGGGAATACGTATCCTGAAACAGGATTTATGGGAAACTATTGTTTCCTTTATAATATCACAGAACAACAATATTCCAAGAATAAAGGGATGTATCGAGAAACTGGCAGAAAACTTTGGCGATGAAATATGTTATTTGGACGAACAGGTTATGGATTCGGGCGCAGGAAACCGCAGATGGTTCAGCCTGCCTGAACCCCAGGTACTTGCTTCTCTGACTGTTGAGGATCTGGAACCGGTAAGACTGGGATACAGAGCAAAGTACCTGATTGCCACTGCACAAACAGTGTGTGAGAGAGGGCTGCCAAAGAATCTTGAGGAGCTGTCGGTTTTGACAGGGGTTGGCCCTAAGGTTGCCAACTGCATTAACCTTTTTGGGCTTGGTGATTTCAGCAGCTTTCCTATTGACGTCTGGGTCAGAAGAGTTATGAACAGGCTGTACGGAATAGATGAAAATGACATGAAGAGCATGGCCGCCTTTGCTGCTGAAAAATTTGGAGAGCTGGGAGGAATAGCTCAGCAGTATCTGTTCTATTATATAAGGGGACTTTAGAACATCAGAAAAAAGTAAAAAATAATTAATATAAGTGTTGACATTAGTAACCTTACGAATTACAATATGAATTGTAGTTAGCACTCAGCAAGATAGAGTGCTAACACAAAGAAAAGAGAGTACAAAATACATATATATCTAGGAGGTAAGGAAAATGAGTTTTGGAATCAAACCGTTAGGATGCAGAGTTGTAATTAAGAAGGTTGAAGCCGAAGAAAAGACTTCAGGGGGAATCATCCTGACAAGTTCAGCTAAAGAAGAACCGCAGATGGCAGAAGTAGTTGCTGTTGGTCCTGGAAATAAGGACGAAGAAATGGAACTGAAGACCGGAGATAAGGTTATTTTCTCAAAGTATGCCGGAACTGAAGTGAAGTACGGTGGAGAAGTTTATTCAATCATGAATCAGTCAGATATTCTTGCTATCGTAGAATAATTAAGGGTGTATAATAAGGAGGATTAAGAAAAATGGCTAAAGATATTTTTTATGGGGAAGACGCTAGAAGAAAGCTTCAGGAAGGCGTAGACAAACTTGCAAATACAGTAAAGATCACTCTTGGACCTAAGGGCAGAAACGTTCTTATTAACAAGGCTTTTGGAACACCACTTATTACTAACGACGGTGTTTCCATCGCAAGAGAAATTGAACTTGAAGATGCTGTAGAAAACATGGGTGCACAGCTTGTAAAGGAAGTTGCAACTAAGACTAATGACGTTGCAGGTGATGGTACTACAACTGCTACACTTCTTGCTCAGATTATCATTAAAGAAGGTTTCAAAAACGTCGCAGCAGGTGCAAACCCAATGGTTCTTAAAAGAGGAATCCAGGGTGCCGTTGATGTAGCTGTTGAGGAAATCAAGAAAGTTTCCAAGCAGGTTGAAACAAAGGAAAGCATTGCTCAGGTTGCAGCTGTTTCCGCAGCAGATGATAATATCGGTGAGCTGATTGCTGAAGCTATGGAAAAGGTAGGAAAAGACGGTGTTATCACTGTTGAAGAATCCAGATCTCTGGGAACTACTTTAGACGTAGTTGAAGGTATGCAGTTCGACAGAGGTTACCTGTCAGCCTACATGGTAAACGATACTGAAAAGATGGAAGCTGTTATGGAAAACCCATACATCCTGTTAACTGATAAAAAGATTTCAAATATTCAGGAATTACTTCCTATTCTGGAACAGGTTGTTAAATCAGGCAGAAAGCTTCTTATTGTTGCAGAAGACATCGAAGGTGAAGCTCTTGCTACATTAGTAGTTAACAAGCTAAGAGGTACAATTGATGTTGTAGCTGTTAAAGCACCTGGATTCGGCGACAGAAGAAAGGCAATGATGGAAGATATCGCTGTTCTGACAGGCGGTGTAGTAATCAGTGAAGAGGTAGGATATGACATTAAGGAAGCTACACTTGACATGCTAGGCCAGGCCGGAACAGTTAAAGTTGACAAAGACAAGACAGTTATTGTTAACGGTGCCGGAGATAAATTTGAAATTGATGCAAGAATTCAGTCAATCAAAGCTCAGGTTGAAACTACTGAATCTGAATTTGACAAGGAAAAGCTTCAGGAAAGACTTGCAAAACTTGCAGGTGGCGTAGCTGTTATCAAGGTTGGTGCAGCAACTGAAACTGAACTTAAGGAAAGAAAGCTTAGAATTGAAGATGCTCTTAACGCAACTAAGGCTGCTGTTGAAGAAGGTATCGTTCCAGGCGGTGGCGTAGCTCTTTGCTGTGCAATCCCTGCAGTTTCCGCATACGTAGAAACTCTTGAAGGTGATGCAAGAACAGGTGCAAAGATTATCGAAAGAGCCCTTGAAGAACCAGTAAGACAGATTGCTGAAAACGGCGGTTACGAAGGAAGCGTTGTAGTAGCAGAAGTTAAGAAACTGGAACCTGGTCACGGCTTCAATGCTGCAACTGAAGAATATGTTGACATGATTGAAGCAGGTATCGTTGACCCAGCTAAGGTAACAAGATCGGCACTTCAGAACGCAGCATCAGCATCAGCAATGCTGTTAACAACAGAAGCAGGCATCGTAGACATTAAAGAAGAAGGCGCAGCCGCAATGCCAGGCGCAATGCCAGGAGGAATGCCAGGCGGCATGATGTAATCCCCGCAACAAGGAGGGACCCGCTCAAAGAGAGGGAGGATTCCTTGTTGCAACCTTACGGAAAAGGGGGACCGGCTCCGAAGGAGCTGGTGGTTACCTATCCGCCAGAGGAGGGACCCGCTCGAAGAGAGGGAGGATTCCTTGTTGCCACCTTACGGAAAAGGAGGACCGGCTCCGAAGGAGCTGGTGGTTACCTTTCCGCCAGAGGAGGGACCCGCTCGAAGAGAGGGAGGATTCCTTGTTGCAACCTTACGGAAAAGGGGGACCGGCTCCGAATGAGCTGGT
>JAQYNQ010000004.1 GCA_028727785.1 Eubacteriaceae bacterium | reverse complement strand
CAAACATGGCACTTGGCCAATCTACGCGCCATGATTGATGCTATTTCAGAGGCAAACATGGCGCCTGACCAATCCACGCGCCATGATTGATCCAATTTCAGAGACAAACATGGCGCCTGACCAATCCACGCGCCATGATTGATGCTATTTCAGAGGCAAACATGGCGCCTCATCGAATCACGCGCCATGATTGATGCTATTTCAGAGGCAAACATGGCGCCTGACCAATCTACGCGCCATGATTGATCCAATTTCAGAGGTAAACATGGCGCCTGACCAATCCACGCGCCATGATTGATCCAATTTCAGAAGCAAACATGGCTCCTGGCCAATCCACGCGCCATGATTGATGCTATTTCAGAGGCAAACATGGCGCTTCACCGAGCCGTGCGCTATAATCCATGCAATTCTAACCTTGGAAATAGGTAGTGAATTACAAGAATCTTGTTAACAAATGCTTTTCGGACATGATATAATGATTGAAAATAGTGAAAAAATCGTATATGAGAACGAACATGAGAAATGGAGTGTTAATAAATGCATAACAGCGATACTGTTGATAACAATGCTTTTGGATCAAAGCTTGAGCAGATGCTTACTGCAGCTAATATCAAAAACTATACCATTGCTAAATCATTAAACTATGATGTTTCGTATATAAGCAAGTGGATTACAGGTAAAGCCGTGCCATCGAAAAAGAATCTTGAAAATGTACTGGCTACTGTAAGCAGAATAATAAGTGAGCAGGGCAGCGGAGATAGTTTTGATGACTTTTGCAGGAAGCTTGGGACAGGAAATGATCAGCATTTTCGAGAAACAATAAAGCAGGAGCTGAGAACCGCATATTATGAGACCGTTGGAGAATCCAAAAGTGAAGAATATGCAATAAACAACTCATTCTTGAGAATTTCTCCGGAGATAAAATATCCTCTTCTTTTAGATTATGCAAGGGGTTTGGATGAGGAAAGTCCCCACAACATAGTCGTAATGACAGATTTGTTCAGTCTGGACCATGGCTCCAAGCTACGTATGGCCGGAATAGAAAATCATCGTTTCATGCTCAGCAAGAAGAGAAGAGACCTAAAGATAGATTATGTAATTGATTTATCAAAACTTGATGGAAACAACATCTATAATGTGATTCTTCTGATTCATATGATGACATGTTTTTCACTTGCTGATTTTCACCTTTATTACAGCAGAGAGGCTGCGGGAAAACTTTTTATTGCTGTTAAGGATGAATTTCTGGGAATCAGTATTCTAGGTGAAAACAAACACTTTATTTGCACCACCGGTTCAAGAGACAAGAAGAAGGTGGAAGAATTATACGAAAGCATTAAAAGCGGCATTAATCCTGACAGCAGTCTCTTCTTCAGCACGGACATGAACAGCCTTCTTTCCAGCCATGAGTATCTGCAGACACTGCTGTCACCAAATGCACGATGGCTGGTCGGACATGTGACAGAGCACTTTCTGCCACCCGACCTTTTTGACGTATTTGCAGATGAATGTTTCACAAATGAGAGTGAATACATAGTCAGAGAGGAAGCAAAAAGGGCTCACCTGCTGGCAATTAACGCCATAGGTAAGAGCCAGATTCGAATAATGATATATAACAGAGCACTTGTTGATTTTGTGCTGTCAGGAGAGATGGACTTTTTCAATCATAAGGTTATTCTGAGCCCGGAGCAGCGAAAGAAAACGCTGATGCATATAAGAGAAATGATTAAAAAAATAAACAGCAGAAAGCTGAAAATAATTGTTGATGGATTTAGTGATGATTTCAAATACATTACCAATCCGTGCATGTTCCTGTCCGATTCACTGGACTATCTGCGACTTGAGAATCAGCAGTATGAGAATAACATTATGCTGAGTAAGGACGAATACCTGCGACGCATTTTAGATGTTTTCTTTGAAAATATCTGGAACTGCAATGAAAATGTTTTTGATGCAGAAACCGATGACATTACAATGAGACTGGACAGATTTATTGAAACTTCGGAACTGCTCATGGACATATGATAAAAATGATATAAATGAATCAATTAATTCAAATACACTCTATTTACCTCAAATAATACTGTCGAAAACTGTGATAAACTGTCACTAGTTATGTAGTTCACGTAAATATACGGAGGTAATAGAAAATGAACAGCTTTATGATTGCATTTGGATTAGCCAGCATTGCTTTGTGCATAGGTGCTTTTCTGAGAGCAAAAATTCCATTTTTAAGAAATATGCTTGTGCCTGCAAGCGTAATAGCAGGCCTTCTGGGCGTGATTTTTATGAATGCTATGAGTCACTTCCAGATTAACATCGGAACAGACACTGAAATGTATGGTAACATAGTTAACCATCTGTTCACTATTTCATTTATTTCAATCTGCCTTACAAGTGCCAGCGACAATAAGGACAATACTGCAAAGAATATTTTCAAGGGCGCCCTTGGAATGGGAACTGTATGGTGCCTTTTATACACAATAACTCCACTGGTAGGAATGATTATCATTGCTTTGATAGGCGGAGGCTTTAACATGGAGACAATTTACGGATCCCTGATTCCATATGCGTTCACACAGGGTCCCGGACAGGCAGCTGCATACGGAACAATATACGAATCATATGGATGGGAAAACGCCGCAATGGTGGGAATGACTTTCGCAGCAATTGGTTTTGTCATGGCATTCCTTGTTGGAGTACCTGCAGCAAAACTGGGCATATCCAGGGGTGTTGCAAAGAACTGCGGTAAAATTGATGACAGCATTCTGAAGGGATATCTGAAGAAAGAAGAACAGACCAATTACATGGTAAAGGACACAACATGCAACAGCAACATGGAAACACTAACATTCCACTTTGCACTTATAGGCCTGTGCTACGTTTTCGCACTGGGCATTGCAAAAGTAATGTCACTTCTTCCGGGTTTTCTTGGATCATCCATGAGCGGACTTATGTTCATGAACGGAATGTATGCAGCATATATTGTAAAATTCATCATGAAGAAACTGAAGATTGATTTCCTTATTGAAGATACACTGCAGTCAAAGATTACAGGCTGGACAGCAGACTATCTTGTTGTTTGTGCATTTATGGCAGTAGGATTCAATATTATCGGACAGTGGATAGTACCAATAGTAGTGGAAGCGTTAATTGTAACAGCTATTACATTCTGCGTATGTTTCTATTTCGGAAGAAGATTTGGCGGAAGCAACGATTTCGAACGTACACTGGGTCTATACGGCACATCAACAGGAACAGTTCCAAGCGGAATTGCTCTTGTAAGAATTGTTGACCCAGAGTTCAAGACATCAACTGCAGTGGAACTGGGTCTTATGAACCTGGTTATGATGCTGAGCACACCTGTTTACATTACACTTCTTGCCATGGCTTCAAAGACCATATCAGTACAGGTTACAATGGCAATTCTTGCAGCTATGACAGTTGTTTATATGATAGTACTAAAGGTAACCAGATGCTGGAGAAAGCCAACTTTCAGCTGGAAAAAAGACTAGGAGATAATAAATGGATACAATTTATTATGGAGGACCGATACTGACAATGGAATCGGAAGGAGATTCTCCTGAAGCGGTTCTGGTAAGTAAAGGATTAATCAAAAAAGTAGGAACATTAAAAGAAGTAATGGATGCAGCGGGCAGAAGTGTGAGAAAACACAATCTTGACGGAAGATGCCTGATGCCTTCATTCATAGATCCTCATGGACATATAGTGATGAACGGACAGATGGCTCTGTTTGCAGATCTATCTGAATGCGGATGCTTTTCTGACATTCAGAACACAATGAAGAAGTTTATCACAGAGAACAAGATAACTGCCAAGCAGGTAGCTGTGGGATTTGGATATGACCACAACTTCCTTGAAGAGCAGGCTCAGCCGGGTAAAGCAGTTTTAGATAAGGTTGATGAAACAATTCCTATTATGATTCTGCATGTTTCGGGACACCTGGGATGCGCTAATTCAGCTATGCTTCAGCTGGCAGGAATCGATGAAAATACTGAGAATCCCAAAGGTGGAGTAATAGGAAGGGTTGCGGGCGGCAATGAACCTGACGGATATTTGGAAGAAGCTGCAATGATGACAGCGCAGGCAGTACTGGCCAAAAGGATTAAACCTGACCTGCTTAAGCTGATGCGGGGAATGCAGCAGACATATATAGAGAACGGTGTGACTACAGTTCAGGAGGGGGCTGGGAGTGCTTCAGCAATGAAATTGCTGAAGATGGCATCTATGATGGGCAAACTGAAGGTAGACGTGGTGGTTTATCCTCTAATCAGTGATGGCGGAAAGAAACTGATAGACAGGAATAAAAACATGCTCAACAATTATAAAAGGCATATAAAGATTGGCGGATATAAGATGATTCTTGACGGTTCGCCTCAGGGACGTTCTGCCTGGATGAGCAAGCCATATCTTGGAGGCGACGAAGATTACTGTGCATACCCATGGATTACCGATGAAGAGGCAGAGAAGTACGCACTTACTGCCGTAAACAGCAATCTGCAGATTTTAGCTCACTGTAATGGAGATGCAGCTAGCGAACAGTATCTGAACGCATACGAAAAAGCTTTGTATCAGAGCACAAACCCTAACAAGAACAATCTTAGACCGGTAATGATTCATTGTCAGACTGTAAGAAATGATCAGCTGGACAGAATGGCAGAAATGAAAATGATACCTTCCATATTTGTAGGACACGTATACTATTGGGGCGATGTACACATGAAGAATTTCGGTCCGGAAAGAGGGAACCATATCAGCCCGGCAAAGGATGCACTGGACAGGGGTCTGATAATCAACTTCCATCAGGATGCACCGGTAACAAAACCCAATATGATGCATTCAGTGTGGTGTGCTGTTAACAGAATCAGCCGAAACGGAAATCTGATCGGAGAAGAACAGAAAATAAGTGTGTACGAGGCGCTGAAGGCGGTAACAATAAACGCGGCATATGAGTATTTTGAAGAGAATACTAAGGGAAGCATAAAAGAAGGAAAACTTGCAGATCTGGTTATTCTCGATAAAAATCCTTTGGAAACGGATCCTAATGAAATAAAAGATATTAAGGTTCTGGAGACAATAAAAGAAGGTAAGTGCATTTTCACCAGAGCTGAACGTAAGAACATAGAGTAAATCATTATGCAGAATTATGCGGCTACTAATTGAAATAATAAAGAGAGTGTAGTATAATTATTCCGAGGCAAATTTATATAATAAACATATATGGAGGTACAGACCAATGTTCAATAAACTTACGGAACAGCTGCAGAAGGATCCTAAAACTATCGTATTCACTGAAGGTCCTGATGCAAGAATATTAGAAGCAGCAGATAAGCTTTTAAAGGATAAGATTCTAAATGTAATTCTAGTTGGTGAAAAGGCTGAAGTTGAAGAAGCAGCAAAGAATGGCGGATTCAATATTGAAGGAGCAGAAATCATTAATCCGGCAGATTACGAAGAAATGGATGCTATGGTAGATGCTATGGTAGAACTTCGTAAAGGAAAGATGTCTCCAGAAGACTGCAGAGCAAATTTAATGAAGGGTAACTACTTCGGAACTATGCTGGTTAAGATGGGAAAAGCTGACTGTCTTCTAGGTGGAGCTACATATTCAACTGCTGATACAGTTCGTCCGGCTTTACAGCTTGTTAAGACTAAGCCAGGTGCACATCTTGTAAGCTCTTGCTTTATTCTTGTAAAAGAAGGAGCAGAAATGCTGGCTATGGGTGACTGCGCAATTAACATTGATTACCAGGATACAGTTGACAAAGAAGGTAATGTTACTTTCTCAGCTGCTGACAAATTAGCTGAAGTTGCTGTTGAAACAGCTAAGACTGCAGAAACATTCGGAATGGACCCTAAGGTTGCAGTTCTTTCATTCTCAACTAAGGGATCCGGAAAAGGTGGCACAGTACAGCTTTCACACGATGCAACAATTAAGGCTCAGGCATTAGCTCCTGAAATGGCTATTGATGGAGAATTACAGTTCGACGCAGCAGTATCTCCTGTTGTAGCAGCTACAAAGTGTCAGGGATCCAAGGTAGCAGGACAGGCTAACACTTTTATCTTCCCTAACATTGAAGCAGGTAACATCGGATATAAGATCGCTCAGAGATTAGGCGGATATGCTGCATACGGCCCTATCCTTCAGGGTCTGAATGCTCCAATCAACGACTTAAGCCGTGGATGCGATGCTGAAGAAGTTTACAAAATGGCTCTGATCACTGCAGGACTTGCATAAGAGATTCTTGAATAATAAATTATAATAATAAACTCGTAATGCAATACAAATACAGAAAAGCACCTTCATTTCAAGGTGCTTTTTACTTAAGTATTGAGATTACATAAGGAATGAAAAGATGTTGAATACGATTCTGGTTTTTTTACCGTTAATAGTACTTCTGGTACTGGCTCTGACGACTAAGAGAATGGCAGAATCCATGACAGCGGCCACTTTTCTGGCACTGCTGATTCTGCACAGGGAAAACTTTATATCGGGCACAATAGACTCTTTTTATAAGACTCTTTCAGGTTCATCTTTCCAGTTTGTTCTAATACTGATGGTTATATTTGGTGGAGTTATTGAGCTGCTTCAAAGATCGGGTGGACTAATGGGCCTTGGAAGTTTTGTTGCAAAATATGCAAACGGAAAACATAAGCCGCTGGTAATGTCATGGGTTATGTCACTGCTTATGTTTGCAGATGAATATCTGAATGCAATTACAGTATCTCTTTCCATGAGCAGTATTACTGATTTAAACAGAATCCCCAGGGAGCACCTTGCACTTCAGGTTCATGTATCCGCCTGCTGTGTATGTGCCATGGTACCTTTTACAAGCTGGATAGGTTTCACTCTGGGAATGATTGAAGATTACGGAATGGGATTTATGGATTATGTAAAATCTCTTCCGTACATGATATATCCAATTACGATTATGATTATCTGCCTGCTGCTGGGGCTGGGAATTTTTCCGAAGATCGGACCCTTGAAAGAGGCGTATAAAAGGATCGAAGAAGGCGGACCTGCATTTATTCAGGATAAGAGTGAACGCTCTGTTGTTGAGGCAACGGACCTGTCGGATGTAGAAGAAAGATCCCTCTGGTATGCGCTTATACCAATACTTGCACTGATAATAGGCGTAGTGAGTTTTGATAACGACCTGGTGCATGGGCTCGTAATTGCTCTCATTGTGCAGTTTGTGATGTACATTGGGGGAAGGCTTATGACAGTGGAGGATTTTTTTGGGAATTTCTTTAACGGGGCTAAATCCCTGACACAGCTGACAATAATACTATGTCTGGGATTCACCTTAAGCGAGACCAGCAGAGAGCTGGGTTTCTTTGATATTGTTATTAACGGAGTCACAGGGGCAGTGCCTTCCTTCCTGATACCTGTTATAGCATTTCTCGTTACAGGTATGTGTGTATTCACCATGGGAGGCTGCTGGATAGTAATGCTGATTACAATTCCTGTCTTTGTGCCGATGGCAATTGCTGCCGGTGTAAGTCCGGGTCTGACTGTTGCCGCCGTAATGAGCGGAGTGACAATGGGATACGGACTGTGCATATACAGCGATACTGTGTTCATCACGTCTATGGGAACCGGCGTATCAAATCTTAAAATAGTCAAGTGCATAATGCCGTACGCACTGATAGCGGCAGCTGTTTCCACGATTGGTTTTATAGTGCTGGCACTGTTGTAGTATGAATAGATGTCAAACCCTTCATGACAGGTAATGACGCAGAAGGCATGAAATGAGCAAAAGGGCTCCGCCCTAACGGTTAATTTAACCGCTAACGCGATAGCCCTAAATAATGCCTATTTAAAGTTATTCTGCTGCTCTATGCCTCCATTAGAAGTCTGAATAGATCACAGGTTTCTTCTATGAGGGCGTCATTGTAGTCGAAATTCTCATCGTGAAGAGGCGGCCAGTTTTCTCCGGCACCGAGCCAAATGAGGGCACCTTTTGTCTTACGCGTAAACTCGCCGAAATCTTCGGAGGAGCGCATAGCATCCATTTCTTTATATTCTAAAAAGTTTTCATTACAGATTCTCTTAATCTTTTCTACAGCCTCAGGATGATTGTAAGTATCAGGGAATCTCTCATAATATTCGATAGAAAGTTCCAGGCCAAATTCCTCACAGCCTGCATGAGCTGTCTGATTCAGAGCTTCAATGAAGGCATCCATTTCTTCCCCGTATTCACCCCTCACTGTTAATAATAGCTTGCCCTTCCATGCAGATACACCGAAGGCACGTTCACCTATATCTACCTGGATAACAGTCGCCAGGAGACGACCTTTCGGCTTCTGAGCCTCAGTGATGCTGTCAATGGCAAGAATCATGCGGCTGATAGCCTTTGCAGGATTTCTGCCTAGTTCCGGAGTGCTTGCGTGAGTAGGCGCGCCGGTTAAAGTATATTCAATTCCAACAGAAGCAAAGTTTACAACGCCGGGTCTGGTGCAGATGCAGCCAAAGGATTCCCCCGGCTGGTTATGAACACCGTACACCTCTGAAATATTCTCTTCATCTATCAAAACGCAGCATTCCCTGGCACCTGCACCTGTCTCTTCGGCATGCTGAAAGATAAAGTAAATATCTCTGTCAGCACCATTCTCGTCAACATCCATAGCAAAGGCGCACAGAGCGCTTGCATGACCATCGTGGCCGCATTTGTGTGCCACACCCGGATTTCTGGATGCATAAGGAAGCCTGTCGTTTTCTAGAACCTTTATAGCGTCAAAGTCCGCACGGAAGGCAATTGAAGGCTTGCGCTTCTCCTCGGTCTCATATTTCGCGTAGAACCATTTGCCCCGGTCTACGATTTCAAGAGAAGTGTTTTCTTTCAGAAATTCTATCAAAACCCGCTTAGTCTCATGTTCCTGTTCTGAAAGCTCAGGATACATGTGAAGATGATGGCGAAGCTTCATTGCTTTGTCTATAATAGCTTTGTTCATGGTTACCCCCTGTAAAAACATTCTTTTCTGACAGTATAACACATAATGCGACCTATGTAGCGTTGAAAATGTATGTAAGTCAATGTATACTATATCACATAGAAATAATTCTACTTAAAGGGGTGCAAACAATGGGAAAATATTTTTGGGAAACCAGTGATTCTATACCTGAAGGGCTAGGTTTCAACGCTTACGGGCCACTTCATTTTGGATGGATTGCTGCATTTATTATAAGTGCGGCAGTACTGGCTAAAGTATTCAGGAAACTGGATTTTAAAAAGAGAGACAGGATGTTAAAAATTCTGGCTCTGCTTATATTTGCCGATGAACTGGGCAAG
>JAQYNQ010000003.1 GCA_028727785.1 Eubacteriaceae bacterium | reverse complement strand
GTTATCGGAATGATCTCCTTCGCAACAGTTGCTACACTGTGGGCTTATGAAGGCTGGACAAACCTTAACTGCGTAGCAGAAGAAGTTAAGAACCCTGGAAAGAACATTCCTCTTGCTCTGATTGGAGGAATCGGTGCAATCATGGTTATCTACACTCTGTTCAACTTTGCTATCTACAGAGTTCTTCCACATGATGAAATCGTAGCAATGATCGGTGACGGAAATCTTTACTTAGGTACAGAAGTAGCTAAGAGAATCTTCGGAAGCGTTGGAGGCACTATAGTACTTGCAACAATGGCAATTGCAATCTTTGGAGCTCTTAACGGTATGATTCTGGCATTCCCAAGATACTACTATGAAATGGCAAAAGACGGTCACTTCTTCAAGAGCCAGGCAGTTCTTCACCCTAAGACAAACGTTCCTGTAAACGCTCTTATCGTTCAGGCTGTAATTGCTATCGTACTTGTTATCTTCAATTCTCTGAATGACCTGACAAACTACGTTGTATTCGCAGGAATGTTTTACAACACATTAGTAGTTCTTGCAGTTATCGTTTACAGAAAGAAGTTCCCTGACATGGAAAGACCATATAAAGCATGGTTCTATCCTGTATCAGTAGTTATTGCTGTAGTAATCTTCGCAGCTCTGATGATTAATACGCTGATGGAAGATCCTAAGACAGCTATTATCGGTCTGGTAGTTCCTCTAATGGGAGTTATCTTATACTTCATTTTCGATGCAAAGCTAAAAAAAGAAAATAACAAATAACATATTTAAAACCTCATATTAAAAGACACCGGTTCGCAATTATCCGGTGTCTTTTACTTTATCATTTTACTTTATCATTTTACTACGGCCGGTGGTGTGTACAGATAATGTACTGTCTTGGAATCAGCCCCTGAAAGCCATTCGTTATAATATGCTCTTACCTTGTAGTATGCCTCGCCGTTATTAAGCAGGTCTTGCTGAACTCCCCTATCCTCGAAAGAACATCCCTCTGATGCTTTAACATATCCTACAGTGCTGAAAGTACCTGTAGGAGAATAAGCTCTCAGTACTATATATTCAGTGGCACCTGTTACCTTAGACCAGGTAATTGTAGGATTTACGTTAGTTTCACTGGTCTGTGCGACAGTTACATTAACCGGTCTTGCCGGACGAACAATTCCGTCAATGCATACTCCCGATGAATATGACTTTGTAGTACCTGAGTATGCTTTAATTTTATAATAATACCCCTGGCCTACTTTTGCCGAATCCGAATCAAAATATGACAGGTTAGTAGTAGTTTTCACAATTACGTACGCATCCTTGCTCGGATTATATCTGTAGATTTTGTATGAGCTTGCTCCTGTAACCTTGTTCCAGCTCAGCATAATCTTTCCTGAAATCTTTGAGTTGGATGCCTTTACCCCTGTTGGGTTAGGAAGTTTTCTGGTTCCGCTTGCAATGTTGCTCTTAACATTTCCCGAGCTCTTAACAGCTACGACTTTATAGTACATTTTCTTGCCAATCGGTGCACTGCTGTCCACATAGTTCCGGTATGTAGTTGTGGCAATTCTCTTATAAGTACCGTTTTCGCTTGCTGCTCTGTACACCTTATATGACGTTGCATCTTTTACCTTTGTCCAGTACAGGCCAACCTTTGTCCCCTTTAATTTGGTGGCCAGCAGCGGTTCTTTGTGATGCTTGTAGTTTTTTACCTTTTTTACCTGAGTGATGTAGGTACTTCCGTCATTTCTGAAGGACACAAAGCTGTCAAAGGACTGTCTGGTATATCGGATTCCGTTATTGTAGTCAAAGTTTCCGTCAGTCCAGATTACCTCATCTTCTGTGCACTTGAGAATTACAATTGAATGGTAGAATCCCCTCTCTGCATTTTCAATTCTTACGTGAGCGCCCGCTTTTGTACCCACCAGAAGTTCTTTTATATTAGTTTTGTTCCACTTTCTTTTGCAGCTGATTGTGTAAGTGGATGCTCCCAGCAGGCTGTTAATCTTTTCAGCATAGCCCCAGCACTGGCCGCTGCCCTTCCATGTGCTGTACAGCTTGTATTTTGCGGTAATATAGTCTATTGTTGACGCCGCAACGCTGCTGGTTGTACAATCTCTCCCCGTAAACCCCACATCGTACGCATGTACTTCACTGACATTCAGCGGTACAATGGCAACTGCCATCACTACTGCCATTATCAGTGCTGTGAGTTTCTTCTTCATAGACCCGTTTTCCTTTCTCAATTATTACAATTATGATTATGTCTTATTTTATCGCAAATCAGAGATTAGAACAAGAATAATTATTCCTCGTCATCTTTTTCCACAAGTGTGGTTACAACCAGCTTATTCTCAATTGCAGTTGTAGTAAGCTCCTCTTTATTCTTAAACCCGCCGATACGTACCATTTCATCAAGATGCCATCTCACACCGCTGACAGAAAGGCTGAATTTCGCCGCAATTTCCTTGTATGTATATCCTTTAATAAAAGAACGTAGTATTTCAATCTGGGCAGGGGAAAACATGTCTGACATGGTTTTTTTCATTTCTACAGATGGTGTGCTTACCGGAAACACTTTTTCCCCCTTGAGAGTGCGTCTGATGACGTCAAGAATTTCATCCACACTGTGATCCTTGTACCACAGGCTGTCCGCACATCCGCTTCTTGCCTTTGTAAGCACTTCAGGATCTACAAGTGAAGTCATAATAACCACTTTAACATTGGGGTATGCATCCTTAATCCGCTTGCCGACCGCAAGTCCGGAGTGCTTGTGCAGTGTAAGTACATCCATGAGTACAAGGTCAATATACTCAGAACACAGTTTTTCAGCCTCGAAGGCATCTCTTACTGCAGCAACCAGTTTTATGTCTTCTTCCGACGACAGGCGGTCGATAAAATGCTTCTGAATATATATGTCATCTTCAACCAGAATGGTATTAATCATTTTGCGGCTTCCCCTTTCTTGGAAAAATTAATGTTAAAGAAAATTCAGGCTCATGGAATACATGCATTTCTCCCCCCTCTGCCACTACTCTGCGTCGCAGAGAAGACAGACCGCTGCCCTCGGATATTTCGTGTTCAGGCTTGGTTCCGTTATTTGTGATAACAATCCTGTAAAGCCGTCCCATATCCGTGATTTCCACTGTTACCTCATTTCCCTTTGCATGGCGGATACAGTTGGTTATACATTCACGAGCTGCAGCAGCAATCAGTTCTGAAAAATATGCACCTGCAGGTATGTATCCCTTCACATTAACTTTCACACCCATCTTAGCTGCCGCTTCCTTAACCTCATACATTGTACCCCTGAGTGCAGGCCTGTTGTCAAAAAGAACACTGACGACTCTTTTTAGAGACTGAAGTTTCATATCAGTCTCCGCATCATTATTAATTATATTTCTTATAGTAAGCAGGCTTCTTCCCATAGTGTCATGAATATACACTTTAAGTTCCAGACTTTCCTTTTCTCTGATGTCATCAGTCATTCTGTTATACATCTCATTTAGTCTCCGGTTGGTCTGCTTCAGTTTTTCATTTTCTCTGTCAAGCTGCCGGTACATGTTGTGAAGTTCGGTAACCTCCTGTGCCATAAGCTGCTGCCGGCAAGGTTCGCCTTCCACAGTAATCTGCGATAAACGGAACTGATATATTTTTCCGTCCTGAAATTCCAGACTGTTCTCCGGCAGAGAAACCACAGTTTCCGGTGGACTGCTTATGGCAGAAAGAATGTTTTCCATAAGCTGAGGATGATCACCTGTCAGCTGCTTTGCAATGATTCTCATTCTGTTATTACAAAGTACTATTCTGCCGTCAGAATCAGCGAAACAGACTCCCAGAGTAAGACCGTCTAAGGCCTCGTAAACAGAAGACGATGATACATATTTGCTAACCCTGTGACTATCTTTTAGTAATGCCTGTATCAGGTGCAGCACAGTCAGTATAACTACAGATGCGGCAATGTATTTACCGTACCGGTCAAAAAAAGGAATACTGCCCCACTGATTCACAGTGCCTGAAACAATATTCACAAGAATAAGAACAGCGGAGACAATATATGACCTTGCAGGTGCAGAGTTATTCCATTTGTATACCATGAAAAGACTTTCCCCGGTAACAGTCAGCATGATGAGCATATTAAATATGGTCATTCCTCCTCACCCCCTTCAGCCCGGTTATTTAGAGTCAGAAGACAGACCCACTCATCCTCTTCCCTGTCAAACTGTCCGTCAGGATATGTATTCTCAAGAGTTGAAAGATTCCCCTCACACACTGCGAAAACAGTAATACGAAGCTTCCCGTCTATACGGGCCATCCGGACATTTATGGTTTGCAGGGTGTCAAAACCCATTTCAACCACATCTTCAAAAAAATCATAGGCTGCAGTAGCGTGAACACTGTCCAGCATATCCTCTGCCTGAACAAAAATGCTGTAGTCTACTCCCAGAAGCTCCAGGGTCCGAAGTGATTCACCCAGAGCGCTTTCCAGTTCAGAAAGCGGAATGCGGTCATCTCTGTACGCAAGGAGTGTCAGATGTTTACGTCGCTTAATGTAACTGCACAGCACTGCTATCTTTGCAAGTACAGCTTTAGAAGTTTCTGAGTCCTTCTCCTCAGGCCTGTACATTTCCGCCAGCTGTTCGATGCGGTCAGTCTGTCTCTGTGTGACAGCCTGGAGCAGATCATACAGCTGATTCTGTTCCTCTATTTCCCGCTGATTCTTTTCTCTTTCATATTCGTAGCTGAGAAGGCATACTCTGTCCTGAAGCTCCTCTCTTGTGTTCTCCAACTCCTCTGTCAGAGCCAGGAGCTGAGAATTATCTTCAGTCCATACTTCATATCCATCCCTTATGCTTATAGCGTGAAGCGTCATTCCATCCTTAATGTTAAGCGGTGCCCTCAGTGCTTCCTGTACCTGAGCTTTGCTGATTTCTATTCTGTCACCGCACTCATATTTCACATTATATTCACTGTCCAGAATCTGTATGGAGCAGTTCACCATGGAACTGAAAAGGTCTTCATATGTTGAATAACTCTGTATGAGGCCTGCCTTAATGCAGGTTTCAAATAAGGCTATGCTCATCAGACCATATACGACAGCCGGATTACCAAGGAGCAATTCCATCCTGTCAGAACCTGCTTCACGAAGCACAAGATACAGAACTGAAAGCGCCAGAGGTACAGCAGGAAGCCATAGCCTTCTTTTACTGTGAGCAGAGCCTCCTACGGCCGCGTTCTTCAGCAAACGCTTCTCTCGTATTCTGTTATTCAGGGAGAAACCCCAGCCTGCAAAAAGGCTGAGGTAAATGGCCGTGCGCAAATAATGGAGAACCTGTAAATCTGTTCCCGCTACTGTCACAATGCGGCATATATATGCAGTTATGATCGCTGCTGAAACAATTACCGGAAATTTTGCTGAAACATCTTTTCTTTCCATCAGTTGCCCGACCTCCCTTCTCGAAATCTTATCTTCTTAAATTATCACATATAATCCGCTGATTTTCCACCCCCTGTTGAATTCTATTTTTTTCCGCCTCTCTTTCTGTAATCATCGTCTATTCTCTTTTTCCAGTCACCTGACAATGGCGCCTCGCAATTTCTAACCTTTGTAATAGCTTCACCGATAACTTCATAGTTCAGAGCAGTTCCCACTGTGTCACAGTGATAGTTGGCCGTCATGGACTCATCGATGCCGAATTTCTTTGCCTCTGCAACTGCATCGATATTAGCTCCGAGAAAGATAAATTCCCATCCATAGCGTTCCTTCTCATGTTCAATCATTTTTTTAACCTTGCTGTAGGTGTAATAATGGCTGGCATTTTCCATACCGTCAGTAGTGATGACAAAGAGTGTCTTTTCCGGCACATCTTCCTTGCGGGCATACTTGTGAACATTTCCGATATGGTGTATTGCACTGCCGACTGCATCCAGAAGTGCTGTACATCCACGGACATAGTAGTCCTTATCAGTAAGCGCCGGAACCTGGGAAACGGGAACACGGTCATGAATCACTTCTGACACGTTGTCAAACAGTATGGTAGAAACGTAAGCGTCATCCTCGCCGCGCTGTTTTTCCATCATGGAGTTAAATCCTCCGATTGTGTCCTTTTCAAGCCCTGCCATAGATCCGCTGCGATCTAAAATAAATACTAATTCTGTCATAAAATAATCCCTCCTGTTTCTTTATTGTGTCTTCATTATAAAGAAACGGGAGGGACAGATGGTCGCATTGCAGGCGACATTTTACACACCGATAAGAGGCTGATCGTATGCAAACAAAACTTCATTTAATTCAAAGACATTATAATTTCCTGTAGTCAGAAAGTATTCTATTATAACGTCAAACTTACTGCTGTGAGAAAGGGCAAATCCTGCCCGACTGATAAAGTCTTTTGTTTCTTCTAAGTCTAATTCCAGTGCAAAAGCAAAGGCAAGAGCGGTGGTTTTAGAAGGTCTGTATTCTAAGTTGTTTCTGATTTTTGAGAACAGTTTCCTGTCCACATTGGCTTTTTTATAAATCTCAGAGTCTTTCTTCCCTGTCCGGTCAATAAGCCTTAGAAGGGTTTCAGAAAAGCCTGCATCCAGATTTTTCAGAAGTTCTCCCAAATCGTCGGAATCCACAGGAGCAGCTGCCCCCACCGCCATGCTGATACACATGTCCGGAATCTCTGTAATAGTGATTTTTCCATAAGCATCCGGGTCGCATTCCGACAGTTCTCTTCGTTTTCTTGCCTCATTGAGAGATCGGTATTTGTCTTTCGAGCCATATTCATCTATTACCTTGCTTTGGACATAGTTCTCGTCAATGTAGTCATTAACGGAATTAAAAAGCTTCTCCGACAGTGCAAAAGCTTCTTTTCCGAAAACAACCAGATAAATATGCATCTCGTTTTCCATAAGGAAAGAACTGATTTCACGTATAGCTACCTGCAGGGCAAGAGGCTTAGGGAAACCGTAATTACCTGTGGAAATAAGAGGAAAGGCAATGGATTCGCATTTGTTTTCCTTTGCCAGAGCAAGTGATCTGACATAGCATGATGACAGTATCTGCTCCTCCCCATGCCTGCCGTCTATCCATACAGGACCAACGGTATGGATAACATATCGGGCATCCAGTCCAAATCCGGGTGTAATAGCAGCGTCCCCAAATTCAATGTTTCCAATTTTGCGGCGAGCCTCCAGAAGACTATCTCCTGCTTTCTTATGTATACCCATGTCAACCCCAAAGCCAATAACGGGTTTAGGATTTGCTGAATTTACCACAGCATCCACCTGCATATTTACAATGTCGTTTCGTACTATTTCAAAAGGCATACAAAAACCTCCTCTCCTGCGCTGTCGATTCTGTCATGTCACCCGGATTATTTAGTCGTAAATGACTTCCACATATTCTTTTTCAGTATCATAGTTATGCCAGATGGCAGTGTAAAAGGGTGCCTTGAATGTAATGCTGTCATCACTCCATGTTTTTTCATAGGCGAATCTCGGCACCTGATGTCCAAGTGCAACACCGAGGTAATCAGTAAATACCAGCATTCCCAGCATTATCACAAAGCAGAGAACAGAATATACAACTTTTAGTCTGTTCCTGCACATCAGCTGATATAATCCTATTGTCAGAATTATTGTTCCAAGAACTGAATAAATGGAACCCCAGCTGCTGTCACGCGGGAATACAGCCAGCGCAGAAATTGCCAGCAATGCACCAAAACCCATAAGAATCATTCCAATGATCCTTCTCATTCTAAAATACTGTTCCTGTTTGTCTTTTTCAGTATACTCTGCAACCTTTAATAAGGTTTCTTTTGTCTCCTCTTTCATAATCTCGCTTTTCCTTTCTCCATCAATGATTTCTTTAATATCCACATTGTAAAACTCCGCCAGTTCCACAAGAATGCTTAAATCAGGCATGTTGCTTCCCGTCTCCCATCTGGAAACCGAGCGATTAGACACATTAAACTTTTCAGCTAACTGTTCCTGTGTAAGATTCCGTTCCTTTCGAAGCTCTTTCAGAAAACTTCCTGTTTTCTTCTGATCCATATCAAAACCTCCTCACTGATAGAGTAGTAGATTTCTCATAAAAAAAACACGACACAAAGCGAGAAATGCCGTGTTTTTACTGAAAATGGGGAAGCCAGAATAGTCTGACTTCCCCGAAAATGACTTGATTAATTATTTAATCTTTGTGCTAGTCTTGATTTTGCTCCAGTTACTTGTGTATTTTGTACCGTTTACAGTCTTCAGAGCTCTCATCTTAACCTGATATACTTTACCCTTCTTCAGATACTTAATTGTCTTATAAGTTGAAGTTGTTGTAGTATACTTCCAAGTAGTTGTTCCCTTTACTCTGTAAGCAATCTGGTATGATGAAGCGCCCTTTACGGATGGCTTACTGTATGTTCTTACTGTAAGCTTATTAGTTCCAGGTGTCAATGACTTAACTGTTGGAGTTGCAGGACTGATTGTGAAGTACAATGTCTTAGTTCCGGTATAATTACCCTGGAATTTAACTGTTACTTTATACTTTCCTACAGCCTTTCTTCCAGCTGCGTATGTTACAGTGTAGTCAGTACCCTTTACTAATCTAGTTCCATCTGCTGCGTAAGCGATAACGTAAGGATTTCTTACCTGTCCGTTATAGATAAGCTTAGTTCCGCTTAGCTTAACTGTCTTAGGAGCTTCAGGCTGCTTAGCAGTTCCAACGTAATTTCTCTTGCTTGCTGTCTTTGAGAATACGAAGTTAGCTATGTACTTGAATTCATCCTGTGAATGTCCCTTGTGAGTTAATGTGTTAGCAAATGCAACGATATCTAAATCATCATTCTTGTATTCGAATGCAACAGGTGAAGTGTTGTATTCGTCAAATTCTTTCTGCATATCATCATTGAAGATTGCAAGACAGCCTGTAATTGGATCCTTACCTGCATTCTGTACTAATACCTTTGCACCTTCAGGTAATGATTTATACCATGCAGTACCATACTGGTAGTTTACATAGTCTTCGTCTAATGCATAGTTTGCATTAATCAGGCTAACTTCAGGATATTTAACGATTGCACTCATATCAGTACCGCCGCTGTGGCTTGCCTTAACAACGCCATCCAGAATTCCTGTCAGTCTTGATCCGCTTCCCCATACCATGTATGGCTTGCCTGCTAATACTGCCTGCTTAGCAAGATCGTCCTGTGAGTTGCCGTTTGTAAGTGCTGCACCCAGAATAACATCAGCTCTTAACGCCTTAGATGTTGTCTTGAATCCCATGCTGTTGATTGCGTACTTGTCGAACATGTAAGCGTTTCCGCCAGGAAGTTCTGTGTTACCGCCGGTATAGTATCCGTCCTTGTATGCACCTGTGATGTATACTGTAGGAGCTTCATCAATAATCTTTGCCTTAATGCCTGCACCGTAAACGCCTTCTGCTGCTACAGTGTATTCATTAGCAACGATTGCCATAAAGTCATCATATGAGCAGATAAAGTCGCCCATGTATTCGCCTTCAGTAATCATAGCAACTGTCTTTTCAGCATTTAATAATGCATTAACAGCCTTTGCAGTATCTTCTGATGCGTTTGAAATGATAACGTCTGCGCCTTCAACTCCACTGAACTGTGCAGTAAAGTCAGCGAATAATTCTAATGTTCCGTCATAATCAGGACCATCTACGCAAGCTGCATCGATCACTTTGTAAGCAGCTGGTTCTGCTACTGTAATCTGATCGAATCCTCTTGACATTGAGAACTGTGAATAAGCTTCTGAATATAATCCCTTCCAAACATTTACGAATGATCCAGGTCCGAAGTTTGCATTTACTAAGGATCTCTTAGCCTGGTACATTGATACAACAACTGTACCTGCTGGATATGTTACTCCGTCATATTCGAAGGACTTTTCAGCGATCTTATACTTACAGTGGTTTCTTGCTACCCAAAGAACTGATTCTGCGGCATCCTGGATGTTCTTCTGATGTGCTTTGTCCATTGGAATGATGTAGCATTCTGGATAGAAGTTTCCGTTCTGACCTTCACCGTCGAATACTGGTCTCATTAAATCAGCCTGTGCTCCCGGTTCGTCATACTGGTTAACATAGTACTTGGATACTTCTTCGTTTGAGTTGTAGTTATTTACTCCTCTTTCAAACAGAGTTGCCTGTGAAGTTAATAATTCATTGTGGTGCTGCTGAACGTATCTTCCGATTCCGTAGCATCCTGCAGGAATTGACTGCTGTGCAGTAATGTCATCATATGCAGGCTGTTCCCAAGTGATACCTGCTGTACCGTAGAATACTGGGAACTGTGAACCGAAGTTAGTTGATAAATCGTCCCAAGGCTGTCCCCACTGAACGCCTGTAGGTGAGTTCTCATCGATTTCGATATAGTCACGACCACATAATTCGTAGGAGTTAAATCTTTCGTTGTTTGCAACCATAGCATTACCTACAGCTTCACCCATTTCGAAGAACTGTTTAACGATCAGGTCGTATTCAATGTTAGGGTTGTGTGGTGCGCCACAAGGTTCTACTGAGTAACCTTCAACTCTTCCGTGTAATTCACAGTAAGCCATTGGGTTCCAGTCTGACATGAATCTCATAGCGTTTCTGTTTTCGTTCTGAACCTGGTTAGCGTAGTCTCTGTTAGGGTCGAAGCCTACGCCTGTAGCTCTTGTTGACTGAGTGTAACCTTCAACGTTCATTGTAGGAACGATAATATAGAATACATCGTCTAGAAGTTCGTCAACGTCAAACTCGTCTTTTCCCATGTTGTAGTACTTGGAAAGATCATCGATTGGTGCTGAGTAGCCGTAGTCCTGCTTAGTGTCACCATATTCGCCTCTTAGTCTTCCTAATTCTGAACAGAATGAGTACAGATCAGAAATAGCTGTTCCGAATACATCTTTCTTTTCCTTTTCCAGAAGAGCTTTACCTGCTTCAGTGTAGCTTTCTAAAGTGTTTAATGAAACTTTACCATTCTTTGTGCTGTAGTCTGATTCACCGTAAACAAGGTATTCGGCGAAGTTGATAAGACCGTTAACTGCTGAGTTTTCGTTTGTGTGGCAGTTTGACAGATAGATAGGGGCTGCTAGATCGTCGTACTTGCCAGCTTTAATATCAGCTAATACCTGTGTAGGATCGTTTTCTGACAGTTCAGTATATGCCTGCCATTTTTCAACGTCTTCCTTGCTGTCTGCTATGATAATATAAGGAGTATCGTAGCCGTCAATTGATGAATGTCCAATTGATCCTGTTTCAACATATCTGTCTCCCTTATATTCTCCCAGAGCCTTTACTGTGTCGTAAACCTCATATACTGTGTGGTATGTATCATAAGGTACAACCTTTGCATGTACTGAGCTGACAATCTGGTCACCATTCTTAAGGTTAAAATCATAATAACCACAGTTGTCTAACCATTTACCACCATTAGTATGATCGATTGAGTAAACCTTAGCATAGCCTTTTGCTTTCGCTTCTTCATCTTTAGTATAGTAGTATTCTGTACCGGTAGTGTTGATAGTTACAACAATCTTACCGTCACTATAACTAACATCTGTAACTTCGAAGCACTTATTCTTTTCTTTGTCAACAACATTGTTAATGTCACCAATTGTTGTCTCAGCATTGTACGGATACAGTTCAGGATCTAAATATGGTCTTTCAGTATCTCTATCGAGAGAGAAACTCCATTCTCCAACTGCATCAAATTCAGCTTTACTCATAGTTGTAGGGAATTCAACCTGATGAGTAGCATCTTCAGTTTTGGACCACTGGAAATCTATATCTGTGTAAGCAGGATACTTACCAGCCAATGATAATCCGGGTTCTGTTGAGTCTGCCTGAAGTTCGGTAGCACTTGCAAATACGCCTGCCGGCATTGCTAAAGTTAATATTAGTGCAAGAACCAATACCTTGACAGAAAGACTTCTTTTTCTTCTTTTCATCATTTTGCTCCTTTCAATAGTATAAGGCTATAAGGCTTAACAAACCATACTAATAACGTCAGTGCGTCCCCTCTACACTGTGTTTATATACTAAATTATACATATTTATCACTTTGTGTCTATATCTTGTTTTTATCATGTTGTTATTTTGTCGATTTTGTGAAGATGTGAACCGATAATGAATCACTAGTGAAGGATTTTTATAGTATTGTGTCAATAAAGTAACAATCTTGGCCACGTACCCTATGCAGCATTCAATGCAGAATAATATAGACTTATCGCTTAGGATGGAACATATCATAGCGGTTCATTCATTGATGCAGTTGCAAGTTTTTAGTCAGTTTTCTGATGGACTTTGAGAATTTGTGGGTTTTGAACTATGTTTTTTTCTAGGAGATAGCAGTGAATATATATACATGGCACGATTTTTTGAGATTCCCAAGAAAATCAAAAATCAGGCACGAAGTAAGAAAAACAGGGCATTGCAAGCGAGCAATGCCCTGTAAATATTAATTTCTTGCCTAACGTGTAAATGACGTTACCTTTGACCATGGTCCGTAAATCTTGGTCTTGCCTACAGTTTTATAGGCTCTTACCTTGTAGTAATACTTTTTGCCCTTGGTTGCACTTACCAGTTTAGAGGCGCCCGATGTTGTCTCGTACGTGGATACAATATTTGTGCCTTTAGATAAAGTGGATCTGGAAATCTGATACCCACTTTCACCATAAATATTATTCCACTTTACCTTTACCTTGGTTCCGCTCCTTGTAAGTGTCGGAGCAGCCAGTTTTTTCAAAGTATATACATATGCAGTCTTACCTGCCAGGGCAGTATAGTTATGATTATTCGAAGCCGTGTAATATGGTACTACTTTGAAGATATATTTCACACCGTCTTCAAGGTTCTTTATACTCATAGATGTTCCGCTTGTTGTTCCAAGCAAGATATTCTTCGCTGCAGATGCCTTCCTGTAGTATACCTTGTATCCTGTTGCGCCTGTTGACTTGGCCCAGGAGAATTTCACATCATCGTAGCCTGAAGTTTTACTGTACTGAGTTGTAAGCGCAGCAGTCGCTGTCGCAGGTGCCTTTGGAACAATTGTAAAGTATTTTGTTACCCTTCCGCTGTATTTACCCTTGAAACTGACTGTCACCTTATATCTTCCCACATTTACGCGGTTATCCATGCCTGATACAGTAAAGTCTTCGTCTATGAACAGCAGATTTCCTTTTGCATCAGTGACAGTTATTCCCGGAGCCTTGGCTTTTCCGGAATAAGCAAGCTTTGAATCTGACAGTGTTACAGAAGCTATCTTTGGAATCACTGTAGAAGAAAGCAATTTCCCGCATGTCTTACGTTCACATGTCTTTACTATTTTTCCACTTGCACTTGTAGTTGCAGGAGTAATTTTTGTCAAAACCTGATGGCCCAGAGCAGGAATCACTTTTCGCCGCGCCTCTTTGCCGCAGGATTGGCAAACGCCCTTGTCTGCACCCTTCTCTTCACAGGTTGCCGCTCTGGTTACGGTCCAGTCTGACACATTGTGTCCGCTGACCCACGTTGCCTGTGGTGCCCAGCTCTTCCTTACAGCATCCTGGTTCCAGCCGGTGTCAGTACATCCGGCATAGTAGATTGTTCCTTTATAGTCCATAAGAGCATCAGAAGAATCAGCAGGTACCAGACAGTTCATGGTGATAAGACCCAGTTTCTTGGTTGAACTGAAAGCTAAAGTGTCAATTACTGTTACCTTGTCATGTATCAGAACTGACTGAAGATTCTGCACTCCATAGAATGACATGAATCCTATTCCTGTGCTCCATTCCGGAACTGAGAACTGTTCTCCGCTCTTGCTGCAAGGATATGCAACCAGAGTATTCTCACACGTTGTGCCTGTGTTTGAATCTTTAAGAGTTCCCCTTCCATAAAGAACTCCGTCAGCTGACTGTAAAAATTTGTGGTTTTTATCAACAGTTATTTCCTCCAGGGCTTCAGCAAGTGCAAAAGAACCGCTGGCGTACTCTATAGGTTCCGTATTGCTGTCATCCCACCGGAAAACAACTTTTTTCAGGTTTTTGCCTCCGCAAGGGTGGTCAAAGAATGTGATTTTTCCCGGAATAACAAACTCTGTCATTGAATCACACTGGTCGAAGCACTGCTGTCCTAGACTTTTCAGGTTCTTTGGAAGTTCAACGTTTGCCAGAAGCCCGCAGCCTAAGAAAGCAAATATTCCAATTCTTTCTATCGAATCCGAGAAAACAGCATATTTCAGATTTGGTGCCTTGCGGAAGAATCCTGCTCCAACTGAGGTTATTCCCTCTTCAAATTCAACTTTACTGATAGAATTCAGAATATTCTTTATCGGTGTTACTCCCTTAGAGGAAACATCCCACATGTCACCTGCACCCATTACAATAAACGAGCCGTCGCCTTTCAGAATCCAGGCGGCATTTTCTCCGCACTGTCCTTTTGCAACCATGCCGTCATACTTTGAATCTTTCTCAGGAGCCGATTCGTTAAAAGCTCTCTCAGCCATAGGGTATAACGCATTGTACAGTGGGGTGCCGCACTGTGAGTCATCGGTATCATGACCCATGAAGTCACTCTTTCCTTTCAGGAAATACTCCTCTCTTGCAATCTGTCCGCCCGATGCGCTGTCCCATGTTGAGTCCATATAGTAATACATGCCTGATAATTCAGCTATATTCCATGCATGATTCAGCTTATCACTGGTAATAACCCTTGAATCTATACCCTGTTCAAGAAGCATTCTGTACAGCAACGCTGCATAGCCCTGACATACAGCACTGTTTTCTACTAAAGCTCCATAGGCTGAGTATTTCAGGTAGTCACTGTCATCATCCAGACCCTCAAAGTCGTATTTTACATTCTCAGTAATATAGCCGTAGATTGCCTTTGCCTTCCCATAGTCAGTCAGATCGTCAAGCTTAAGGCCGTCAGTAACACTCTTCAGCTTGCCGGTCAGTTCTTTCTCCTGAGCTTCAGTTGTCAGATACTGAACATCTATTGTCACATGGACAACAAGCTCTGTTCCGTCGCTGTTTACTGCTTCCGATATGCCGTTTATGTCGTAGTCATAAAGATTAAGCTTCAGATAGTCTCCTTCAAGAGGGTTTTCGGTATGTCTGAGTATATAGTCCTTCAGCGCCGGCGCCCAGTTATCGTAAACTGTTGCGAACATATCAAAGCAGATCTGGTTCTTTCTCTTTACCATGCAGTCTCTTACATAGTCAGCGGCAGTCTCAGTGCTGCTGAAATACGGATTATTCGCAGCATAAAACTTTCTGCTGCTTTTTTCTGATGCAGGCAGTTCTATGCCTTCATATAACGGATTTACATATGAAATGCTGCATGATTTCTCATACTCAGGTATTTCAGGAGTTGTTACCACGGCAGTTCCGTCTCCTGTTATCTCTATATATTCGTATTCCTGAGCTGAAATACCTTCTTCCGCTGTAGTACCCGCACCTGCCGCATTATCTGTGCTCACTGACGCCCCGAATACATTCATAGGCGTAAATGTCACAATAACTGCAATGGCCAGAAAAACAGCTAACGTTTTTCCAAACGTATTTCTAATTGCCCTGCTCATTGTTTTCTCCTTTCGATCAGTATCCTTCTATATGCTTTAATTTACCATATGTTGAATATTATTGCAATCCTGCGATGAGTCGTCAAAATAATGAAAGAATCTGCAAAGTAGCCTTATGCCTGCTGCAGACATAAGGCTACTTTGCAGATTCAATAAATTTCCTGACCGTATCCGTTACAAGTTCGTAATTCTTCTTTACATCCTCCATTATCTTAAAGGCTTCTTCAGGGATCTCTCCCATTTCATTGCGCAGAAGCTCTGTAAGTTGGGAAGCTGATTCATAGAGTCTGATGAAGCTCAGATTTCCACATACGCTTTTTAAAGTATGTGCAGCTCTGAAGGCATCCTCAGCCTGCCCTTTCTCCATGGTCTCGCACAGCTGCAGGTAGCTTCCGTCGCTTTGAAATTTGACTACAAATTTCTCAATCAGCTCGGTGCTTGGAAGCCTTTCTTCAACCTGCGCGTAGTCTCCACCGATTTTTTCGTAGAATTCTTTAATAGTCATCGGTTGTCCTCCTGTTTCTTAAGATTTTCGAGCTGTTTCCTTTATCGGTTTAATATATCACTTTATCTCGGAAAATTCAATGGTTCACACTCAATATTGTAAATAGCTGTCAATAAGCTCCCCTGTTCACCGGGTAATTGGACAATCCCAGAGGGTTTTGACTTTCTTTCGTTATGGAATATAATAGAGTCAGAATCTGAAACACGAAATATATAAGGAGGATCTGCATAAAGTATGAATAATTTCAAGGTATTTTCGAAAGAAGACATTCAGTCCGTCATTGACATGGATAAGGTAATCACAGCGGTAGAAAAAGCTTACGCATATAAATGCGATAATAAGGCTGAATTATTTCCAATTGTAACTCACTCCTTTGAAGATGGTGTCAGCGAGTTTGATATAAAAAGTGGAAGCGTCGACGGTGCCGGAATCTTCGGAATGAAAGTGGTAAGTGCTTTTGAAGGCAATGACAAATATAATCTTCCTCGCCTTACAGGAACAATTCTGATTTTTGACCGTGAAACAGGCATGCTGAAAAGCATGATGGATGGCGGTCTCATTACCAACATGCGTACCGGAGCCGCAGGTGCTGTAGGCTGCAAGTATCTTGCCCGTCCGGAGTCAGAGACACTTCTTCTCGTAGGCACAGGAGCTCAGGGACCTGTGCTTCTGGATGCCACACTCCGCGTAATGAAAAATATCAAAAGAATTCTCATATGCAATCCTCGTTCACCGAAAAAGGTAGATGCTTTTATCGCGCGCGTCAGAGAGAACCTGCAAATAACCATTCCTATGGAGGCGGTAACCGATCTTGAGGCTGCCGCCGGCATTTCAGACATCATCCTTACTGCTGTTCCGTCACGTCAGGCGGTTATCAAAGCCGACTGGATCAGACCGGGCACTCACTTGTCCTGTATAGGCTCTGATATGGAAGGAAAACAGGAACTGGAAGAAAAGCTGCTGGCACGCAGCAAAGTCTACTGTGATGATCTGAAGCAGGTTATTGCCGTAGGCGAGTGCGAAAAAGCCGTAAAGCAGGGAATCCTTAATCCGGAAGACATAACGGAAATAGGCGATGTGATACTGGGAAAGGCTTCTGCAAGGGAAAGTGACGATGATATCACCATCTTTGACAGTACAGGAATCGCCCTTCAGGATCTTATGACAGCATCAGACATTACCGATAGTATTTCTGAGAACAAATATGAAGAGAAGCGTAACCTTCTCCTGGAAGAAATGACCTGGGTTGAAATAGACAATGCAATCCGAAAGGGTTTTGATACTGTTATAATCTTTGCGGCATCAATCGAACAGCACGGACCGGCACTTCCTGAGTCAACTGACATGCTCCTTGGTTACGCTGAAGCTGTTGACCTGGCAAAGCGTCTTGGCAATGCTCTTGTTGCGCCTGTGATTCGTCCGGGACTGTCTGCCCACCACATGTGCTTCCCGGGCAGCATAACTCTCAGACCGGAGACATTTAAGGCAATAGTTGAGGACTATATCTCAGCTTACGTTCATCATGGATTCAAAAACATCATTCTATGTTCTTCACACGGCGGCAACTTTAAGATGCTGGAAGAAATCGCACAGTCGCAGGCTGCCCTTTACCCGGAAAACCGCATAGTTACCGGTCTCAGTCTGGAGAAACTTGATGCCTCTCTCATAGAAATGGATAAAATGGAGAATCAGACAATAGGTACTTGTGGCGGCCATGCCTGTCAGTGGGAAACATCTATGATTATGATGCTTGATGAAGGTTATGTCAGAAAGGATAAGCTGCAGTGCGGACATGTAGGTGAGCTGACAGCAGAGCTTCTTGACCGCTTTTTCAATGACGGAGTAAAATCTGTCAGTCCAATTGGT
>JAQYNQ010000002.1 GCA_028727785.1 Eubacteriaceae bacterium | reverse complement strand
TATAAATGTTGATAGAAAAACCCTTGCAGATGATATTAGTTTACTTATGGAAATGGATTATGACATAATAAAGGTAAAAAGCTCTCCGAATAAGTACTTTTGGGGAGATAGAGGTTTTGAAATACCAGAGCTTAAGATGCTTATTGACGCTGTATCATCATCAAGATTTATTACGAAGAAAAAAAGTAGTGAATTAATATCAAAGATTGCGTCTCTAGCTGGAGAGGCACAGTATGAAAGTTTAAATAGACATATAGTGGCCACAGGAAGAGCAAAGACAGAGAACAAAGAAGTTTATTACATAGTTGATACAATCACGAATGCCATAAACAGAGGGAAAAAAATACAGTTCCAATACACTGAGTACAATGTTAAAAAAGAAAAAGTTCTAAGGAACCAAGGTGAAATATATAAGCTTAGTCCGTACGTGTTGTATTGTAATGAGGACTTCTATTACGTTGTAGGCTTTAATGACAAAAGACAAAGCGTGACTTCTTTCCGTATTGACAGAATGCACAGTCCGGAAATAATTGATGAGGAAAAGGTTCCGGAGCCTGAAAATTTTAACGTAGATGACTATGCGAATAAAATTTTCAAAATGTTTGACGGAGAAGAAACTATGGTTCAACTTGAATGTAAAAATGAACTGATAAAGTATTTGGTTGACCGGTACGGAACTGATTTCGAAACTATAGAAAAGACAGAATCGTCATTTGTTGCACACATTCCGGTAACACTGAGCCCTACATTCTGCAGTTGGGTTTTTCAATTCGCGGGAGATATGCAAATAATTGGCCCGGCGGAGGCAGTTGAGATGTTCAGCAAAATGATGGAAAAGAATAGATGAGAATTTAGGTGTGCTATTATTTGCAGAAACGATAACCGCCGCAATCAATGAAAAAAGTCGTTGGAAAAGGTGTATGTGGCTAATTCATCAGCACATTTTACAAACCTAAGTAATCTGTGTTTTAAAAATGTTTTCTCGTGGTATAAAATTCCTGTTGTGTAGATAATTATTTAAGGAGAGATTTGGGACATGACATACTATGAAGAACATAGAACAATGTATAAAAGAAAACTGGTTTCCAGGGAACGGGCTGTTCTAAAAGTTGAGGATGGTGCGAGAGTACATTTCGGTACAGGTGCGGGAGTTGTTGATGCCCTGGACAGAGCTCTTGCACAGAGAGTCCACGACCTTTACGGCGTGCAGGTGATGTCAACAGTTGCAATCAGAGAGAAGCCCTTCGAGACCTATAAAAAGGCAATGGAGCTAGGCACAGAGGGCGTGAAGCATGTAAGGTTCATATCAGCACATTTTAATGCCAACGAAAGAAAAATGGCCGAAGAAGGAAACTGCTGGTATCTGCCGATGATGTTTTGTGAATTGCCGGATTTGTGGAACATCGATGGAAACAAAATCGACGTTGCAATGTTCCAGGTAGGGCCTATGGATGAACACGGCAACTTCAACCTTGGACCACAGGTTGCAGACATGCTTGGCGTTATCAAAGCTGCCAGAACCATAATTGTCGAAGTAAATGAGAACATGCCTCATGCATTCGGATATAACAATGAGATTAATGTAAGAGATATAGACTATATAGTAGAAGGGGACAACCCACCTATGGCATCACTTCAGGTGAAGGCTCCGTCAGATGTGGACCAGGCCATTGCAAACCATGTAGTTCAGGAACTGGAAAGCGGATCAACCCTGCAGATTGGTATCGGCGGACTTCCGTCATCCATTGGGTCGCTGATTGCACATTCAGACCTGAAAAATCTTAACATACATACAGAAATGTTTGTTGATGCATATATGGACTTATACGATGCAGGAAAAATTGTCAACAAAACCAAGCTTCCTCTCGACTACGGCCGTGCCGTATACTCATTTGCAGCAGGAACCGAGAGATTATACGATTTCATTGACAATAATCCACAGTGCTGCTGCGCACCTATTGAGTGGGTAAATAGCTGTTCAAACATTGAAGAAATCGATAAGTTTATTTCAATCAACAGCTGCCTGAACGTAGATATCTATGGGCAGGTATGCGCAGAATCAGCGGGATACAGACATATCAGCGGTACAGGCGGACAGCTTGACTTTGTAATCGGTGCATTCCGTTCCAACGGAGGAAAGAGCTTCCTATGCCTTCCTTCCACGAAAACCCTGAAAGACGGCAGAAAAGTATCCACAATTTCACCGGTACTGCCTCCGGGATCCATTATTACTACTCCAAGATCATGTACAGGTTATGTTGCAACCGAATACGGTGCAGTAAATCTTAAGGGTAAATCAACCTGGAAGAGAGCAGAAATGCTGATAGGCATCGCTCATCCCGACTTCAGAGACGAACTGATCAAAGAAGCCGAAAAAATGGGAATCTGGAGAAACACAAGCAAGAGAGAATACATCTAGTTCTTCCTTTAATTCTTTCTTGATAAAACGGCAGAAACTACATAAGCAATTGACAGATCACGGAATAATTCGTGGTCTGTCTGATTTTTTGCACCAGTCAGTTCCTTCATCCGGTTCAGGCGATATCTGACAGTGTTGGGATGGCACTGCATGTCTACGGATGTGGCAACTACATCGCCGCCGTTATTGATATACACTTTAATGGTATCCTCAAAAGCTTTAACCTTGTCCAGATAGTTCTCGGAATAAGATTTCAGCTCCGGCGTCTTTGCAAGAGGCAGGATTGCAGAGTATACACCCAAATCTTCATAAGAATTCACTTTGTAAAGAGACACCAGACTTGCAATCCAGCCGTAGTATGCCTCCTGAAAAGCTTTGTTCAGCTCTGTGGCAGGGTGCAGTCTGCTTAAGATGATGTCTGCTGTGGAAAGTGGCAGAGACAGAGTCTGGCATGCCTCATTGAGAATTACGCGATGAGCATCCTCGTTTGAGCCAAGGGTTCTGATAAGAATAAAAAGGCCGCCATCGTACTTGGTTGCTATGAATTTTTCACGCAGATTTTTCAGCATATAATAGTTACGGAAGATGCACTCCGCATCCAGCGAGGGAGTTTTGATATAGCAGGCGGAAACCGTTCTGTTTGACAGAAGGGAAATACCGCGGCGTATGATTTCAACCTCGTCTGCGCCTGCCCGGCCCTGAATCATCTGCTCCATGCGGGTCTCCGACAGGTAACGGGTGTCATTGCGCTCCACAGCGGTCAAAACCTCGAAGATTATGTTTTCGTACCAGACGTCGGCGTACTTGTAAATGGGAAAGCTTTTGGCATTTGCGTAGGCCAGAACTTCGTCGGGAAGATCATCAAATATTACGGTTTTGTATGCGAAACATGAAACTCCGGATTTCACAAGAAACTCAACGGCGGGAAGTATCAGGTCCGGATTGTCGCGGGCGAAGAGGAGACTGGTGATTACTATGCTGTCCTTTTCGAAGTAATCAGGTTCGTTGAAGTTCATTCCTTCAGCGAATTCATGGTCTGCAATTCCGGCACATGTAATGCTTCGGTTTGTACCTTTTTCTCCTGCGACCAGCTCCATACATGACAGAGTGGGAAGGGTCATAATGTCTTTAACTGTTAATGCCATATTGAGGACTCCTTTTTTATGTATGGTGAAATTTGTGTATTATACGAATTATTATAGGTTAAATTTGGAGTTTACACAAGAATCTTTTTCGCCGGATATTTTACAATAATGGTAGCCGAAGAAAGAGGGGTTTTACATATGAAGAAAAGTACAAGAAGTAATATTATGCTGTTTATCACAGCACTCATCTGGGGTTCTGCTTTCGTAGCACAGAAGGCGGCAACGACGCTGGGACCTTTTACATACAATGGAATCAGATATCTTATAGGAGGTTTTGCTGTAATTCCGGTTATCATCTTGTTCAGCAGGATGGAATCGCGACGTGGTGCAGCGGACCCAAACGCTGTCGGCTGCAGGGGTTTGGGTCGCTTCGTTGACAGACAGACTTTAGCAGGAGGCATTGCCTGCGGAATTGTGCTTTGTGTCGCAAGCAATCTGCAGCAGCTTGGAATGTGTTTTGATACTGATGCCGGAAAGACAGGATTCATCACTTCTTTGTACATTGTGATCGTGCCGCTTCTGGGAATGTTGTTCGGAAAGAAGGTCAGGACGTCGATCTGGGTCTGTGTGTGCCTGGGAATTATTGGTTTTTATATGCTGACCATGGCCGGAAAGAGTGGCACACTGGGATTTAGAATAGGTGATTTTTTCGTACTTCTGTGCGCATTCTGCTTTGCCTGCCACATTATGGTTATTGACCATTTTGCACCTAAATGTGACTGCCTGAAAATGTCATGTGTGCAGTTCTTTGTTGCATCGTTTGTCAGCCTGATTCTCATGATTTTCTTTGAAACTCCGGTTGTTTCAGATATTATGGACTGCTGGCTTCCAATTCTGTACTGTGGTGTATTCTCCTGCGGACTGGCATTCACACTGCAGATACTTGGTCAGAAAAATGCAGAGCCTACTGCAGCAACATTGATTTTGAGCCTGGAGTCAGTATTCGCCGTAATTTTCGGTGTTCTTCTGGCAGGAGAGAGTATGACCCTTATTGAAGGGCTTGGATGTATAGTTATCTTCATAGCAGTTGTTACTCCGCAGCTGCTGGGCAATAGACAATAAATACAAATATTTCAAAAAAACCGCATGTTTCATAAGAGATGTGCGGTTTTCCATCCTCGTTTTATACGATAAACCAAAGGACATGCCGCTGTGACATGTCCTTTAGTTCACTTGTAAGGTGCTATTTGAGGTTCTATAGTTTTCCGTGTATTTTGTTTTCAATCTGGTCGATTGCGTCAATTACCGCAAATCTGAATCCATTTTTTTCAAGTGCGCTTACCCCTACAATGGTAGTACCTCCGGGAGAGCATACAGCATCTTTCATCTGACCGGGATGATCGCCTGATGCAAGAGCCATTTTTCCGGTTCCCACAAGCATCTGAGAAATTATACTGTAAGCTTCTTCTCTGGTCAGACCGTGCCTGCATGCGGCATCACCCAGTGCTTCAATGTACATAGCCGTAAATGCCGGTGTGCAGCCGGCAATAATTGCACCCAGTCCGATATGATCCTTGTCCATCCAAAGGACTAAACTGATGTTTTCAAGAAGCTTGACTATAAAGTCTTTTTCTTCATCAGAAAGAGTGTTTTCCTTTTGCAAAATGAATATTCCTTCGCATACAGAAACAGGTGTATTAGGTGCAGTGAACAGATGATGTGTTCCCGGCATTATTTCTTCCAAAGCATCGTCGAAAACATTTGCCGCAAGAGATACAATTGTCTTTCCTGCAAGCTTGTCTTTCAGAGGTGTCATAACTTCCTTTACCATATACGGCTTAACACCTATGAAAATAATATCACATAATTCAACTAGTTCTTCAGCAGTTTTACATGGGTTGATTCCCTGAATTTCTGCCTTTTTGGCTAGCTTATCATAATTTTTTGCACATGCGTAAATCTGTACCGGTTTAATTGCGCCTGATGCCATGAGTCCTCTGGCAGTGGCGCCGGACATGTTGCCATAGCCGATAAAACCAAGCTTTACTGTGTCCATATTATACATAGCAATGTCCTCCAATCGTTTTACTATTACCGATAAATATTAATGCAGATATAGATTTAATGTCAAGAGTACAGCGTGTTTTTACAATGAGAATACATTCAGATGTTTGCAGCGTCAGGTGCAGTGCTCATGATTCTGGGCGGTCTTGCCGGAAAGAAAGCTCACACCTTGCCGGGTACATAGTTTTCTTCCACCCACCTGCAGGCGTGTTCATAGAACATGGAAGCAGCGCCTGAAAGAAGCTTTCGGCTGCGGCAGGCGATTCCAAGGTCGCGATATCCAGGCGGGTCAAGAGGCAGCGATGAAACCCGCCGGCTGAAACCCTGCAGCATCATCACGGACATCAGGCTTATGCCCAGTCCCTGCTCAACCATTGCAATTACAGCATGGTCATCACTTTCAACAAAACGTGCATCCAGCGTGATTCTGTTCTGATTAAGAATCGCTGTGATTTCATCTTCAACTCCTTCGTTGAGGGCAATGTACGGAAGCTCCGGCAGCTCCATAATATCGAATTTCTCCATGGATGCGTGGGGGTCGTCTTCGGCAAAAATGGCTACAATAGGATCACGGTATAGGAAATCACTGTCCAGATCCGGCAGAGTCGGATATGCAACAAAACCCACATCTACCAGGCCGTCTGCCACCCAGCCGGAAATCTGTGCATCTGTTCCGTGAAGGAGCTGAAATCTTATACCCGGATACTTTTGCTGGAAGCACTTTATCATTCCCGGAAGCCACTGGGCAGAAACGCTGTTGAAAGTTCCGATTCTGATAAGCCCCTCGCGAAGACCGTTGATTTCTCCAATTCTTTCGGAAAGTCTTCGCTGATCGTGAAGGACTGTTCTGATATAGGGAATCAGCAGCTCACCTTCTGTTGTAAGCTGTACACCGCTGCGACCTCTTGTAAGCAGCTTAACCCCCCATTGTTCTTCAAGGGAGTTTAAGGCTCTGGTAAGTCCTGACTGGGTGTATCCAAGTTCTTCAGCAGCCTGAGTCATTGTTCCGGTTTCCACGGCTTTGATAAAAGCTTCATATTGTGACAGGTTCATGTTGACCTCCTTTATATATGATAAATAGTCATGTAAAACATGATAAACTTGCGTTTTACGAATCCTAAATTTTATTATATACTTAAGCCATCGAAAAGGTCAAACAATATTAACTGATTATATTTATGGAGGATTGTTATGTTTACAAAAGCAATAACTAAGAAACCTTGTAAGGCTTTGATTGATGGAATTTCAACTGCACAGTTTGTTGAACCCGGCGAAAAGCCTGATTATGAATTAGCTGCAAAGCAGCACGATAAATATGTAGAAACTCTTGAATCTCTGGGTCTGGAGGTACTGGATCTTGAAGCCGATGAACGTTATCCGGACTCATGCTTCACTGAAGACCCTGCAGTTGTAATGGAACGCTGTGCTGTAATCACTAACCCTGCAAGAGATTCTCGTAATGGTGAAAAGGATGAAATTCTTCCTGCAATTCAGAAGTTCTATTCAGACGATCAGATTTTCCACATTGAAGCACCGGGAACAATGGAAGGCGGAGATGTAATGCGTGTGGGTGACCACTTCTACGTAGGACAGAGTGACAGAACTAACGCTGAAGGAGCTCGTCAGTTCAACGAAATCGTAACAAAATTCGGATACACTTCTTCAACAGTTCCTGTAACTGAAGGACTTCACCTGAAAGACTTTGCAATCTACCTTGAAAACAACAATATGCTTGTAACTGAAACAGTAGATAAGCTGGAAGCTTTCAAGGACTTTAACCGTTTTGTAATTGATCCGGACGAGCTTTACGCTATTAACAGCTTATACATCAACGGAACAGTTCTTGTTCCTGAAGGATATCCTAAAACTCTTAAGATTATCGAAGACTTAGGATACCCTGTAAAGCTGGTAGACACAAGCGAATTCAGAAAAATTGACGGAAGTCTGACTTGCCTGTCACTTAGATTCTAATAAATCCTAAATATAAAATAGCAACACAAAAAAGCAGTGTAAAAGCTGCTTTTTTGTTGTTTTCCCAGGTCGTGCAGATGTAAGTATCGATTTTGCGTGTTCATAATGGTATAATTGATATACAGATTGGGAGGTAGTTAAGATATGTTTGGAGCAATTTTAGGTGATATTATCGGAAGCCCATATGAGTTTGATATGGGAAATAAATCAAAGGATTTTCCTCTGTTTGGCAGGGATTCACAATTCACAGATGATACAGTTATGACTGTTGCTGTTGCAGACGGTCTGAAGAGGGCAAGCAGAGAATCCTTTAAGGATGAGAATATAAGGAAATGTATAGCTGAAGCACTGGTGTACTGGGGTAGGAAGTACCCTGATGCAGGTTATGGGGCAAGGTTCATCCAGTGGCTTGATTCAGATGAGCATAAGCCTTACAACAGCTATGGTAATGGGTCGGCTATGCGCGTTTCGGCAGTGGGCTGGATTGCAAATTCCATTGACAGTGCACGTAGAATGGCACGTGCTTCTGCGGAGGTGACACACAATCATCCTGAAGGCATCAAAGGTGCTGAAGCTGTTGCAAGTGCAATTTTTATCGCACGAGCTAACGGTTCTAAAGAGGACATTAAAAATTACATAATCCAGGAATTCGGATATGACTTAAGCAGAACCTGTGATGAAATCAGACCTGACTATCATCACGTGGAATCCTGTCAGGAAACTGTACCGGAAGCAATTACAGCGTTTCTGGAAGGAGAAGACTTCGAAGATGTAATCCGCACAGCTGTATCACTGGGAGGAGATTGCGATACATTAACTGCAATCGCAGGCAGCATTGCTGAAGCCTACTTTGGAATTCCGGCAAAGCTGAAAATGGAATGCTACAACAGACTGGACCATGATTTGGGAACGATCCTCAGTGAGTTTGAAAAAAGCTTCCAGTTCAGCGAGAACACAGCGTATAAGTATCATCCGATATACTGGTTTGGGAAAGACGAAAAGGGTTTTGTTCAGCTCGAGAGACCATATGCAAAAGCCAGAAAAATGACCCGGGAAATGCCCGGTTTTAGCACTTCGGTGCAGGCTTTGGACGGAGTGAGAAGAGCCAACCTTTACCTGAGCTCTTTCGGAGTGTGGGATATTACCGCTTTCAGTGCGTGGATGGACGGAACCTATGCGTACAGCGCAGTTTTCGAGGACGGGGAGAAGTGTCGCCTGACTTTCACTACGCCTCAGGCAGCAGAGAAGTCTGTGTACCCGTACTTGTCTGACCGGGCGGTTGAACAGGCGAGGGCAAACGTGGAGGCTTTCTATGCAGATCCTGCGCTTCAGATGGAATGGGCCGACTTTATCCTTCATCCGGTTGCTGTAAAAGTATCATCAAGGGGCGAGGCATCTCCTGTTGCCATCAGTGAAATCGATCTATCAAAACTTGATCTGACTCAGAATGAGGTTTTCGACTTCAGCAGGCTGAAGGACATGGAAAGTAACGTAATCTGCTTCTACCATGAAACTGACGACTATGGCTGCTTCAGTAACTGGTACAAGGCGGATTTCTCATACGCAGGCCGCAAGTACTCTTCGGTGGGGCAGTACATGATGTTTCAGAAGGTGACTATGTTTGGTCAATGGGAGTTGGCTGAACAGATTATGTCCACAGACAATCCCGCAGAAATCAAGGCACTTGGCCGCACTCGTTTCTCTTCTTTTGATGCGGAGGTATGGGATAAAACCAGCTACACAATTGTAAAGCGCGGGATCCGCGCCAAGTTCAGACAAAACCCGCAGCTTGCGGAAATACTTCTTCGTACAGGCAGCAAGGTTCTCGGCGAGGCATCTCTTAATGACAGAAAGTGGGGCATCGGGGTAGACTGCCATGATGATGCACGTTTGAATGTTTCAGGCTGGAGGGGCCTGAATCTTCTCGGCCGCGCTCTCATGGAGGTTCGCGCGGAGCTGTCAGGACTGGCGGAGCAGGCTGCAACTCTTGAGTATATTGATTTAACAGATGCTGATTTTCCTGAATGGCATATGAACGCAGGTGAGCTGAGATGTATCCCGCAGTTCCATAATGCAATCCATGCATACTCGGATACACTGGACAGCCGCAGCCTGAGAGACAGCTTCTTCTATGAACACAGCCTGAGCCGGTGGGAGGAACTGCTGAAAGAGGAAATGGCCGAGGGCACGAATGTGGCTCAGGCCGGTGAAACCGCTGAGGGTAAGGCAAAATCTCTTCCGCAAGCCGGTTTCTGGGAAATGAAGCAGGAAATATGGGAGATGGTGAAATAGAAATTTGTGTCTGTTCGGCTTGTGTCTATTCGGCAGGTTGTTAGTGGCACTTCGCCGAGCCGCGCGCCATGTTGGACGTCATTTCAAGAGAAAACATGGCGCCTGACCTGAGCCGCGCGCCATGTTTGATGCTATTTCAGAGGTAAACATGGCGCCTGACCAAGCCGCTCGCCATGTTTGATGCTATTTCAGAGGCGAACATGGCACCTGACCAAGCCGCGCGCCATGTTTGATGCTATTTCAGAGGTAAACATGGCACTTCACCGAACCGCGCGCCATGTTTGATTCAATTTCATAGGTAAACATGGCACTTCGCCGAGCCGCGCGCCATGTTTGATTCAATTTCAGATGTAAACATGGC
>JAQYNQ010000001.1 GCA_028727785.1 Eubacteriaceae bacterium | reverse complement strand
TCCACCAACATCACTACCTGGCAGAGAAAGCAGAACGCCAATAACAACTTCGGTGCCATCGTTCCTTACGACATGGAGCAGCAGCTTGCAGACAGCAAGGAGTTTCTGGACGACCTGACCATCCGGGATCAGCAGATGATGCTGGCCCTCATAACCATCGTGCATACGGCAGACAGCAAGAAGCAGCTGGATGTGGACACGGAAAGCCTGAAATCCATCATCCAGACCCGCCACTGCCAGATGGGGATCCTGCGCTTCCAGCAGCTGGACGGGCTGAACACCGTCCTCCCGGCAGGGCAGCGGAAGATTGACGCCCTGCGGACATTCACTACAGAATCGCTGTCAGCCTTCATGCCCTTTCATGTGCAGGAGATCAGTCACGATCACGGCATCTATTATGGACAAAATGTGATCAGCAAGAACATGATCATCGCCGACCGGCGGCAGCTGCTCAACGGCAATTCCTTTATCCTTGGGGTGTCCGGCTCGGGCAAGTCTTTCACCGCAAAGAGCGAGATCATCAACTTCGCCATGGCGACTGACGCGGACATCATCATTGTGGATCCGGAGCGGGAATATTCTTCATTGGTGAAAGCATTTGGCGGGGAAGTCATTGAAATATCTGCAACCAGTCCAAATCATATCAACGCCATGGATATAAGCAGATATTATGGCGACGGGGATCCGGTGGCGGAGAAATCACAGTTCCTTCAGTCGATCTGTGAGCAAATTGTCACCGGCCATCGGTTTGCCAGAGGGCAGCAGTCCATCATTGACCGCTGCACAGAGCTGGTGTATCAGTCCTACAAGAAAAGGAACTTTGAGGGGGAGCCGCCCACGCTGCAGGACTTCCGGGAGGAACTTATGCGACAGCCGGAACCGGAAGCGCAGGATCTGGCGCTGGAACTGGAGATTTTTACACGGGGTTCCTTAAACACCTTCGCCCGGCAGACCAATGTGGACACCACAAACCGCCTGATTTGCTATGACATCCTGGAACTGGGTGAACAGCTGATGACCATCGGCATACTGGTGATTTTGGACAGCATTTTGAACCGGGTGACCCGAAACAGGCAGTCTGGAAAGCAGACCTTCATCTTCATTGATGAGATCTACCTGTTGTTTCTCCACGAGTATTCCGCTCAATTTTTGTCCAGACTGTGGAAACGGGTGAGGAAGTACGGTGCATACTGCACCGGTATCACGCAAAACGTAGAAGAAGTGCTGCGTTCCCAAACGGCAAGGACCATGCTGTCCAATTCCGAGTTTCTGGTCATGCTGAATCAGGCAGCCACCGACCGGCAGGAGCTTGCAAGACTACTGCATATATCTGAGCGGCAGCTTGCTTACATTACCGATGTGCCGGCAGGACATGGACTGCTGAAGGTGGGAAACAGCCTGATCCCATTTGAAAATCATTTTCCGAAGAATACGGATCTTTACCGGCTCATGACGACCAAGCCGGGAGAAGGAGGGAACTGAAATGGCTGAACTGAAGATCAAAGAGATCACTGTTGCGACGAAAAAAGCTGCGTTGAAGGGCGGAAGCGTGCTGCGGACTTCTGCGGAGGGAGAAAATGATCAGCGGACGAGAAATCTTTCAGATACACAGCGATATGCCATAGGACAACTATCCACCCAGTCAAAAAAAGTCGCTGAGAAAGGAATTCAGGCGGTCACTTTTTCGGCAAGAAGTACTGTGAGGAGAAGAAAGAAGACAGTATCATGTTCAACAACGACAGACGCTTATCATTATGAGGAAATGCATGAAGCCGGGTTTTCTGTACAAAGCGAAGAAAACCCGGTTTTGCATAAGGAAATAGAAAGGCGCGATCGAATAGGGAAGCCTACTGTGACCATCAGAAAATCGGGGACATCCAAAGTTCCTCGACGGAAAAGGAGCGATGGAGCATGGATTTTGTACAGAGGAAAAAGAAACGAAAAACATAGTGCAATTAGAACAAGTCCAATATATAGAGGTGTCAGCAAAGAAGAACGGAAAGCGTACAGAAAAAAAGTCCAATGGGAAGTGATACATAGGAGCCATAGACGGATACAGGTCCTTTCTCTTGGCAGTATCGGCATAGTGCTTCTTGCGTTTATCATTATTTTAATGTTGAGCATTACTGCGGGCGCTTATGGAATAGATGTAAACGATGATGGACTGGCCGGAGAGGGAAGCACGGCCATGGTCTTGATTGCCTCCTCGCAAATAGGAAATGAAGGCGGTGAACTCTATTGGAGGTGGTATGGCTTTACTTTTCATGTGGATTGGTGCGCGGTTTTTGTTTCCTGGTGTGCGGATCAGGCGGGGCTGCTGGAAGATGGAAACATGCCCAAGTTTGCGGTCTGTGATGATGGCGTTGCATGGTTTATAAATCGACAGCGCTGGATCACCGGAGCGGATCGATATTTCAGACCGCCAGCCGGATCTATCATTTTTTTCGACTGGGATCAGGACGGCAGGTCTGATCATGTGGGCATAGTGGAAAAAAGTGAAGAAGGACTGGTGTGCACCATAGAGGGAAACAGCAGGGATGTTTGCAGGCGGCGGTGCTATTCACTTGATAGTGGGGTGATCATAGGATATGGGATTTTAGAGAAGCCGTAGAAAGATATGCACCGAACATAAAGAAAAGTTTATTGAAATTACAAAGTTTGGCTTGTGGTGTTTTCTGCGTTTTTCGCGTAAACTAAATACATGAAAAACAATGATGAAATAGCCCTGTTCAACAAAAGTGTAGGCAAGCGCATTCAGCATGTCAGAAAATCGAAGAATATGTCGCAAGAAGAGTTAGCGGGTGCGGTGCAGTTAAGTACGGTGTCTATTTCTAATATTGAAAATGGATCAAGCGGAGTGGGAAGTTATAACCTTTTTCAAATTGCGGAGGCATTGAATATTTCGATACTATATCTACTATATGGAGTACCCACTGAGATGGAAAAAGGACTGTATGAAACCTTTTGCAAGGCAGAAAAACTGGAAAAGAAGAAGCAAGATCTAATATGCAGCCTTGTCAATCAGTTAATTGATGGCTTAGAGCAGCTGTAAAAAAAGAAAATCAGAAAAACGTAGCGCGAAGGAAAACGAAAAAAAGTTTTCCTTTTTTTAATGTAACGAATCTGAAAAAGTTTCATAATGGTATATAGGGGTTGTATTCATTGTTTTTCAAGTCGTGTAGAGCAGTTTTATGCACTGATTATGTTTGAAGTGTGATATAATCAACGCAAAGGGGGCCGTCGCAATGAAAAAGAATGATAAATATAATACATTAGAGGAATTATATAGGGAAGCACATTTGCTCGTATACAAATATATTAGCGACTTTACAAAGGATGGACATGTTGCAGACGATATTTCCTCCATGATATGGTTGAAGGTTACAGAAAGTCCAAGCCAATATTTGATTATGGAGAAAACACATCTCCATAATTATTTGCGTAGGATGGTTGAAAATACCTTTATGGACCAGTATCGAGCGAGTAAACGGCAACAAAGCAAATTTGAGAAAGTGTGCGATAATTTTTTTTCAAGCAGATCAGTGGAAGAGGACTACATTTTGCAGGAGAACCTGAACGATCTTGAGAATGCAAGACAATCCCTCTCAAAAGAGGAACAAAAACTTTTATATTTACGTTTTGATGAAGAGCTTAGCGCGAGGACTATAGCCATGCAGCTTGGGATCAGCGAAGGCGCAGTACGAGTAACGCAGCACCGTATTTTGGTAAAGCTGAAAAAGAAGATGAATGAGATGAAATGATAGAGATTTCTATGGAAGCATGAAGGAGTATGACATGGGAAAAAATAGAAAAATATCAAAAGATATGATGAATGAACTTAAAGATGTGTACTTTGAAAAGGATGGGCAGGCATACAGTATTTTTGACATACCGCCAGATCCGGAAATTTTGCGTCGGGCGCAGGAATATGACAGAAAAACTGCGAAAGCAAAGAGAAAGAGAAGAATGCTTAAAACATTACAATTAGCCGCGGTATTTGTACTCTGCTTAACCACTATGTCAGCTATCGCAATGGAAACATCCGATGCATTTCGTGTAAGAGTGTATCAACTCTTTGAAGATAAAGAGCAGGGCGGTGTAACTCTGTTTACCCAGGATGAATATGATATGATCGGCGAATGGGAAGACTATTGGTATCCGACGTATTTACCAGAGGACTTTACGATGATAGGAGCCGAAAAAGATGGCAGTGAAAGAGTAATGGCTTTTCATTCAGAAGACGGAGTTGAAATATATATCAATGAGTATTCCTTAGACAGTCGTGTATCAATGGACATTGACCATACAGACATGAAGGAAATCAGGATAGGATATTATAAGGGTTATCTTTTTACCCTTGAAGAAAATCTTTATATGTGCGTCTGCTGGATGACTGATGACAGGCAGCTTTCTGTTACGATGAGCGGAAAACTGGACAAAGAATTATTAATGCAAATTGCAGAGGGGCTGGAATATAAAAAATAAGGGTATTTTCTAAAAAAAGTCGTAACAAAACATTGAAATACACGTATATGTGAAAAAAGAAAAAGAGGTGTAATTTTATGAAAAAGTTTTTTGCGACAGCCTTAATCTTGTTAATGCTTGCTTTATCTACGGCGAATTGTTTTGCAGCAACTTCTTCCAGCAATTCAGAAATGTCTCCTCAGTATGTTGTGACTATGTTACATGTAGAGACTTTTACGATAAGTAGCGGCGGGATGGCATCTATGAAAGGCCGTTTAGAACCAATGGATGATACTGAAGTTGATCAAGTCAAGATAACCTTAACGCTTGAGGATGGAGCAGGAACAGTGGTCTATAATAAAACTTATGATGCAACATGGAGCAATGTAAGTAAATCATATAGCACAACAAAAAACTATCAGTTAGGTAAAGCGGGAAGATATACATTCCGTGCTACATATAAGTGTTATAAGAATGGTTCTTTACTCGAAACGATTAAGTGTGATCCACTCTATAAGTCTTTTTAACAATGTATCTCACTTGAGGAAGGCGAGAAAATTTTTCTTGGCTAATCAGGCAGATAGACTATGGTTCTATCGGTGAGATCGTTTCAACGCATGTGCAAACATGAAAAATTGACCGTAAGCTATGACATTAGTGATTGAAGGGGTGAGTCCGATGTGGAAAGAACAAGCATCTTAATTTGAAAAAATATCGTATAAAAAGGAAAAGTAGGAGGTTAATTATGAATATTACGAATATAAAAGCAAAAGGGTTTATATGTATTGCGTTGATATTTTTCTTGCTCATGGGGAATACTGGTAACACATTTGCAGCTATTACAGAATCCTCTGATGCGATGAATAGAACTGAGGAATTTACTCTTGATGGAGACACCTACTTACTGAGAACGCAAGCTTTAAACGATAAAATAATTGCAACTGTCTATAATGAAGATGGAAAAATTGAGAGTGAATTTGTCAATGATTTAAAAACAGGAAATTTAGAAGGGATATTCCTGCAAGATGTTGCGACGGTGGGATCAATGGCTACTTCAACAGACTATAAATTAGTATCCTCCAGCGAGGGTTCTCTAAAGCCTGCCTCTTGGACAGTTGTAGCGATTATAGCTGCAATTGCCTCATTAAATCCGACTGCCGGTGCAGCGGCAATCGCAACCTTGGCAAGTGCCATTGTTTCTGATGCAGGTACATCATATAAATACACATTAGATATATGGACAAAATCTGACAGCACCTTTTTCTACCAGAAAAATGTTTTTAAACTTTACAATAGGGAGACTGGTAAAAAAGTCGGTCCGGATTTGGTGACAGAACATAAAGTTCGTCAGAAATAAATTATTTATATTATAAAACAAAGAGGGCGAAGAAATGACTAAGAAAAATGTACAACGAGTAGTCATATTATGTTCGACAGCATTGTTGTTGATTATCTACATGATATTTGGTGACAAACTTTCACAGGTGGCATTTGCGATTAAGTTTCCAGTCTTTGCCGTATACGCAATTTTGGTGGGGCTAATTGTAAAGCAGATAGGAAAAAGATAGACACTAACACGAGGAGGTATGTTTTTCTACAACAGAGAAGAAGATGGCTTTATTGCCTTCTTCATAAGGCAATAAAAGCAACGATCGTTGACTATGAGAAAGACAGCCAAACGATAATTGTCGTACCAGGGTCTTTTAGCACGGAATCGAATTATGTGACAATTTCCGGAAGTAATGTGACTTATGAAACTACAAGCGCACCAGAGAAAATTAATCAAGGAGGCCTTGGATGGTCATTTACGCAATATGGGAGTAGCACAAACAAAGTATTTTGCAATGGAAATTCAACGTTTCGTTTAAAACCGTCTATAACAATGTATAGATATACAGATGCGGATAAAAATAATAAGGATACAATTGTAAATGTAGAGTATATGCATGATGGAACGCCAGGGCTGACCCCGGGAATATCTTTTGCAATAAAAGGCGCAGGTATATCACTTCAGCCATCTGGTTCACTTGTATATAATACAACAAGTTCAATTGCATTAAAATATAGTATAGTATAATTTCAATAAATGAATATAATGATTTTGAAAATTGATAAAGGACGTAAGTACTGGTATAATCCTCTGGTAAATGCATTTCAGGAGGTGAATTTCTGTGCAGAAAAAAAAATAACGGCAGGCATCCTGCTAATTGGAATAATAGTCTGTGCAGGTTTTTCTGTATGGTTAGAGAAGGTAGAAAAAAATGATCCTGAAAATATGGATCTCTCCATGACAGTGACCCCTGTATGTTCAACAATTTCAGCGGAAAAAGAGAAAATTGACTATGTTCGTGTGGATGTAGAGTATACATATAATGGAATATTCCTGTCTGATTTTTATAATGTAATGAATCTGAAATGGACGGGAGGGCTGTTTGTCTTTGTGCCAGGCTCTTTTTATACAGAATCAAATAAAGTATCCCGAAACGGTGAAAATGTAACGTATGAGACTGTTAATGCACCGGAAAGCGCGAAGTAAGATTCTCTTTCTTGGAGTTTTATACCTCATAGAATCGGTATAGGCAAGAGGTCTTATAACGGTAACGCCTCATTCCGGCTGGAACCGTCAACTCCTTTATATGTGTATACCGACGCATCGAAAAATACGGAAAAGACAGAGATCATATTAAACAATTCTTATCATCACAGGAGCGGAGAAGATTATAAAAACACGTATACTTCGCAATACATTGAATGCAGCTGTGATGGAATATAGCCGTGCGTCTGTAAAGGAAATGCAGAGAGCCAGAGGCACCAGAGAGAAAAGAACCGGGAATCGATCATGTTGTTTTGAAAAAGGGGTAGAGCGCTTAGGCCTCTACCTTTTTACGTATGGCGGGCATGCCGTTAGTCTGTGGTGAAAGTTCACGTTGGACGTAGTTGCCGACGAACCTCATAGCGATTCCCAAGTTTTGTATCGTGAGGTACAGGCGAAAAGAAGGGATAGCAAAATCGTAGCTTGACGGACAGAAACCTAATACCAAGGCCTGCAACAAAGAATTACTATTGCAAATTGCAGCGGATCTGGAATATAAAAAAGGATTGCTTCAAAATGGTCGTAACAAAACACCTAAATACACGTATATGTTAAAAAGAAAAGTTCAGCGGTGTGATGTCAAGTGAGAAATGAGAAAAGAAACATTTACTTATGAACGTAACAGGAAGGAGAATGCGATATGATAGAAATACGTAAGAGAAAGTGCAAAAAAATTTTAGCTGCCGGCATATCTTTTTTATTAATTGTACAGTTTGGATGGGCAGCGACTAATCAGGCAGCTTTCGCCGAAGCTGTAACAGACGAATATATTGTTATTGCAAAAGATGTGGAAACAGTGGAAAAAGTAAAAGAAGAGTACAAGGTGGTTGCGGAAAACGGAGAGGCCTTAACACTGGATATCTCAGAAAGTACAGCGTCCAGATTAGCTGATTCAGAAGATATCATCTGTGTGGAGAAAGACTTTACAATAGAGGCACCTGTCGAGGCAGGATGGGATATGGTAAAGCCCCAGTCAGAAGATTGGAATTTATCGGCTATTCATGTGGAGAATGCTTCAGCATCTTCAAAAGTGAAAGTGGCAATCCTTGACTCAGGCGTTGATATGACACATAATATAGATGTAAAGGAACGCAAAAATTTTATTGATGAAAGTCCTGTAACTACGCCGCTGTATGAAGACTGGTGTGGTCACGGAACCAGTGTAGCGAGTATGATTGCTGGAAAAGGCAACGAAAGCAATGTAAATGGTGTTAATGATAATATTGAACTGTATTCTGCACGTATTTTGGATGAAAATGCACAGGCTCCTGTGAGCAGGGTTGTTGAAGCCATTTACTGGGCGATTGAAAAAGATGTGGATATCATTAATATCAGCTTTGGTACCCAGACATATTCAGAGGCATTGGAAACAGCAGTTAATGCAGCTGTGGAAAAAGGAATCCTTGTGATAGCGGCTGCAGGTAATCATGGAAGTACGGTGGTGGATTATCCGGCAGCATTTGAGAATGTTGTTTCTGTCGGTTCCATAAATGCACAAGGAGAAATCAGCGACTTCAGTTCCAGAGGAGAAAGTGTTGACGTATATGCTCCCGGAGAAGCGGTACTGGCACAGGGGAATTTTGGTGAAGATTTGGTTATGTCAGGAACAAGTCTGGCAACTCCGCAGGTTACAGGCGTTGCGGCTCTGCTTTGGAGTAAAGATATGACAAAGTCTGCTACCTTTATTAAAGCTCTGTTAAAGCTGAGTGCGAATTCTATTTCTGCTGGAAACGGGTATGGTCTTGTGGACTATCAGTATGCGCTTCAGATTTACGATGAAGTTGCAGAACAGGTAGATGTGATGATGGAAGACGACAACTCTGTGATAGAAGAATCGGAAGGTGTAGGTAATATTGATGTTCCTGCCGTTGATGAAGAGAATGAAATAGGCTTAGAAGAAACTGTCAATACCTTGGAATTTGAAAAGATTGATCTGGGAAAAATTAACATTGCTCAAAATTCGACGACGATAAGTGATTTAAGTGATCCGATAGTGAATGGCAGCTGGGGTGGAGATGTTCATCAGAAGTATTATGCGAACCAAGCTATGAAAGACGGAGCAGTTTATGCAGATCAGAAAGAGAATTTGAAAGGAATAGGAAACAATCCGGAATTGCATGGATTTGCGTGGCATGATGATGCAGGAGGAAGACTGAATACAGGTGACTGTAATTTTATGGCGAACTACAAGTACTTGGTAAAGGTTGCAGAGGCATACGGTCGAGGAGATGGATATTCTGTAGTTCTTGATAGTGACGTTACAGGAGATTGTTATACTGCTTTGAAAGCAGATATGGCGGCTATTCTTGAATATGATAGAGAGGGTGGGAAGCAATATATTCTAAATCAGAGTGATACAAATCAGAGAGCATTTGTATTGGGGCTTGCAATGCATGTTGCGACGGATACCTTCGCACATTCTTCCTTTTCGCAAAAATCAGCAGGAGCATATTTGTGGGAAAGAATTAAACATCCACAAGCAGATTATATAACAGTTGAAAGCCGCCGCTATGATATGGCGTTAGCGATTGAACAGAATGTCCTTAGCCGATACAGACATGAAAGAGGCGGATATGATACTTGTAGTGATTTTCATGATACCACATCGGGAGCATATTCCATGCTTACATTTAGAATTTCTGATATGAAAAATTTTGCAGCAGAAACAGGATATTCTAATAGTAGTGTGCTTAGCGATTATGAAGCATTGCAAAACGGTTTTTAAGTTTCAAAAATTGCTAATGGATAAGATGGAAGGAATGACTTATATCTGGTTTCATTGAGGGATAATGGCAAAGTTTAGGAGGTATGATGTGGCTAAAAAAAGGATTTTAGCGAGTGTTTTGATCGTGTTTATTATTGTGCTGGGGATCATCACTGCAGAAAGTAGTAAACAAGATTCGCGAGAATGGACAGAATCCATAGACAGCATGGAACTTACACCAAATAATGAAGCTGACTGGCAGCCATACGAAGATGGAGATGTAAAACTGGACTTTCAGAAAAAACAGTTGCTGGCAAAAGCAGGGTTTCGGAGGAAATACGGATTTCGCAGGGAACTGATCATTGATAAGCCCACCGCCTTTATGCAGTATATGCCGCCGACATATAATATGGATCATATCAGATTTGGAATATACAGAGATAAAAATCTGGCGGATCCTATTGATGAGGCTGATGCTGGATACAACTACAATGCTGACTGGCATATAGAAGAAGGGGCTGACCCATCAGAATATCCAGAGTATAAAACCAGAATCCAGGTGATTTTAGAGCCGGGTATCTACTACGTGGCAGTCTATACCACATCTAAATGGGATAAAGGCGAGTTCCTCTATAGGAGCTGGTATGATGTAATAGACAGCGATCTGACATTGAAAGAGGGAGAGTATCAGTATTTTTATGCAGAACCGGGCAAAGAATATGAATTTCCTTTTGCTGTAGCAGATAATGCAAAGATTGTACTGGAAACCATAGGTATAGCTGGAACACTGACTTTGTATGATACCGATGGCAAAACGGCGCTCGAAACTTTGGATATTGCGGCTGACCAGCCATATAAAGGATCAAAGAAGCATTTTTCCTTTGAGCAAGGTGGAACTTACTATTTCAGACTAACGAATTATCCGGAAGAACTTTACATTAAAAAAATCAGAGAATATGTATCCACATTAAATAAGAATTGGTTGCGATACAAAGGGGTTAAATAAATACTATGAACTATTTTTAACAATATAGGCGGCAGACGAAGATTTATCTGCCGCCTATATATGTATGCAGGGCATGGAGCTTCTCAGTTTCTCAACTGGAAGATATTTCAATTCAATATGAATATAAAAAAGTAAAAAAATCTTTGAAGATCGTCCTTTTTTTGGTAATTGAAATGTTATATATATAGGTGTGGAGATTTGATTACATCTATTGCTGTGGCAATCATTGCTAAGATGGTATCTTTATCTCTATAGGACTGTTCGTTTGGTTTTATTCTATAAAAAACTTAGGAAACCTGTTTAATAATCTCAATTTTTTGTCTGTATGTTGAAGGAGGAAATTCGCACTGGCCTGTGCGGGTATTGCCGGTGCGAAATACATACGGACATGACGATCAAAACAAAGTACGTATTTGTCGATGGGAAATCCATTGAGCTTGCCTTTGACGAGGACAATCTTGCAGCGGCATATATTTTGGAGGATCGCCGCAGAGAGGAGAGTCTGGCGCGAAAAGTGCGTAGACATAACTATTCTCTGGATGCGATCAAATATGAGGGAAAGGAATACTTTGCACAGAAAGAAACACCGGAAAGTATGATGATCGCCAGAGAGGAACGGGACAGATTACTTGAAAAAATGAAGTTGCTGACGCAGGCACAACGGCGCAGACTGTTTATGCGAATGCAAGGGATGAGCATCAGAGAGATCGCGGAAAAAGAAGGCGTGAGCGTGCAGCGGGTCAATCAGACGATGAAACAGATTTTTAAAAAGATATTTTGACAAAAGATGAAATACCGTTGACGATATATCGGAACTCCGATATACTGGCAGTGGTGATGAAAATGACAATAAACGAATTATTAAAAGAAAAAGGACTGTCCAGATATAGTCTATCAAAGATAAGCGGTATCCCCTGGGCCACGCTCTCTGACATTTGCTCCGGCAAAACAAGTCTTGTAAAGTGCAGCGCCCAAACCCTTCAAAAGTTATCAAATGCTTTTGGAATGACCATTGAGGAGATTCTGATGCTCCAGAGTGAAACTCCTGAAAATACAAACGATGGGAAACCACAGAACCGGTCCTATCTGGAGACCAATCTCTCCGTAACGACCTGATACGGCCAAAGGAAAACTTTCGGTTGTAACTTACTACACGGAAATAATATATTATTTGTCATGAGACATTTGTTTAGTGGATAAGAGCGATAGAAGAGTGTATATTTTAGAAAGTTGAGGGCAAAGAATATGACACATATGGTAGAATCTCATCTGTTTTTGACACATTCGCCGTTGTCAATTATGGATTTTAGCTTAGCAAAAAACAATTCTACTGAACTACAAATGTTAGATAGTGCGTCCCTTTATGTGATAGCAAAACGTGAGATGCCTTTGTTTTCAATAAATAAGGAACGCTCATCTACGGAATTGATTGCTTTAAATGTTGCTTTGAAAAAAACAGGAGCCAAACTTCAAATTTATATTCCGACAGAAGGAAATGAAAAGTATGCGTTAGAAGGTTTTGCAGGAATTAATGGGCTAAGTAAGCGTGCAGATTTTTTGAATACAGATACGGAGCGAACATTGAATGAATACTATATATCCGAGACAACAGATTCGGTTTTAAGTAGTCTTGAGTTTGAAGCGTTTGAGATATATGCATACGAAAAGTCTGGGGATGAGTCCGCTATAAAAGTGACGTGTGCCTTAAATTTCAATGAATTAATCTATTATGCTTCTCATGGATATTTGTATGTAACCTTTTATGGAGATCTGTCGCCTTTTATCACATATGATGTTCTATATATAGGTCAGTGTACAGGAGAACCTTTAACAAAAAGATTTAATGGACATCATGCCTTGCAAGATATCTTAATAAAAGAAAAGGCGATTTCTCCAGATATGAGAAATAGTGAGGAATTGGTTTTAATGCCCTTTAGAAGTGAGGTAAATACAATTTCCGTGCTCACTGGAAATACAAGCGAAGAAGATTTTATAAAGGCATTTACGAATAATTTTTGGTTGATTGTATAATCAAGTTGAACAATTAAATAAAAATCCATAGTGGTGCTTCTGTGGTAGAATGTAAGTGCACAAATCACAATCACCAAAGGAGTCATCACCATGGATCATGTATATTCTACCACAACTGAACACCAAA